>JBJMMA010000025.1:0-18152 GCA_045805065.1 Bdellovibrionia bacterium | reverse complement strand
TTTTTGAGCGAGCTAGCCTGCCAGGGAGCGGGAATCGCAATCCGCTCCATCTGGGATGTCGCTTCACTGCTGCAGTCCGGAAAATTGATACAAGTCCTGCAGCGGTATCCACTCGAACCCTATGGCAACATGTATGCGGTCATACCCAACCGAAGATTCCTTGCTCAACGCGTCCGCGCGTTTATGACGTTCTTGGAAACGGAAGCGCAAAACTGGAAGTTCCCGTCGAAATAACGATACTTTACCAAATGGTTGACTATTGGATCACTCTCTGAGATACTCAACCATATGGTAAACCTTCAAACAGCTGAGCTCGACAGCATCTTCTATGCGCTGGCCGATCCCACAAGGCGCCAGATTCTGAAGATGGTGGGCGAGCAAACCCGTTCCATCACAGAGTTAGCCGAGCCGTTTAGGATGACGCTCGCGGCTGTTTCGAAACACATCAAGGTTCTTGAGAAAGCGAAGCTGGTGAAACGAACCAAGCACGGAAGAGTGCACCAGTGTGAACTTGATGCAGCGCCTTTGGCGAAAGCCGGAGAGTGCATCCGTTTTTATCAGAACTTTTGGAACGAACGCCTCGATGATCTGGCGCTCTATTTGGAAAGGGAAGCAAATGTCAGTAAAAAGCGGAAATGAAGTGAGAGTCGAAAGAGTTCTAAACAGTGCGCCTCGTGATGTGTTCCGGGCGCTTTCAGAAGGAAGGCTGTTTAGAAACTGTGGCGCGGATGGTGAGAGGCTTGAGATCGACTTCCGCGAGGGAGGCGGATACAAGAGCTTTTTCGCGAACGCAGGCGTGGTCTGCTGCGGAAAGTTTCTCGAAATTGTTGCTGACCGGAAACTGGTTTTCACCTGGGGTGATGTGGGATCGGACGAAGGATTTCCAAAGACTCGGGTTTTGATCGAGTTATCTCCTGAGTCGGGGGGGGCTAAGACAAAGATCCTGATCGTGCATACTGGCTTTGCAACGCAGGAAGAAGCAGATGCTCATGATCATGGCTGGTGCGCAGGGCTGGATGATCTTACGGGTGAGCTTGCGGAAGGACGTGTCCGCATCGTTCGTATGTTTCCAGTGAGCCGCGATGTTCTTTACTCCGCATGCAGCAATCCCAAGAACTTCTTTGGAATCATTTCGGATGTTGAGAAGGGAAGCGCAGATTTTCGCGTGGGTGGTCAGTATCAATTCCCTAACGAGCATGGCGGCGTTGCAGGGGAATTTCAGGAAATCATTCCTGGAAAGAAAATCGTTTTTTCCTGGCTCTCAGGCTGCAATATGAAGTTTGATCGCCCAACTCGCGTGACCCTCGTGTTTGATGATGAAGACGAGGGCGGATCCAGTCTGGAGCTTGTGCACGAATTCTTACCGCTCGGAGAACAAGTGACCAGTCACCGGGACGGTTGGGAGTATGTGACGGCGCAGCTCCAGACGCGGTTCAAATAATTCGAGGCATTATCACTCAAAGAAACGCCTCATCCGAGTTGTCGGGTGGGGCGTTTTGCTTTAAAAGATGAAGGCTCTCAAAGGGTTAGATCCCAAGGCCCCAGCGGGGAAAGCGCCTTTTTACAAGGAATTGCCGCGTTCTATCGAATATGATAGTCCAGGCGGCATATGAAGAAGTTTGGATTGATTCTATCGGTTTTAGGTTTGGCTTTTTCGAGCTCTCTGGCGTTTGCCGATACGCCTCCTCCCCAGACGGATCTTGTCCTCTGGCATTTGAGCACGACGCCGCTTCCTCCAGCTGGAACCCATGAGTATTGCGCAACGACTCAGACGCAGCCATTCAATCCAGCGCTTTGCTTTGGAGAGATGCCACGCCCTGCGAAAGATCCGCATCCTGAAGGATATGTGAGAGTCCAGATGAGCGGTCAGGTCTACTTCTTGAGAATCACGGGCCTGACGGTCTGGAAGTTTCTCTACAGAACAACCGGATACGCCCAAAACAGTGATGTCTATGTTCGCAGTATCCGCGTAATGAACCAGAACGGCCAATCCTCTCTTCTCAATGAGCAGTTTTATTACCATCAACCTCAGGTCGCTCCGAATGGCGCATACAATGACTTTGGGATGATCCGGGCCATGATTGTCACAGGAACGCTTCCAGACGGTACTCCGGTCAATCTGCCGAACATCTACATGTTCTATCAATAAGCTAACGATAAAAACTGGCGATAAAATCGATTGAAGCCCGGCTTGATTCAGTTCAGGCCGGGCTTTTTTGTTTTTTGAGGTCATCGCAGACACAGTTGAACAAATGTTATAGAATTAGTAAGATTTCTAATAAGGCAAACTGCCTGAATTCCTTGTTGTACGTAAGCGGGAGAGGTCTCTTGAGGAATGATAGAGTTCAACCCTTATTGCTTTTGTTTCTCGGCGTGACGGCGTGCCAGCAAGCGCACGCCACGGTGCCTACGATTGCTTTTTGGGCTTCTCATCTGGGCAAGTTGAAGTTCACGACTTCGGCGCAATCGATCTATCAGTCGAACTGCTCGGGCACAGCCACGATTCAGACTTTGAATTACCTGGGTGTCGCAACGAATGTGAGTTCAACCCTCACGGTCAATCTCGCAGGAACCAACCTGACTTTCTACTCGGACCCGGATTGCACTTCGGCAGTGACGTCCATCACGGTAAGTTCAGGGACCAATAACTCAAGCTTTTACTTTGTCGCGGGCGCGACGGGGACCTTGCCGATCACAGCTTCAGCAACTGCTTATAAGAGCGTGTCCCAGAGCGAGACGATCTCAACCAATCCTTTTGTCTGGACCGGAGGAGGGGGGAATGCCAACTGGAGCACGGCTGCAAACTGGTCGGGGGGTGCAGCTCCGGGGGCATCTAACGTCGCCATTTTCAACGGAACCTGCTCATCCAATTGCTCACCCAATATCACTGCGAACATGAGCGTGGGCGGAGTGAGAATGGACTCAACTTACTCAGGCACGATCACTCAAAACAGCGGTGTGACTCTGACGATTGGATCATCGGGCTGGATTCAATCCGCAGGATCCTTTGCTGGAAGCAGCAGCGGCGATGCGATTACCGACAACGGAAGCTGGGCACTTCTGGGTGGAGCTTACACAGCGACTTCTGGAACGTGGCAGGTCAATGGCACGCTTTTCAAGGTGAGTGGATCACCTACGTTTGCGCACAATGGCGGAATGCTTCAATTCAATCAGCCTTGGTCAACTGTGACTTCCATCATTCCAGGAAGCGTGACTTATAAAAATGTGAAATTCAGCGGATCGGAAACGAACAATGACCTGGGCGGTGGCTCGATGACCATTGCAGGGGATCTCACTCTCGCTAATGTATCGGGTCCCGGATACGGAAAGCTTTCGAACGGAACGATTCTTCTCTCAGGCAATCTCAATATGCCGAGTTCAAGCTACGGGCAGTCATCCGGCATGACGATCAAGCTGGTAGGAAACGCTTCAGGACAGACCGTCACCGGAGATCCGACGTCGAGTCTGCGGGCGGATCTGGTGATTGATACGGGGTCAAATCCTGTGACCTTCAGCGGTACGGTCAACCTCTACAACAGTAACTTCACGGTGACGACCGTCGGTACATTTACGGCAACAGGATCAACGTTCATCTTTAACGCTGCCAATGGATCAAAAACGATCTCTGCCGGAAGCGCGATGCTTAACCATGTTCAATTCACCCAAGGTGCCAATGGACCCACTGCTAACATCTCTGGAACATTGAATGTGGGCGGAACTCTCACGTTTAACGGGCAGAACTACATCAATGGCGGAACAATCAATGCCTATGGAGACATCGTCACAGGCAACTACGTCTATTCTGGATCAGCAACGATCGTTGTCGCAGGAAATGCCGCTGGCCAGACGATTTCGGGCAATGGTTCGTCGTCAGCGAACCTTCCTAACGTCACCATCGCAGCGGGAGCGAATAATGTCACATTATCAGGCTCCATTTATTTTGGGCGAAGTTTTACTTACACGTCGGGAAATCTAGTGACGACGGGATCAACTCTGATGTTCAATTCAGATTGTATCCCTCTCACAATCTCGCCGGGCTCCGCGACGTATAACAATGTTCAGTTCGTCAGCAAGAGCTGCACTTACCTGCATGAGACCGTAAGCGGGACATTTAACATCGGTGGAAATTTAACCTTTAATACCTTTCACCTCATTGATGGAGGAACGCTGGCAGTGGCCGGTAATGTGACGATTACGGAAATATACGGCGGCACCGCGGCTATGACATTCAATGGATCCAGCGCACAAAGCGTCACACAAAGCGGTGGGACCTTTCCAAGCGGAGTCATTACGGTGAACAACCCAAGCGGCATCACGCTCGCATCCAACGTGATCTGGAACGGATCCACGCAAACGACTACCGTTACGAGCGGATCGATCAATATGTCGGGCTATAACCTGACCCTGCATGCGCTGAGCTTGAATGGCAACACGGTCACAAAAGGCGGAGGCACGCTGTCGGTGGCGACGGGAACTTCGCCTTACGGCGGAACCGTGAATCCGTAAAGCGACTTGAATGAATTCAAGAGCTTAGCGTGTGCGTTCTCCAGCTCTAACTACACAAATATTAAAGAATGGACCTCGTTAGCCTGCCATTGTAAAAGACCCGCAAATCTTTAAGCAATTGAGAGGCTATATGACCCAACTCT
The DNA here is from genome assembly GCA_045805065.1 of Bdellovibrionia bacterium. Classification (GTDB taxonomy): domain Bacteria; phylum Bdellovibrionota; class UBA1018; order UBA1018; family UBA1018; genus CAZCBS01. The sequence continues at coordinate 13,503 of JBJMMA010000025.1, read as the reverse complement.
TCGTTATCTTTGCTGCCATTTCCGCCGTTGTTTCTGGATCCCAGGCTTATGCTTCTGAAAACAGCAGCGTGAGTTTTCTGTCCCAGGCTCGCGACTTTCTGTCTGGCTCTGAGTATCGAGTTCAAGGCACCCATTGCTTCGCAAACTTCACGGCCTCAGAGAGGGGATTAACCCTTCAGATGAAGTCTCGTGACGGAGTGGGACTTGTCCTTACTTTGGACCAGAATGACCTGATCAATGGCGCACCGATCAGCGCTCACTCGACCGTGCGTCCAGGTCAGCTTGTCTACCTGTTTGGCGAAAACAGCGGTGGTGTTTTTGCTATCGAAAAGAAGGATGGCCAGGTTACGGATGTGACGGTTGCTTTTGAAGGCGAAGAGCGTGACCTCAGCTGCTCAATTAAAGACTGAATTGGTCCTGATGCTGAGCATTATCGCGAAACCGAGCAGTAAATTGCTTTCCATCTTTCGCCTAGACGGCTAAAAAGTGATCAAGTTGAACGGTGTTGATCATTGAAACGAGGAACTCATGAAAAAAACGATTCTTGTTCTGGCTTCTGCTTTGGCTGTATTGGCTCAGGCTCCTGCTTTCGCTGTGGTCCGCGATGGCAATCCAGATGAAATGTACCTGACGCTCCGTTGCTCAAATCCTAACCTGGCGGATGCGGGCGTGAATGTTGAGATCTCCTACGGCGGTCTTATGCCGCATTACTCGGCCGAAGTTTCTGAATCGTCGATTGCAGGCAAGAAGGTGATTCTGACGATTCCTACCGTCACGCTGACGTCACAAGGAGTCAGCCAGATCTTTACTGACACCGAAACGAATGGAGAGAATTTCCGGTTGGTTTACAGCGCGGACGTGAACATGGAAGATTCTCCTGAATCCATGAACGCGACTCTCATTCTTCCAACCGATACCGGCACGACCTCTGCCGAGCTGACCTGCCATTCGATCAGTCATCCGATGTAATGAATTTATATGAAGCCAGGAATGGATGAGCGTTTCGGCTTGTCCTTTCCTGGCGACAATTGACTCATTTTCTCTTGGCTTCACGATTTCTACAAAAATTCTAAAGAGTAGAGAAGCTCCCGAAATCACACATTAATCATCCACTGTTCACTCAAGAATAGTGCGCCTTAATTGTTCTCATCTCACAACTAACCTCAGTTAAGTCCGCGAATTGCCGAAAGGGAATGCATACTCTTAATGCATCCATGAGGTTGAGTTCGAGATGATTAGAAAAAGAGGCAGTCAGATTTATGTCAGCGCATCCCTTTTGGCGCTCGCGATGGGAAGCGCATCTTTGGGATTTGCTGAAGAGGCGAAAACCGCAGAGGATGCGATCTCATCCGTCCGTGAAAAGCTCAAAAAGCTTGAAGCAAACCAGCAGGCCACTCCCTCTCAGGTCTCAGTTCAACCCGAAGTTAAAATTACCGTTGTTCCATCGCCAGTGCCGCCTAGTGCCGCACCTGCTGCAGTAGAGACTGCGGAGCCAGAGAGCGAAAGCGAAGAGCAAGCTCCGCCTCCGAAGAAGAAAAAAGAAAAAAAGAAAAAGCGGAAGATCAAAGAGAAGTCCAAGTCGAAGCTTCAGGCTAAGAAAGAAGCCGAGAGTCTTGAAAAGCTTGCAGGCGAAACGCCACTGCCTCAGCGCTCGGCGACGCGTGAGACCCAAGAGGTTCCTCCTGTCGCAGAAAGTCCGATGGAAGAGGAATCTCGACTCACCAAGAACTGGGGTGGGGCAAGAAAGAAAATTTCCGACCTTGGGATCGACCTGGCGCTGATCTATCGCGGTGAGTGGAATCGCAATTTTTCAGGCGGGATCCGCCAAGCATCGACGTATCTATCCAATATTGATCTTCGCGTGAGTGTTGACGGAGAGAAGCTTGTTGGCTGGAAAGGCGGAAGCTTCTTTTTCTACGGATTGGGTGACCTGGGAGGAGATCCTTCCAAAAACGTGGGCGATGCTCAGATCAGCAGCAATATCGAAACGCCTGTGAACACCGCCAAGGTGTACGAACTCTGGGCTCAGCAGATTTTGTTCGAAGATAAAGTCTCGGTTCTCGTGGGCATGCACGATCTGAACAGCGAATTTTATGTGACGGATTCGTCCGGCCTTTTCTTTAACAGCACGTTTGGAGTAGGAAAGGATCTATCTCAGACCGGCGTGAATGGCCCATCGATCTTCCCGACGACGGCGCCAGCGATCCGGTTTCGTGTTGAGCCTACGAAGGAATTCTACTTTCAGTTTGGCGTGTGGAATGCGCAAAGCGGTGATCCTGGAAACCCATACGGAACAAAGTTTCGTCTGAACGCGAAGGATGGGCTCCTGCTGATCTCTGAAATGGCTTATCTTCGCGGTAAAATCGACCAGACCAAAAACCCTGGCAAGTATGGCATCGGATACTGGACGTATACGAGAACATTTGATTCGCTCCATAACTCGATCACAGACTCTTCCGGCAATACGATTCCGACTCAGGCAAGCAGTCACGGAATCTACTTTCTGGCCGAGCAATCCATTTTTGGCAATGTGACGCTGTTTTGCCGGTATGGAATCGCGTCCACTGAAGTCAATCGCTTTGGAACATCGCTCGGCACAGGCGTTGTCTTTACCGGTCTTGTTCCGCATCGTCCGAAAGATCGTTTCGGAGTCGCGCTCGCAAGAGTCACGAACGGCGGAGAGTACGAAGCCTCGCTTCAGGACCAGGGAGTTGTAGTCCCGGGTGCGGAAAGCGCCATCGAAGCGAACTATCGCATCGAGCTTTTACCCGGGATCGCAGTGCAACCTGACTATCAATACATTATTCATCCTCAGGGAGATCCAGTGGCAAACCCCGGTTTAGCCAATGCCTCCGTGGGGTCTATTCGCTTTGAGTTGAGCTTTTAAAAATGAGGGATCACTTATGAAAAAACTATCACTGACGCAAAAATTCATGATGCTCTTAATTCCGCTCGCAATCTTAGGCGGTGCAGTTTCTATCGTGACCTGGAAGGCGCTTTCTCGCGGAGTTTCGGATCTTGAGCAAGCCGGAAAACTGGATGATAACGCTAAAGACTCCAAAGCGTACGTGCTTGAAATGGCCGATGCGATGAAGGGCTTTATTCTGGATCCTTCCAACAAGGCGGAGCTGGATCGCAAGAAGAAGGCTGATGATATGAACGGCAAGGTCCTTGAGGAAATGAAGTCGCTGACTCATGATCCTCAGTCGTTGAAGCTCATTCAGGAGTTGGCTGACTTTGATGCGTCCAAGCTTGACCCAGCTGAGCAGGAGGTCATGAAACTCGTTTCTGCCGGTCAGGTCAAGGACGCGCAAGCTTATTACGTGAAGAACTACATGCCGCTTCGCTCGCTTTATATGGAGCTTCATTCGGCTTTAAGTGAACGCGTTCATGCAGAAGTGGATCATGCCACGCATGGTGTGGATCAGGACATGAAGCACTCTGCGATGCTGATCATCGCCTCGCTTCTGGGCGGACTCTTTGCTGTGGGGGCTCTCATTGTCTGGTCAGTATCCAGACTCAGCAAAAACATCACATTCCTAGTGGAAAAGCTTTTTGAGGGATCGAATGTCGTAGCTGGTGCATCCTCTCAGGTCTCGGAAACAGGCCAGGATCTCGCACAAAGCACGACCGAGCAGGCCGCTGCTCTTCAGGAGACCGTTGCTTCCATTGAGCAGGTGAGCGCGATGGTTGGAAAGAATGCTGAAAACGCGAAACGCTCTGAGGGTGTTTCTGAAGCAAGTCATCAGGCTGCGACCCGAGGCAAAAACGTGGTCCAGGAAATGATCGGATCGATTCACGAGATCAGCGAAAGCAACGTTCAGATCTTCCAGCAAGTCGAGCAAAGCAATCGCGAGATCTCGGAAATCGTTCAAGTGATCTCTGAGATTGGCAATAAGACCAAAGTCATCAACGACATCGTATTCCAAACCAAGCTTCTTTCGTTCAATGCATCGGTTGAGGCAGCGCGCGCAGGCGAGCATGGAAAGGGCTTCGCAGTCGTTGCAGAAGAAGTGGGCAATCTCGCCGCGATGAGCGGAAAGGCCGCAAAGGATATTTCCGATATGCTTTCGGAGAGCATTTCCAAAGTCGAGGGCATCGTCAATAACACCGCCTCCAAAGTCGAAAGCCTGATTCAATCCGGTAAGTCAAAGGTGGACGCAGGAACCCAGGTTGCTGAGAAATGCGGCCAGGTCCTCGATGAGATTGTGGGCAACGTGGGTGATCTCAAGCGCATGGTCCAGGAAATTTCGACGGCATCCCATGAGCAAGCTCAGGGAGTTCAGGAAATCACCAAGGCCATGTCACAGCTCGATCAAGTCACGCATCGCAACTCCAGTGCCTCGCAGAAGTCCTCAGAAGCCGCCCATCAATTGAGCGGTCAGGCCGTGGAGCTTAAATCCTTGGTGGCAGCATTGACCCTCCAAGTTCGCGGAGGCGAAGAAGACCAGAGTCTTCAAAAAGCAGGCTAAGCCAATAAAAGTACTGAGTTTAATATAGTTGACTAAAAAAGGCTGGAATTGTAAGATCCAGCGCGAATGTGGGCCCGTCGACGCTCTTTCATTTTAGCGCTGAATATCTTCCTCTGCGTAGTTCCTGCTGCAACTTGTTCTGCAGCCCAGTGGACTGTGGATGAGGGGGGCATGCCTCGTTGCGTGTCGACGGGGAACAAGACCGTGCTCTATCAGTGGAATCTAAAAGATTCCTATGCCCGGAAGATTCATTCTTCGGCGATACCGATGTCGTGCGAGCGCTGGATGGAGGGGATAGGGGCACCCCAGCAAACCCTGCGCTGGGGGAATGATTCAGAAATCCTGCAACGATTGGAGCAAGTCAAGCAGGGGGGAAACGTTTATCACGAAGAACCCGATGGCGCGACCTATCTGGCTCACCATCCGATCCGGGAATTCACGCTCGAGACCAATCGCGAATTATCTAAAAGATATGGAAAAGGGTTTGCAGGTGAAGTCTACCAGGCCTGGATTGAAAGTCAGCCTGCCAATGCGGCTTTCAGAGCGCGCTATTTGAAGACTCTTTCCTCCATTCACTCGGCTAGACCTTCAAAAAGAGAGCGCGGTCTGCGTGCGCTGGTGGTCATGGGCCTGGGCTGGGATCAGGACATCAAGGCGTCCACTCCTGACTACGTCAAAAACTTCGTGACTGAGATTCAGCAGACCGGAATCGAAACGACAATTCTCAGAAGACCGCCTTTGGGAACTTATGAGGAAAACGTAGCGCTGCTGGTGCCGCAAATTGAGACGCAGCTTCGCGCAGGCGGGGATATTATCTTATTTGGCTTGTGCAAGGGGAGCACCGAAATGCTTGCAGCCACCTCTCAAGTGCTCTCATCCTATCTGGATTCCGAGCGCACCCAGAAGAGTCGCCCAGCGGGATATGGTCGTATTGTCGCTGTGATCAATCTTTCAGGGATGTTCAGGGGAACGTTTTTCTCTGAGTTCGCAGGTTCCCTTCATGGCACGCGGACGCTTGGCCGGATTTTGAGAAAAATGCCGATCCCTAAGCTTGAAGAAGCGGGGGAGTACGAGCGCGCGCTCCCTAGCATCTCCGTGGAGCATCTTTCGCAGGTCCGCTCACAATTCATCACAGGTCTCCCATCAGATGCCGTTTATCTGGAAGTAGTCGGTGTGGTGCCAGGCAACGGCCTGATTGCCAACGATGCGGCAACCATGCGCACTTTTCAGAACCTGGATCGTGCTCTTCACCTTTCCGTGGGAGCAAACGATGGCTTTATTGAGTATCCAGGAAATACGCTCCCGAATGATGTCTCGCCTTACCATTCTGTCATTGTCTTCAATGGCACCCACATGCTGACGGACGGAACGGTAGGTTCTTTCGATCTTTCTGACCGAAAGACCCGGGTCAACGCTTATCAGGCTTTATATCAGACGGTGCTTGAGCAAGTGGAGACGATGCAATGAGAGACGTGTTTCGAAATGCTTTTTATCCAGCGTTTGTCTTTCTGGCATTGATCGGGCATCTCACTCTGATTCGTGCGTATCCGTCCTTGCATCCAACGCTTCTTGCCTCGGGTGTGATCATTCCGGGAGTTGTGATCGTCATGGTACTGGAGCAGCTCATGCCTTACCGGAAAAGCTGGAACCGAATGGATCATGACTTCTGGTCAGATCTTCTTTTGACCAACCTTGTCTTTCCGGTTCTGGTGGAAGGTGTTTCTTTTCTACTCAAACACGGGTTTGGCGATGGATTGTTTTCGATCTGGCCAAAACAGGCGCCAATCCTTGTGCAACTGGTCTTGGCGTTGGTCATGAGTGAGTTTTTCTTTTACTGGACCCATCGGCTGGGGCACGAGACTGAAGCGCTCTGGAAGTGTCATCGAACGCACCATACTCCGCGCCGTGTGTACTGGATGAATGCCGCCAGATTCCACCCGTTTGACCTTCTTTTGAACTTCGTTCTTTATTTCATGCCGCTGGCAATTCTGGGCGCTCCAACCGAGGTCTTCGCGCTCGTTTTTTCAATGAACGCGGCAACAGGGCTTTTGGAGCATGCCAATATTGATTTTGATGCCGGTTGGTTGAATCGCGTTTTCAACACGGCTCAGTTGCATCGCTGGCATCACTCGGTGAACATCGAAACCTCGCAGCAAAACTATGGCAAAGTCTTGAGCATCTGGGACCAGGTCTTCAGAACCTACTACCTTCCTCAGAACAAGCACGTGGGCCACGTGGGTGCCGACAAAGCTTTGGTTCTGGTCGAGGCGCCGATCGTTTCCAGCGTCCTCAGCAAGGTCGAATAAAGATTGCATCTCATTTGAGGTGTGAGCGCTTCCATTTTTTCCACGCTTTTTGAGAAAGAGCAAGGCGGCCTGGTCCTGGGTCGGGTGCTGAATAACATGCCCGAGCATGTTGCTGTTTTGAATTCGAGCGGGCAGATCGTATGGACCAACAAAGCGTGGAAGCGGTTCTCAGTCGAGAATGAAGGATCGGCCGGCAAAACGGATATCGGCGCGAATTATCTTGGCGTCTGCGAACGAGCGGAGAAAGAGCATGTCTGGGAAGCCGGCGTGCTGCGCTCGCGAATCATCTCGATGTTCCAGGATAATACGTCGACTGGCTCCTCCAGCTTCAGTCAGCTCGAATATCCTTGTCATTCGCCTTTGGAGAAACGCTGGTTTTCAGTCTGGCTGATACGGTGCGAATTCGACGGAGCTGCCTACGTGGCGGTCATTCATCAAAACATCACGACCAAGCGTGTTCTCTCGGAGCGTGTCAATGAACTGAGAGGGCGGCTCCTGGAGCAGGAAAGAAGAGCTGCTTTCGCTGAATGGACGGGGTTTGTCAGTCATGAAATCAAAAATCCTCTCAGCGTGATCATGACAAGAGCAGGGTTGATACGGCATGCACTGACTTTGGGAAAGTTCAACTCGCAAAGCCTGATCGAATCATGCAGACAGATCGAAGAGACTGTCGATCAGGTCATATCAATCGTCAATGGAATGCTTTCGATGTTCAAAGGCTCTGTCAAAGAGCCGTACGAACGATTGAGTGTTCGTGCGCTTTTGGATGACGCACTGGCAATGACTCGAGAGTATGTTCAATCCGTTCGTGTGGAAATCCCGGACTATGCTCAGTTGGAAGAGATTCTGATTGAATGCGTGCGTATTCATTTTCTTCAGATCATCACCAATCTGGTTCGGAACGCGGCGATGGCATTGCGCGGGACAAAGGATCCCTGGATTCGCCTGGAGGTCATGGAACGTGATGATGAGATTCAGGTACGGATCATTGATAACGGTCCTGGCGTACCTCAATCGCTCAGGGAGAACTTTAGAAAGGGCAACAAAAGCGGGGTCATTCGCGAGAAAAAGCAGGGAGCCGGGGTGGGCTTCCTGATCTCACGGACTCTTGCCGAGATGCATGGAGGCTGCCTCTATCTGGATGAAAACATACCGCAGACCTGTTTTGTCCTGAGTCTTCCCAAACTAGGGGACAAACAGCGGACTGTGTCGGACGCAGCCTGACCGAGTGACCCTATGGGCGGAGCGCGCGAGCCAGCGCAGCGCCAGCTCCTGGGCCTGAGCCTACGGAAAACGCACGCGCCTCAATGCGAGAGTTATCTGAGAATTGGCAAAGCGCGGTTGGCATTTCTTCGAGGTCAACGACGCTGACATAATTTCCGCCGCTGTTCTCGCAAGCGACTCTCGGACTTGAAGGGCCTGGTTGAGGCTGACTCAGAAAGGCACTGACGGCTTGTGGAGCATTGTCGTTTTCAAGCTGATGATAGAAAGTCTCGGTATCCACTCCGATGCCATTGAAGCGGCAAAGAGTGATTTGATCATCTTCCAGGCGAACATCCCAAGGCGTACCCCCTTGTGCACGGCAGGTTCGACGCCATGGGCTCTCTGTTACGGCCAGGGCGGCTGCGCAGACAAAAATCATGGTTCCGGACAACGCGAGCTTTGGCTTGGAGATCGACTTCATGGTCGGCCTTGTAACGCGCGAGGTCGTAGCTGTCAACTTTCAGCTGGAAGGGCATGCTGGAATACCTGATGCACAAAGGAATACCTGATGCACAAACTGGAGGCAAAGAATCAGGCGAGGTTAAGAGGCTAATAAGAGGTTAAAAGGATGAACTCATTTACAGGAAAAACCGTCGTAATTACGGGAGCAAGTTCAGGAATAGGGCGCCTGACCGCTTTGTGTTTCGCCAAACAAGGAGCAAAGCTTGGGCTGATAGCTAGAAGCCGCGATGGGCTTGGGACACTGGCTGCTGAGGTGAAGGATTTAGGTGGACGCTCTTATGTGTTTCCCATGGATGTGACAGATGCGGAAGGCATGAAGCGCGCTGCTGATCACATTGCCCAGGAATTTGGTGGTATCGACATTTGGATCAATAATGCCGGCACATCGATTTACGGATTGGATTCTGAGATCTCGCTCGATGATTTTAAAAGAGTCATGGACGTCAATTTTTACGGACAGATCTATGGCGCACGGGCGGCTCTTCCTCATCTGGAGAAATCCAGTGGGCAGCTGATCGGGATCCTCAGTGTGGAATCAGAAATCGGGGTTCCGTTCAGCGCATCATACTCAGCCAGTAAGCATGCACTCTATGGTTACTATAAATCTCTTTATACGGAACTTCTGTATGAGCATTCCAACGTGAAGCTCTCCACGATTCTTCCATCCTCGTTTGCAACGCCGCTCTTTAAACATGCAAAGACACAATTGGGAGTCGAGCCCGCACCGATTCCTCCGACTTATCATCCCCAGCTTGTAGTCAATGCGATCATGAAGGTTTGCGAGAAGCCGCGTTTTTCGACCGTCGTCGGCGGATTTGGAAAGAATGCGATTTTCATGCAACGTCGATTTCCGGAGACATTTCTTCATCTGCAGTCGTGGTATGCCTCCCACTTGCAAAAAACTTCAAAGCCCAAGACGCCCGATCAGCCGAACAATCTCTATGATCCTGTGCCTGGAACCTCGAATGTCTTCGGTGGAATGAAACCCTCGCGCGTTGCGAATTTCATGGAGACCGGTGGAAAATGGATCGTGCGCGGGCTTGTTTTTGCGGGAGTCGTTGCACTTTTCGAAAGACGTCGTCGCATCCTTGCAGAATTGGAAGGTGAGGGACTCACAATACCTATGCCGATGTCAGGCTATCAACCTGCGCCTCCTCCTTATCCGTCAGCTCCGCCCGCGGCCACAGGCGATGAGATGAATCCCGAAGTCGCCTAAACGAGAATTCTCCTTCTGGGCCAAACAACGCACACGCTTTGCATTGAAACGAGTCAAACCCAAAGGAGAGATTTTTATGTCGATGAGTGAGAAGACAAAGTTCCGCGCCACACTGGTCGCGGCACTGGGTACGGCAACTTTCGTTGCAATCGGAGTATCTGCGCAAACAGGGGCAGGAGGGGGAAGCGTTGGTGCACCCGAAGGACTTCCGGGCGTGAAAGCTTCGCCAGGGGCATCTCCAACCGCTTCTCCTACTGTTTCTCCAAGTCCAGCGAGCGCAGGCGGAGCGACGGGCTCTACCACTCGTCAGGTCTACTCTGCAGTCTTAAATCCCGCAAACGGCAGCGGTGCTACAGGAACAGTGACCGTCGTGGTGGACCAGGGCCGAATAGGAGCAATGGTTCAGGCTTCAAATCTTGCTCCAGACGTGGTGCATGAAATGCATATTCATCAGGGCACGGCCTGCGCGAATATCTCCGCTGATGTCAATGGAGATGGAGTCGTCGATGCGGTTGAGGCTGAAGCGATTTCGGGTCCTCCCATCATTCCGCTGAGCCTCTCAGGAGATATCGCTCCAGCCACGCCACAGGCCTCCGCAAGCATGGTCTTTCCGACCGCGGCCGCGGATGGCGTACTGAACTATATCAACGGCGGATCATCCGCATTTCTCAGCAGTCTCCCAGCTCCTGGAACTGCATCGCCTCAAGCGGGAGTTGCTGCAACTCCCAGTGTAAGTCCCACCATAAGTCCTACCGCCTCAGGATCGGCGGGCTCGGCAAACCTTGCTCTCAGTGGTCGCGTTGTGGAAATTCACGGTGTCTCCCCAACAACGCTTCTTCCAAATACTGCGGCAAGCGATGTATCGGGCATGACGCCTCAACAAACGCTCGGTGTGGCGTGTGGTGTGTTGGTTCCTTTGACCGAATAAAGCCATATCCGCAAGCGCTGTTGTGATCCTAGCGGTAGCGCGGGGCTGGTGCTCGAAGCGAGAGTGCCAGCCCCGCGATTTCAAGATACCCGTGATAGCCTGCGAGGCAGAAATAAATCATCCTGGCCTCCTGAAGCGACATGAAGCTCCAGATCACGATCGACCCGGCGCTGATCAGGACCAGTGCAATGCTTACCGTTCGGCCAAAGTCTTCTGACAAAAGCTTCAGACTTTGACGAAACGTGGTGGGTACGTCATGAGTGTGGAATTGATCGGGGATCGCCTTGAGCCAGACAAAGTAGTGGAGTGCCTGACCGAAAGCATAAACGCTGCAGGCATGAAGCCAGAACGAGTCAGCGCCTTGCCACCAGGGCGCGATGAGGCGTCCCGTGTCCTCTGCGGTCAGTTGCGCAACCGTGAGCGCAAGCCTGGGCTCAAAATGATGAAAGGCGGAGTAAAGTGGATCAAATACCCCCAGAAAGATCGCGGCTGAGACGCCCAGCGTGATGGCAAAGGCGGACCATGCGACCCTTTTCTCGGATCGACTTCGGGTCGAGCGGATCCAATACACAAAAGCCACGAAATTATGAATCAAGACCATGGCTCCGATGGTTTCCATGGGCTTGAACCAGAACGCGACCGCGAGTGGCGTGATGAAGAGAGTTCCTGCAATCAGCTGCGAGAGCGATTTGCGATAAATCCAAGCACCTAAAGCAAAGGTTACGCTCAGGGCGATCAGGTCGATGTAAGTCGAGCCTTTCCATTCGCTGAGTTGCGGGACCGAGATGTTGAATACGCTTTGTGTCAGTAAAAGTCTGTGGACAAAGACGCCAACCAAAATGACTCCCGCGGCCACAAAGGCGAGCGTCCGCGTTCTTGAGTCATCTTTTTCTCCCGCTCTTGCCGAGTGATGAAAATAGCGAAGACTTGAAGCGATGTGGGGAACCCCATAAACCAAAGGCCCGAAGAGCAGAAGCCAGAGCGGAAAAAAAAGAGCCAGTGGCAGGGATGTCGTGCAGGAAAGCAGGAACAAAAACGCAAGTCGCAAAGAGCGATTGTAGAACAGCGGGCGCGCCCATTCGAACTTCATGGTGAGACGAAGAATTCGTGAGCGAAAGAAATCAAAGCATTCCGCGCATAAATCCATCATTGCCCAGGTCATTAGACAAACATCCCCACTTCCCATGAGAAAAGGTTTGCAAAAAGGATGATGAAAGCCGAGATCCAGCCAGTGCGCGCCCCATATGAGTTTTTCATCCAGAGCCCGATGAAGAGCATCTCAGCGCCGGCCGCAAAGACTTCGGCTGAAAGAGCTGCCGGGACGTAGCGGGCGAATAAGAGCGGAAACACGAAAAATACGATCGGGTGGGTGAGGAAGTTGGCGGTGAGGATGAGTTGCACCGCTTTGAAGAAGCCTTCTCGCCTTAAACACCAGGCATAGAAAGGCGCTTCCAGAAAACAGGTTTTGAAAAAGACCGTCGCATAATCGAGGCTCAGGCCTGAGGGACCGCGGAAGTAATTCGCCGTAGGAAGGTCCAGGTATTCTGCCGGCAGTCCGCCTTTGAGTGCGCTCGTTAAAAAACCGATCGGTGAGAACTGCCAGGCAAGTTCATGAGGAACCGGGGTGGATTGAAAACCTGAGAGAATGGAGATGGTGAGTACCGTTCCCGTAAGCAACGTGATGGGAGCCAAAGCTTGAGGAGCGCTCGGGTGGGCCTCGATTCGAAGGGTTTGCATGGTTCTTTGCTCCGAATGGCCAAAAGAGGATTGTAAGAGAGAGATTTAAAAAAAGCGGGGAAGAACTGCGATTTTCGCAAATTCTTCCCCGTGTAATGCCTGATGACTGCTAGAGCTTAGTAGCCGGTGCTGCCGCTGCCGTTGCTGTAGCTGACGCCAGACTTCTGGCCAGCTTTCTGACCAGCGGACTGACCGGCCTTCTGGCCAGCTTTTTGTCCAGCCTTCTGGCCAGCCTTTTGTCCAGCTTTCTGACCGGCCTTCTGGCCAGCCTTCTGAGCTGCAAACTGACCAGCCTTCTGGCCAGCTTTTTGTCCAGCCTTCTGGCCAGCCTTTTGTCCAGCCTTTTGTCCAGCCTTCTGACCAGCCTTTTGACCGGCCTTCTGACCGGCCTTCTGACCGGCCTTCTGACCAGCCTTTTGTCCAGCCTTCTGGCCAGCATAGGTGCCAGCCTTCTGACCAGCGTAGTTCACTGGAGGCAGAATGTCTGCCATAGCGACAGAAGAAATGAGAGCCATCATTGCAGTTCCAAGCAGTGCTTTCCGTAGCATGTGTGTCGTCCTCCTTTGACGAATTTGTAAACAAATCCAAGTACGCGGCTTTTTCAAACAACTCAGGCCGCATGCTGTTGGGACCAAAGCAAGCGACGTACCTGCGGCTCGTTTTCGGGAATTTGGCGCAGATTGCGACACTGAAAAGCAGGTTTCAAAGGGGAATTGGTCTGAGCACCGAGCTAGCGCGCCTTGCTATGTTGTTTTCTCAGCGCAGCAGAGCAGGTTGAGCATTGCATTCTTCGCCAATCATTCGTGCATGGGGTTCGTGCAACGAAATGGATGTCAAATTCACCCCTTTCGATTTGCTTTAAAGTTTATAAAGACCCGTGTCGATACGACTTGCGAATGAGTCAATACCTGAAGACTTTAAAGAAGGGGGAGTTACTTTTTAACGAAGGCGACAAGGCGACGACAGTCTACCTGGTTCAATCCGGGCTGATCTCCGTCTATCTCCAGCGCCCCAAGAAAAACATTGAGATCTATCAGGTAGCGGGCTCACAGGTGCTCGGGGAGCACGCGCTTTTTGGATCGCCGCAGCAGCCATTCTCGGCAGTGGCTCTCAATGAGA
>JBJMMA010000024.1:0-6915 GCA_045805065.1 Bdellovibrionia bacterium | reverse complement strand
TCGGGCAGATCGGCGGCAAACACTTCACTGCAAACCAGAATGAGAAGAAGGAAGCTGCCGATGCGTGAAGAGAGTTTTGCCATGCTCAGACTTTTTAAGTCTGACGGGCCGCGTTTGCCAATGCTTCAATGCACTGAATGATCGATTCTCGAGTGGAGGGATCGATGATCTCGCCACTCTCATCCACTTTTTTTCGAATCGCATCAAGCTTCAGCACTGCGCCATTCACCACACGATTCGCTGACATGACATTCAATATCTCAATCAGGCCCTGCTGCGCCCACTGCGCGCCTTCGATCGCAGGCGTCGCGTTAATGATTCCCACAGACTTGCCATCCAGCTCTCCGGTACCCACAATCCAATCCAGTGCATTCTTTAACGCTCCCGGAACACCGTGAACATATTCGGGACTTGAAACGAGAAACGCATCACACTGTGCAATCTGCTTTCGCAATTCCGAGACCGCAGAAAAGTTTTCACCATCGCCCAGGTCCGGATTAAAAAGCGGGATTTCGCCCAGACGCTCAAAGAGGGATATCTCGACGTCACGAGGAGCCAACGTTTTTGCAGCGCGAAGAACGGCCGAGTTATAGGACTTATTTCTTAAGCTTCCCGAGAGTGCCAGAATACGAATGATACGCATGGAGGACATCATTATGCCCCGCACGAGAATCAAAAACCAGGCATAAAACCCTGCGTCATCAACGTTCTCCTTGGCTAGCCTCACGCTCCCCGTGATAAAGTCGCGCCTGAGGATATGACCATGAAAACTCAAAACGTGATCGATATTGGAATTTCAGAAGCAGATCGTAAGAAGATTGCAGAAGGCCTTTCGCACCTTCTCGCCGACTCTTACACTCTTTACCTCAAGACCCATAACTTCCACTGGAACGTCACCGGTCCAATGTTTCAAACGCTTCACTTGATGTTTGAAACTCAGTACACCGAGCTTGCAACCGCGGTGGATTTGATTGCTGAGCGTATTCGCTCCCTGGGCTTTCCTGCTCCAGGCACCTACCAGGAATTCGTAAAACTTTCCTCGATCCGCGAAACCGTCGGCGTTCCACACGCCAAGGATATGATTCGCCAATTGATCGAAGGACAAGAAGCAGTGGTCCGTACGGCCCGCGGCATTTTCGATGCTGTCGACTCCGCGCACGACGAAGCCACCGCAGACCTCCTGACTCAGCGTATGCAGCTTCATGAAAAAACCGCATGGATGCTGCGCAGCTTGCTCGAAGAATAATCCCGTCCTTTTGAGTTCCAACGGCTGAAGTAAGACAGTACTCTGGTCGTTGGAACCCTTCTTGTAAGACTGGCGGCCAATGATGGTCGCCACGACGAACGCCGCAGTTCTCTTCCTTCTCTCAACCCTTCTCTTGCCCGCATACGCGGCCACATCTAACGCATGGAAGATCACCGTTTACTACACGGCGGTCGAAAGCTTTCATCATCACAAAAAAACCAAAGTCAGAGGTTGCTCTGAAATGGGCTGCCGCTGGAAGTCGAACCTGGGTGAATATCCCGCTGACTTCGTCAAGGCAGTCAAAGACGAAGGCACCGGAAGAATCACAAGCGGAGAGCATGCGGGAAAATACCTTTGCTGGTCCAGGCACGATGGCTATTGGCTGGACAGCGCTCCCAGAGACGCATCGGGCAAAGCACTGACTTCTTGGGAGTCGGCCGCCGCGGATTCCAGCGTGATGTCTTTCGGAACAGGCTTTCAGGTCGTCGACTGTGGCGTGGACGATATGGACGGAGCCGAGATCAATCCACAGACCTGCGCTCAGATCAAAAATGTCCGGTGGAAAATCACCGATCGATTCGAGGCGGGGCTGGGTGGTCGCAATCATCTGGACTTGTACATTGGCGAAGAGGACCAGGAAGACTTCGTCAATAAAAGCCCGAAAGTCATTTCTGCCAAATCCGCCTCGATTTCATTTGATTAAGTGAAGCCTGAGACTCAAGATTAACTCCGGCGCCTTATGATCAAATCCTGGCTTTGGAAAACCTGGGGGCCACAGCTCCCAAGAATTGAGTTTCGGCGATTCAAGAATATTGAATTCTTCCCGTCGTCTCCCCCTCCTTTCAGGTCCACTTCATCCATTTGCATCGGAAGCAAAACAAGAACCATTGGTGACCCTCTCTTGCTTTCGACATTACCAAGAAAGCTGAAGACCCTTTATCCCGGCCTCAAGGTCTTCACCTACCCTCGTGGATTCAACCCCGTCGTTTTTCACGGAAACCCGTATGTCGACGGAGTTCAGTGGCTCCCAGACGCCGTTTATGGGGATGATTGCAATCTGGGGACGGGTCATCTCATTCAAAGAAAAGAGCATTTCTTTGATGTGCCGATCAGCGAGACCGTTCAACCTGAAATCTATTTAACCGACAAAGAAGAGCAATGGGCGGATCGGCTCTTCAAGCAGACCCCTTCGCATCGCGCCGACTTGCTCCCGCTCTGTATTCTTCATCCTTGGGGAAAGACGCGCTCGTCGGTGCTGTCCGATGAAGTCTGGCAAAGAATCGTCCGCGAGAACCAGGAACATGTCCGATTCTGGCAGGTCGGGGTCGAAGGGCAGACTCCGATTCCAGGCTGCGAGCGCCACCTTCTCTTGCCACGTGGCTATGCCCATGCCAGGAAGCTATTTGCAGCCATTAGCCGGGCTGATCTTTTCATCGGAGTGGACTCAGGCCCGATGCACGTTGCTCGCGCCTTTGCGCTTCCCTCACTGATCCTGACGAACTTTGGGGTCGAAGCCTGGACCATTTTCTCCGAGCGCCAAAGAGTGGAGAAAAACTCCGGCGAGGACTTTAGCCGCTACTTCATCTATGAGGAGAATCAGCACTATGATGTCATCGGCCACTCAGCCGAAGAAGTCATGACGAGAATCTCTACCTTTATTCACGATGAAGCAGACGAATAAGCCCTGAGCCCTGCTCTCCACAAAACGCCTACAACACAGGCGTAGAGCGCAATCACTGCCAAAAGGTGCAAGAAAACATTCCAGCGAAACGCCTCTAGCACGAGGTGCGCTGGAACCGAGGCGATGACAGAAAACGGAATCACCCAGCTGAGAACGATCCGAACCCAGCCTCGAAAGATCCGATCTGGTCTCTCCACGATATGAGACATCTGATAATAGAACGAATCCAACCCGCGAGCCGAGTGCGTCCAGAACACAGGAATGATAAAAGTCATCCGCAGCAGATACTGAACTAAAAGCCCTAAGACTAAAAACGCCAGAAAGAGTACGATCTTTCCTGCGCCAAACTCACCCGGATATTGATGAACCGCCCAGCCCAGGACGCCCAGAGCCAACAGAAGGTTGATGAAGGAGTTGGTCGCGAAGTCCCGAACGCTCAACATGAAAAGCGAGGAGACGGGTCTGACCAGGTGATAATCAAGATCGCCTTGGTTGACGTATCTTGGAAACCACCACAGATTGTTTGAAAAAAGCGTCATGTACATCGCATCAATCACACAAAAGCCCGATACAAAGATCATCGTCTGATGAACGTCCCAGCCTCCCACCGATCCGGTATGAAGAAAAAGGATCCGAAAAAAAGCGATGTTCATCAGATAATAGACAAGATCCATGACGACTCGGAAAAAGAAGTCGAGCCGGAACTCAAGCGATCTGCCCACTGAGAATTCCACAAATCTGGCGAAGAGCCTGAGGTAGCGCATTTCAGATCCCCACTCCGCTGTATTTTAGCGTGCCTCGGCGCCAGATCCAGGCGACACAGGCCATCAGAACAAGCGCCCAGAACGCAAGCACTCCCAGGCCTGATCCCATCTCGATCCAGCTTACTTCTCCCATCAATGCACGCACAGGCAGAGAGACCATGTGCTGGAATGGAAGCGCGCTTAAGATCTTCTTTGACCATTCCGGGAAGAGCGCAATCGGTAGCAATCCTCCTCCCAGAAGCGCGACACTGAAACGAAGCATCACAAGCAGGCTCCAGACATTTTCTGCCCAGAAAGCCACCATCTCAAAGAGAATCGAGAAAAGATAATAGACCGAGCTTGCCGCCCAGAGCGCAAGCGTTCCCATCAGCACGCTTTGAAAACTGACCTGCCGATCGGCAGGAATCCCAATCATCGCAATGAAGATCGCCATACTTGTCAGAAGCTGAAGATAGGTGATGAACGCGTTAGCGATCCAAGAGATATATTTGTAGCTGAAAAGTGATACCGGATAGACCAGATAACGATTCAGACTCCCATCATAAATCTCAAACGAGATGATCCCCTGATCAAACGCCATGACCGTGCGTCGTGCCAGTGCCACAAGGACGTAATAAAGGATCATGGCTTGAAAGCTATAGCCACCGATCTGCTCAGCATGCTGAGCATCAAAAATCGCTCGCCAGAGAAAGTAAGCGATTAGAAGCTCGGTGATGACCGACCCTAGGAAATTAATCCAGAAGTCCACCCGGTATGAGAGGACCTTGCGGATCTCAAGCGAGAAAAGATGTCCAGGCCAGCCTAACATCGCTTCAGGCCTTTCCTTTTCGCATGAGCGTCTCAATGACAGCGGTGATGTCTTCTTCCTCGACACCGAGATCGATGACAGGAAACCGTTGCAAGATGGCTGACGCCACATCAGGAATCGAATCACGAGGAACTTTTACCTTCAGACTCTCAGGAGTCTCTTCCATGACTTCGGCAGGGAGTCGATCCAAGATCTCTGATGCAGGCTTGCGACCGTCCACAGGCTTAAGCTGCGCTGTGATGACTTTAGATCCCGCCACGTCTCGCACGATCCGGGCTAGCGGGCCATCGTAGACAAACTCCCCTTCCCGGATGATCACGATCCGCTCACAGAGCGTTTCAATATCTTCCATGTAATGGGAAGTGAGAATCATCGCAGGTCGATGTCTTTGGCGATAATCGAGCAAGAACTCTCGAATGGCTCTTTGAGCTGTAAAATCGAGACCAATCGTTGGCTCATCCAAAAACACGGCCTTGGGCTGATGCAAAAGCGCGGCGATGAGCTCAAGCTTCATTCGCTCGCCAAGAGATAGTTTTCGAATCTGTGTATTGAGTTGGTTTTGAACGCCTAAGGCGTTGGTCAGAAAATCGAGATTTTTTTTGAATTCCTGAGGCGGGACCTTATAGATCTCGCGAAGGATGAGAAAACAATCGGCGGCAGGCAAATCCCACCAAAGCTGGGCTTTCTGTCCCATGATGAGAGCAATCTGGCGGCGAAACTCGTTTTTTCTCTGCCATGGAGTATAGCCTAAGACCTTAGCCTCGCCCGATGAGGGATGAATGATTCCTGCCAGGGCCTTGACGAGCGTGGTCTTGCCAGCGCCATTGGCGCCAACAAGACCTACGATCTCGCCTGGACCGATGTCAAGCGATACGCCTTTCAGCGCATGCTTATCGATCCATTTTCGGCGAAAAAGGCCAGCGACGGAACCTTTTAAGCCGGGTTCTTTGTGATGAACGCGAAATGTCTTGGTGAGCTGCCGAACCTCAATCATGAACTGAGAATCGGCGACTCACCGCCTGAAGTCAAGCGACTGCAGTTATGCAGACGCTGCCATTCCGCTCGAGCCTCCCAGGGCCTCGAAGGACTGGTTCGGCTCGATGCCTAATGCATGCTTCAAGACCTCGGAGACGTTTTCAACGAAGATGAATTTCAAGTCATCTTTCACCTCTTTTGGGACTTCCCTGATATCCTTCTCGTTTCGTTTGGAGAGAATCACCGTTCTGATTCCCGCACGATGCGCGGCAATCATCTTCTCCTTGATTCCTCCGACCGGAAGGACCGCGCCCCGAAGACTGACCTCGCCTGTCATCGCGATCTTAGGACTCACGCTTCGCTTAGCGAAAAGCGAGGCAAGTGCCGTGAAGATCGTGATCCCAGCCGATGGTCCATCTTTCGGGATAGCGCCAGCCGGCACGTGAATGTGCACGTCGGTGACGTCAAAGTGCAGGCTCGGTGCCCAATAAGGAAGCCGTGACCTCACAAGGCTCAACGCGATTTGCGCCGATTCCTTCATGACATCGCCGAGCTGCCCCGTGAGCATCAGCCCACCCTTGCCTGGCATCTGGGTCGCCTCAATAAAGAGGATGTCCCCGCCTTGAGGCGTCCAGGCAAGCCCGGTTGCAACACCTGGTTCAAGCTTCTCGGCTGAGAGCTCATGATGGAAACGCTCGCCGCCAAAGACTTCATCCAACCACGAAAGCTCAACAACTACAGGAGCTGCATGATCTTTCGCGCGAACGACCTTCTCGGTCGCGGCTCTCAAGAGCGATCCAATCTTCCTCTGAAGCTCACGAACGCCCGACTCGCGAGTGTAAGAGCTGATCAGTTTCACCAGCACTTCATCGGGAAGCGTCACTTGTTCGGGTTTCAGTCCATGCGCCTTGATCTGCTTTGGAATGAGATGAGTCTTGGCGATGTGAAGCTTTTCAGCCTGCGTATAGCCGGAGAGCTCAATCACTTCCATACGGTCAAGAAGTGGTGCTGGAATCGTATCGAGCGAATTCGCGGTCGCAATGAAAAAGACGTTGGAAAGATCAAACGGCACGTCCAGGTAGTGATCCGTAAACGTGTGGTTTTGCTCTGGGTCCAGGACTTCAAGCATTGCGCTGGCAGGATCGCCATAGAAGCCATGCGAGAGCTTATCGATCTCATCGAGCATGAAGACGGGGTCATTCTCCCCTGCTCTCTTGATGCTTTGAACGATTCGGCCTGGCAGGGCTCCTACGTAAGTCCTGCGATGTCCGCGAATCTCCGCGTCGTCTCTCATGCCGCCCAAGCTTGCGCGAACGAACTTGCGTCCGAGCGCTTTGGCGACCGATTGCCCAAGCGAGGTTTTACCCACGCCCGGTGGGCCAACAAAGAGAAGAATGGAACCCTGAGTCTTGCCCTTGAGTTTCACAACGGCCAAGTGTTG
>JBJMMA010000023.1:0-11765 GCA_045805065.1 Bdellovibrionia bacterium | reverse complement strand
GCTCTGGAGTTAAAATGCCACTCGAATTCGTTAATGCACCTGCTCTGAGAACCATTTGAGCCTTATGTCTCTGCACTTCAGGCGCCAGTAATTGGATGCTCGCTTTGGCAATTATCCCATTCAAGCTGCTTAGAGCGGTATTTTAAGTGCAGCAATGGAATACGCATGAATGACATTCTGCTGATGCCAATTCTTCCACTCCGAGGCTCGGTTTTGTTCCCTGAATTAGCCGTGTCTGTCATCATCGGTCGCGCTGAAACAGTGGAAGCCTCAAGAGTCGCATTGCAAAGGGACGATCAGTCGATTGCCGTTTTTGCTCAGCGCGACTATTCGACCGAGCGGATCAGCGACACTTCGCAATTGTATCGTGTAGGTACGCGCGGGATTATCGAGAGTATCTCTGAAGTCGAAGAGGGCTTTCGGGTAAAAATCGTGGGAGTCGAACGGATTTTTCTCGAAGGGATCATTCATAAGGAGCCCTTCTTGTCAGGAGCAGTGCGAGCCCATGGGGCTCCCGTGGATGATGTCTCAGGTTCAACCGGAGTCTTTTTGGATCCCCTTCTTGGGCTCGTGCGCAAACTGCTTGAGCTCGTAAAAGCTGAACTTCCGGTCGATCTTGGCGCTCTAGCCGCGCTGGACGACGAACCTCTTGCTCTCTCCTATGCCATCGCCACCATGTTTGGTTTTGGCGTGTACGAGGACCAGAAAATCCTCGAGGCCGCAACGATCTCGGAAACCCTGCGTGCTGTTCTGAAGAACGGCATACGTCAGCTGAAGGATCTTGAGGGCTACGATCACCCGTTGGAATAGCCGCTCTGCGCTTCCCCATTCACTAAAATAGAAGCTTTCAGCTTTGCTGTGATCGCATCACGTGTTTCTCGAAAGCGCTGAAGCTGCAGCTCATCGCAACCGCCATGGCCTGCGGGATCAGGGAACGGCCAATGGATCTTTTTTGCTTTAGAAACGATCACGGGACATATCTCTTCGGCGCAAAGAGTAATGACGCAGTCCAAGTCCACCAGGAACCGAGGAGGAAGTTCGTCATACGTCTTTGAGTAATGCTGTGAGATATCAATTCCGATTTCTTTCATGACTTGGATGGCAAAGGGATTTGGCTTCGTAGGCTTCGAACCAGCACTCTGTACCTCAATCTGATCACCGAACAAGTGACGTGCGAGCCCTTCTGCTAACTGACTACGAGCGGAATTGGCAACGCACATGAAGAGGATCTTTTTCACGCGAGAGATTTCCTGTCAAAGAACTTAGCTTTGAATCTCAAGGCCAGTTGCACCAGAGCAATGAGTGCTGGGACCTCAACCAGTGGACCAATCACGGCGGCAAAAGCTGCGCCGTGGTGAATACCAAACGTTGCAATCGCGACTGCAATCGCAAGCTCAAAGTTGTTCGAGGCTGCGGTGAAAGAAAGCGTTGCTGCTTGAGGGTAATCCGCTCCAGCCTTCTTGCTCAGGAAGAAAGAGAGCAAGAACATCACGCCAAAGTAGATCACCAAAGGAAGGGTGATTCTCAAAACATCCAAAGGCAATTGTACGATTTGTTCGCCCTTAATGGAGAACATCAAAACAATCGTAAAAAGCAACGCAGTGAGCGTAATGGGGCTGATCTTTGGAAGAAAGTTCTCACGATACCATGCATCGCCTTTTGCCTTCCGTAGAATCAGGCGCGTAAGAAATCCTGCAAAAAATGGGATCCCTAGATACACAAACACTGACCGCGCGATCTCTCCCATACTGATATTGACTTCAGATCCTTGAAGCCCAAGCCAAGCGGGAAGCTTGGTCATGAAGAACCAAGCATAAAGAGGGAAAAATAGAATCTGAAAGATGGAGTTGAAGGCAACCAGGCCTGCGCAGTATTCGCTATTTCCTTCGGCAAGCTCATTCCACACGATGACCATGGCGATACAGCGAGCAAGCCCGATCAGGATGAGCCCGATCATGTACTCAGGACGGTCGCGCAACAGGAGCACGGCTAATCCAAACATCAGAACTGGACCCATGATCCAGTTCTGGAGAAGAGAGAGAGCCAAGACACGCTTATTGCGGAAGACTTGACCCAGATCCTCGTATTTCACTTTCGCCAGAGGCGGATACATCATGAGGATCAGGCCCACTGCGATTGGGATCGAAGTGGTGCCAACGCTCATCTGGTTCAGTGCTGGGACCAGGCCTGGTGCGATGTAACCCAGCAATACGCCCCCCGCCATGGCGAGAAAGATCCATAACGTCAGGTAGCGATCCAGGAACGACAGTTCCCTACGCGGACAAACGACTGAGCTGACAAGGCTGTTCTCCATTTTATGATCCGATCAGCAGCAGTTTTGTTCAGAGCCATCAGGCACACAGCAGTCTGATTTGTCTTCATCTGCCATGCCTTTGAAGAGTTCAGCGTCTGCCATTGTGCGATACGCTTCCCAGGCCACGCCTGAAGGGTCCTGTACCCAGGCCTTTTTGGACTCCGCATAGCAGCAGGTTGTCTCACCTTCATCGTAAACACCAAGGTCTGCGTTTTTCAGGCGTTCTGTAATTTCGGCAAGTTCGGAGTCTGCGTCCACTTGAATGCCCAGGTGGTCAACACCTTCTTCGTTCGTGCGAGTGGAGATGGCAAAGTTGAGTTTGGGGTCCTCAAGCATCCACTTTGCATAGTCTGACTTGAGCTTCGCTGGCTTTTGTCCAAAGAGAGTGGAATAGAATTGGACCGATTTCTCCAGGTTCTTAACTCCGACATGAATATGAAAGCGTTTCATACTAGCACTTCCTTTCCGGAGAGCATTTGCTCTTGGTTTTGGACTTGGTTTCTCGAGCACAACAGTTTGCCTGCAGGTAATCGATCAGGTCTTCGATGAGATCCGTGTTCGCGTAATAAGTGATGGAGCGGCCGTTTTTCTTTGAAGTAATCAGCCCTGCCTTGTTCATATGCGAGAGATGAAAAGACAGCGTATTGTCCGGAATCTTGAGCTCCTCAGCCAGTTTTCCTGGAACGGCGCCTTCTCTGCCGTACTCAATCAGAAGCTTGAAAACCTTGAGACGGGTTTCCTGAGAGAGCGAAGAGAAAGCTTCAGTGGCTTCATACATTTCCATATTTCTAGAATAATAGAACTATCAGGAAATGTCAATCCTGGCGCTGGCCGTTAGGAAATCCCAAATAGTTTAGTAGGTTTGGGGTTTGCGACTTAACTCGCGCGCTGCAACCGCTCTCGAGCGTCGATTGGCAGGAGGAGCTTGAAAGTAGTCCCTTCCTCCGGACTGCTTTGAACTTCAACATGACCGCCGTGTGATTCCGCCATTCCACGAACTACGGCCAGACCGATTCCCCATCCGTGAATGCTATGGATGTCTTTCAAGCTCGCTCTTCGGAACTGCTCGAAAACCGTCTTCTGGGATTCACTATCGATGACAGGTCCCCAGTTATGGATAGAGAGCTCCACCCTTCTTTCGTCCCAGTTTGGTTTTATGCAAACGGTGACCTCAGTGGTTTTATCGCCATACTTGATGGCATTGATGCAGAGATTTTCAACGATACGCCTGATTCCTTTTCGATCCCAATAGCCCACAACCCTTTCCTCTGCCTCAAGTTCGAACCGATCCCCGTGCACCGCAGCCAAAGAATCAAGAGTATGTTGAACTTCTTCGACGAGATCAAAGCCAGCCAGCTTGATGGGCAGCTTCACGCCAGCTCGGATTCGATTTGCATCCAGAAGATCCTGAATCATGCCCTCAAGACGCGAAAGCTCTCCCAAGGCTCGACCTGTATGGAGCTCCAAGGCCCCCACATCATTTCTTCTTCGAATTAGAAGCTCCAGGTTCATTCGAGCTGCGGTGATCGGCGTCCTCAAGTCATGCGCCAAGCCCGAAACAAAGCTCTCTCGCATTCCTCGTTCTGAGATGAGATCGCGTACTTCGATTCTGGAATCATCCCTCTGCTTTTGAGCGACATCCCTCTGTTCGGTGCGTTCACTTAAATCGCGCATTGATTTGAGATGAAGGTTATGGAACTCAGATGCGGCAATCCGCTCGCCAAGCGCGACGGCGTCAATGATCACATCACGATCTTGAGAATTGAGAGGCTTTTTTTTCTCCAGGACTCGTAATATGACTTTTCTCAGAAGCTGGTATTCGTGAATCACCTGCTCCATCGAGTAATCCGTGAACCTTGCTCTCTGCTGACCGTGCTCCTTCGCCATTGAAAGCTCGGACTCAAAATCAGCGGTATCTTTAGGAGACTCTTTCGAAAGCGTGCGCGCGATTTTCTCCAAGAGCGCGGGAATGCTGTTCCTGATCGCTTTTTTTCCCTTATCCCTTGCTTCGGGTATCTCCTCTAATACAGCGCGTTCCCACTCCTGGAGGATTGTTTCTTTATTTTCGCTGAAACGCCGAGCAACATCGGCTAGTCGATTGGCCACCCTTAAAAGCAGTGCAGGCCAGAGGCCATCTCGTCGCTGCTATGCAGTGGAATACGAAAAATTTCTTGATCACTGAATGAGCGACTTAAAAAAAACAATCACCACTTACTTTACCTGCGAGCGTCACACCGCGATCGCGAAGTCGTCCCGCTGCGCCTCGTTTCTTGACTGCGCCTGTCGCGAAGCAACGCGGCGGCTAGCAATGGTCAATCCTCCAACCAACAGACCGAGCGCAAATCCTCGGAGCGAAGGCCGCGGCATCCACTTGAAGGCCGACAACACGACGCTAGGGGGTTCGTCTCGCTGTGGCGACGATACCGCTCTCTCATTATCACCGAGGTTTTCTGGTGCGAAAGTCGATCGAGTGAACAAATCGATCATGGCGGGAACGAAATCCGCGAAGTCCTGAGGCCCGCGGCTGGTCACCCAATTTCCGTCGCGCACAACGGCCTGATCCAACCACGTCGCACCTGCGTTGACCATGTCGTCACGCGTGCCAGGCCAGGAGGTCAGAGTGCGTCCGCTCGAAAGCCCGGCCGATGCGAGCACCCATGGACCGTGACAAAGCGTCGCGATTGGCTTTTTGGAGCGCTCAAAATCGCTCACAAAACCGCGAACCTGAGCCGATTGTCGCAACAGATCGGGATTGATGAATCCACCAGGGACGAACAAGGCATCGTAGTCCGCTTCATTCGCTTGATCGACTGTGAGATCAGCACGGATCTTATGGGCAGGCTCATGCAAGTTGACGCCTCGGATCCGGCCGGACCGGAGCGAAACGACAGTGACGTCAGCTCCCGCCATCCGAAGGGCATTCACCGGGACCATATATTCAGCCATCTCGAATCCGTCGGCAACTAAGACGGCAATCTTTCGTTTTGCGAGCCTTTTCTGATTAAGCTTCATCCCTTCCTCCTGCGCAGCACGGGCAGCTGCGTTTTAGATTGCTTCATTTATTCTGTAATATTTTGAGCCGAGCAAATCACGTACCTCACCTCAACTCTTGAAACCGGCTGCTGAGTATGCCGCTTGGACGAGTTTAGACCTGCTTGTATCGAAAAACCGGTGTAACATCATTCCCATGAACCGAAGGCCTTGGTCCGATGACGACAAAAGAAAATGGTTTAACAAACAAAAGATCCAGCGCTCCTACCTTGAAGAAGTAGTGACTCCCATTCAGAAGCTTGGCGCTAAATTTAAAGTCACGCAGTACGGCGCACTCTCTCTTAACCCAGAAAAATACCCGCTTTTCCTGGTTCAATCAGAAACCTTCTCTCCCAATAAGAAAACGGTCCTCATTACGGGAGGCGTTCACGGTTATGAAACCAGCGGCGTCCATGGGGCGCTTGCATTCATGGAGCAGGAGGCCTCGCATTACAGTGAGGCATTCAACTTCATTTGCGCTCCCGCTATCAGCCCTTGGGCTTATGAGACGATCAATCGCTGGAACCCTCAAGCGATCGATCCAAACCGCAGTTTCATTCTGAACAGTCCAGCCGAGGAGTGCCGTCTGTTTCTGAGCGCTGTATCGTCCTTTCTCAGCGATATCTATGTGCACTTTGACCTGCATGAAACTACGGATACGGACAATTCCATTTTTCGTCCGGAGAAAGCGTTGCGAGATGGGACCGAAGAGGACCCGTGGAGTGAAATCCCGGACGGCTTTTACGCTGTGGGGGATACTGAAAATCCAGTGCCCGAATTTCAGAAGGCAGTCATCGATTCGGTGAGGAAGGTGACCCACATTGCACCTCCTGACGCTGAGGGGAAAATCATTGGTGTTGAGATCGAGCAAGAAGGCGTCATCAATTATTCATTGAAGGAACTCTCGCTTTGCGCTGGGATCTCGAGAGCGAAGTATACGACGACTACTGAAGTTTATCCTGACAGCCCTAAGGCGAACGATGCGATCTGCAGAAATGCCCAGATGATGGCGATTAAAGGCGGCCTGGATTTTATCTTGGGTAGAACTTAGGTGGACCTGTAGAAAATAAAAAAGCCGGCTTGCTTGCGCGTGCCGGCTTTTTTATTTTTGATGCTTAACCTTGAAATGGCGGACCCGCCAGGGTTCGAACCTGGGACCTTCAGATCCGTAGTCTGACGCTCTAATCCAACTGAGCTACGGGTCCACTCGTGAAAGGTGGACCATGAAATACATGAAATAGCCGCACAGCGCAAGGCCCTGTTGAGCAAAAAATTTAAGTACAAGCGGGTAAGCATTCGGGTTAGATTACAAGCAGATGCGAAGCTTTAGGATTTTAACCCCCCTGATTTTGGCCGTAACCCTTGGTTTAACTACGCTTTCTTGTGAAGAGCAGGCCAGCGTGTCGGGTACCAGCGGCAGCGCCTCAGGGAATTGCACTCCGACCAAAGCTCAGCTTGTGATTTATGACAATTTTATTCAAAACCTCTGCGGCTGCCAGGAAGCGCCTGGCATTGTGCAGCCACCCGTGAGCCTCACATGCACCGTTAGCGCAGGGACCCAGATTATTTTCTGGTACCTCAATACAACGGAGTTTCATCAGATTCAGTCGACGGCTCAGCCGACATTTCCAACAAGCCCGCTCAGTGATCCAGGTTCATTGAACACTGTCCGCGCTCACGTCGTGACTCTGACAGATCCTGGAAGCTATGAGTTCGAGGACGTTTACAATCACACGATCAACGGTACGATCATCGTTCAATAGTGGCAATAACGGCAGCAGATCAGAGCAAGCTTAGAACTTGATCCAGACAAAGCCGCGGTTGCGCTGTGTCGATGAGTCCTTGGTCGCCATTCCCATAAGAAGAGTTTCTTCGGAGACCCAGTAAGGCTCATACCATTTGCGATCAGGATCCATGACGAGGACTTTGTGGTTCTTCTCATCATAGGCGCCAATCGGAGAGATGTGACCTACTTCAGCATCACCGGTGAAAACCTTCTGATTGAAGTTGAGGAGAATGAAATCGTGCGCTGACTTCTCGTTCTCAACCAATGCCTCATGAAGCTTTGCCTTGGTCTTCTCATCGATCGCATCAGCGTGAACGACCTCAACCGATTTGACGTGGATTCCGTACTTCTCGAATGCTTCGCGCGCAATCTCGCCCAGCTCATCCAGGTTTGTTGAATAACCCATCGCCTTTTTCATCATTCCCTTGTGCCAGGCTTTATGAAGAACTTTTTCGGCGATTGCTTGCTGAGTGACCAGCTCATCGTCCGCGGTCAGCTTTTTTCCGACGCGTGCGCCGTTCGTGATCATGGTCACCGAGGCAACCGAGCAAGCTGACTCGTCCATTTGAGCGGCATAATACGGGATGAGCGCCCAGAAGTCCGGAGCGGGTGCGCTTTTGAAATAATCATGCGATTGCGACAGCACGTTTGCCATCGGTCCGTACTTTGGTTTTGACTCGGCAGCATTTGCCGGGCTGGCCGTATGAACTGAGAGGATCAGAGCGAAAGCCATGAGAGATAAACTTTTCATGTCGCCATCTTATCCGCGCGAACCCTTCCCGTCCAGCGCTGCGCCCATTTTGAAACGGCGGGCTAGCATGACAAAACAGGGCAAAACTTTCTCGTTTAGGAAAGGCGCGGGGCGCCGATAGGTCTCATGTAACAACTTTCAGCCAACAAACCAGGGAGGGTGCCATGGCGAACAACTCTAAGAAAAACGAAATCCGTAAGTCCAACGATCAAACCGTCGAAGTCCTTTATCAAAAGATGGGTAATCGCTGGTTCGCATTCTCGTTGATCGATGAAGAAGTGTTTGTTGGCTCCATCTCCCAGGACGAAATTGATAGCCTGCAGCTTGAGCAAGGTGCCGCACCTGCTCTGCAGGGCCCAAGCATTGGAAATTCATGAAAGGCTTCAAGAACAACAGTAACAATAATAACGTGAAGAAGCTCCGGCCTGACGCTTCGGGAAAACCCGAGGACGCGAAGGCGGAGCTTTTTCGTTTGCGCGATGAAATTACGAAACTCGTCGAAAAAGATCCCGCCAAAGCCGCGTCGCTTCTGACACGATGGCTCGAATCCCAATCTCCAGTCACTGGAAAATCTTCAACAATTACTAGAAAAAAAGCGGGCTAAAACCCGCCTCTTTTTCAGATTCCATTTTTCATTTCACATGTTAACATCGATTGAAGAAAGGGATCGCTTTCTTCATGAAGAGCCTTACTCTCGTCTCGATTTGCACCTTTGTTTTGGCGATCTCTGCAGCACATGCTGCGGAAACCCAGCAATATTCGTCTCAAGCCGCGGCTCTGGCCGCCCTCACGGCTCGCAGTCATCCTGCTGCTGGCAAGACCTCAACCGGTAAAACTGATGTCATCGAAGAAGAAGATGATGATGATATTCAGGAGATTCCGGCGGATACGCCGACAACTAGCAACGTTCAAGTGAACGTACCCGTTGCCGGCGAAACCGGACAGCTTTAATTAAAGATAGAAGATACTGACGTCGCCCATGTCTTTATGGGCGTGCTCTGAGTAGAGCTTCAGGAAGCGGACAAATTGCTGGTAAGCTGCGTACGATGCCGTGGTCGTGTCCACGGTGCATCCGTAGCGGACGTAACGGCGGTTGTTCTCGATCGATGGACGAGAATTCTGAACCGTCACGCGGATCTCAAGATAAGTGTCCTGGCTGAAATACACACGAAGCGGGATATCGCTCGTGGTGGTCGGCCACGGCTTTTCAGGATCGTATGGAACCTGAAACGAGCAACCGTCATCGCTCACATCGATGAACTCGATGGGCATCATCTGATCGGTATTCACTACCGAATAGACATTCAAAAGGTGTTTAAAGAAGATGCGCTCGGTAGTCCGGCGCTTTTCTTCGAGTTTTTGCGTACGGACTTGGTTGAAGTCGACGACGCGCGGCGTACCATTGTCACCGCTTTGATTAGAACGTTTACCAAAATTTCCCGATCCTTGGGGCATATCAATTCCTCCAAGGGTCTTATCGGAAGCAAGTTGGGGACCTTTAGGCCAGATTTCGCAGCCGGCTAACTGAAAAGTTTCAGCCTTCGATCCGTGCTGCTTCGCCAAGAGCGTCCAGCATGTGCACAAAGGAAGTCAGAGCGACCTGGCCCTTTGAGCCTTTGCCTTGGAATTCAGCGCCGATTCGGCGAACTCCCTCAGTGTCAACAATTCGGCGCACCGAAACGGAGAATGGCAGATAGAGGGATTGGTTCAGGTAAAGATGAACCTCGAACGAATCGCCAACCTTGGCTTCAAAGCTTGAAGCGCCCTGCTCTTCCTCGATATCCAGGTTAAAGCCGATTCCCGCGTCGCTGATATCGTGCACTTTTAAACGCATCGGGCCCTTGGCAGGCACGACTACGAAAAGTGAGAAGGTATCCAGGATGTCCATCCGCTTGGATTTTCTGCGTTCGGCTCCAGATTGCTGTCCTGCCTTGGTCGATTTGCTCATGTCGCCCCTCCCGACAGATTCGGAGGATTGGTTGAAGCCTTCTCCGCCTGCTCGGTTTTAGTTTTAAAAGTCAGAAACGCGCTTTCCATCACGGATGTTGCCGTTCCAAGCTGGATATCAAGTCCGCGCTCGTCCAGGCGATTCTCAAAGTAATCGTTCTGCAAATCGTGAAGCTTCTGAAGCTCCTGCCCCGCTTGTCGAGCAAGTTCATATTGCTCAGCGTAGACATAGTCATCCCGCAAGGCATCTGGTGTGAGCTTTGAGAAACGGTCCAGCCAGGCAATTTCGTTTTTCATCCATTCCGAATGAAAATTCGACCAGGCCTTTTTCTTGGCCGCGGTAATTCCGCGTCCTTTGTGGATGGCCTTGAACTGATGAATCGTTGCCTGCATCTGCTTCTCAAACACAGAGCCTAGATCTTTCAGGTCTGCGATCTCAATGCGAGCCTTTTGCTGAAGCTGGGTGCGATAATCACGAAGCTTTTGATTGTAGGCTTCATCCTTTGCGCCACCGAGGAAGTAGGTTCTGCGGGCCAGAAGCTTCAGGCCTGCTGGCAAGCGATCCGTCTTGGCGGCGTTCAGCGGTGGAAGCGACTTCAGGATCGAAGTGATGGCTTCAGGCTGACCATCGCTCTCGGTTGCAAAAACCTGATACTCGCCCATTGGAAGAGCTGCGTTCTGCGGAAGAACCAATGGAGCGGTTTTTCCAAGATTCTTTTGCACATCCACGCTGACCTTGGCGGAAGCATGAATCTTTCCAACCAGAGTGTCGCTCTTGCCTTCGAGGTAAACATCAAACTTGGCGCCATCCGGCAGGTTCGTGCTCACATAAAAAACCGGGTGAGCAGGATCTTCGTTGGACTGAGCAACGGCAACACTTGGACCTTTGTCCAGATGCTCGCTTGCTGCAGCTCGAAGCCTTTCATAATCTTCTGCGCTCACATCTTTAAGATGTGGGATAGGTGAAATGACCTTGTTCAGCACAGGGTACTTCTCAGCAAGAGAAAGCATCTGCGGGCGAGCCTGCTCCATGACAGCGCCGCTGACTTCCTGCACTTTTTCACTGACCTTGGCGGTGTCGATGTAAGAGTTCAACAGACCCGATTGATAGGCCGCTCCAACTCCGCCCACCACGGCAAGTCCAGCTGCAGTTTTAAGGGTCCTGCGGATCAATCGGCGGCGCTTCCAGGATTTCTCAACGTGCGCGGTGTTCACAGGAGGCTCCGCTTTTTTAAGCGGAGTCATATCCAAGGGAAGCGACACGGCTTTTAATGCACCCAGATCGAGAGCGCCACTTGGCTCTTTTCTCTCGTCATTACTCTTTGAGCTTGGGGCATTTGAAGGTTCACTTTTGTTCCCTGAAGCCACGGGCTTTTTTTCAAGTCCTTCAAAAGCTGAGATCTCTTTCATGAGCTTCCAATCGGTCATTCCCTCAGCCCAAACATAGCTCGATGGGGTGACAACCTTTTGCTCAACCTTGGAAAGCATCTCGGCCATTGAAAATGGACCTTCGTGATGATCGCCCAGAAAAACAAACCACTTTTTTTCTTCGAATTGATCCATAATGTATTAACCGTGAGAACTCTAAGTAACTCTAACCGAAAATCAAAAGGATTCAATCAATCAGCGACATCCAAATGGAGTCTTATTGGGATTCCTGACCACCAAGGCGTGATGAACGTCGGGGGAAGGCTAGGTGCCGCCATGGGGCCGCTCGCTTTCAGAAGGGTGTTTACCCGTCTCAAAGGCCAAGGCGCCGTTCAAAGCAGCCTGAAAGACGTGGGCGATCTCGGTGGATTGGGATCGAACGTGGCTCAGAATCACGATTTAGCCTCTGACCTCATTTCTCAGGCTCATCAGAGTACCGGTCTATCGGTAATCGTTGGCGGCGGACATGACCATGGATACTCCCATCTGGTTGGAATCCGTGCAGCCCT
>JBJMMA010000022.1:0-10097 GCA_045805065.1 Bdellovibrionia bacterium | reverse complement strand
GTCCAGCTTTGTATTTTGTGTCCATAGCGGAAATGACTCGAAATATACCCAATTGTTGGATCAGTTCACGTGGGTGATGGTTTGGTAATTTAACGCACTGCTTAGCCGTGCCGGCTGTGCTCGCCGCTGCGAAGAAGCGGTGCGCAAGGTCTGATTTTAAGACTATAGTCTGAAATTCGAAAATGTAGGCTGAGCTTACGCTGAATATTCCTACAAAAGTTCAACCATCGCTTGGCGCGCTCAATGCGCTTCAAGCACGCATGTTTTACAAAGAGTGGTCACCAAGCGGCAAATCTGGTGTCTCATTTGCAACTCGGGATGCTGCTAAAACCTTTAGTTCAACCCATCCCACAGGAAGCAGCGCCACATGCCCTATTTTAAAGTAGGTTACGAGAATTCATCCAAGATCAGGCTTTATTACGAAGACCAAGGAAGTGGAGATCCAGTGGTGTTGATTCACGGCTGGCCACTCAGCAGTCGCTCCTGGGAAAAGCAAACGATCGCGCTGCTCAACGCTGGATACCGAGTCATCAGTTATGACCGCCGCGGCTTTGGAGACTCGGATCGCCCTGCGACGGGTTATGATTATGACACTCTTGCGAGTGACCTCAATGCATTGCTTGATGAACTTGAGCTTGATCAAGTGACGCTGGTTGGTTTTTCGATGGGTGGCGGGGAAGTGGCTCGCTACTTAGGAAAATACGGACAAAAGCGCGTCAAAAGAGCGATCTTTATCTCGGCAATCACTCCGTACCTCTTAAAGACCAGCGATAATGCTGAAGGCGTGGATCAATCGGTCTTTACGGAGATCAAGCAAGGGATTGAGGCAGATCGTCCTGCCTTTTTGACGAAATTTCTGGATAATTTTTACAATCGCAATGAGCTGAGCGGAACTCGGATCAGCGAAGAAATGACAAGACTGAGCTGGAATATCGCATCCGGAGCTTCTCCGATCGGAACGCTGACGTGCGTAGATTCGTGGCTTACGGATTTCAGAAAAGATCTCAAGAACGTGACGATTCCAACTCTGGTTGTTCATGGCGATTCGGACCGAATCGTACCTTTGGAAAACTCTGGAAAGCGCATGCCTGAGCTCATCAAAAATGCGAAGCTTGTCGTGATTCCAGGTGGCACGCATGGTTTGAACTGGACGCATGCTGAGCTTCTGAACAAAGAACTTCTTGATTTCTTAAGCGCGGAAGCGCGGCAGCCAAAACAGCAGCCTGACCAGCAAAGAGCTGCAAGCTAATTGGGAAGTTCAACTGCTGCAGCTTCTTTTGCGGCAAGCTCTTTGCGATTCCACATCAAAAGAAAAGCTGGGAATCCAACGAGCGCCGCGATCACGCAGGTGAGTTCGCCTGCGACCGCTAGCATTCCAAAGCTCTTGAAAGCTTTGTTGGATGCGATGAGAAGCGAGCAATAACCTACGATGGTCGAGAAGCTGCAAAGTGCGACGGCTCCACCCGTATGCTTGATCACGGAGAGGATCTTTCCTGGGCCTTCTTCACGATAGCGTTGGAAGACATTCACTCCGTAGTCCACGCCGATGCCAAACGTGATCGGAAGTGCGATGAAGTTCAGGAAGTTGATCTTGACCCAGAAGCCTAAGATGATCCCCGCAAGCCAGGTCACGCCCATGAAAAGCGCGGCAAGAATCAGCGCTGAGGTGCGCAGGTTTCTGAAGAGTACGACAACGAGCAGGCAAACCGCGATCAACGCAAAGAGCGTTGCTTTTGGACCATCGCGGGAGATGGCCTGGATCATGTCAGCCGTGATCGTGAGGCTTCCCGCAACCGCGCAACCTGGCTCGACCTGATCGGCTGAGTCTCTGAGGTCTTTGATGAAGGCGATGAGCTTATCCCCGTTGTCGGTTTGTTTTCCGATCGGAGGTTCGACCAGAATGAGTTTTCCGACTGAGCCGTCTTTTTCTGTGAACTTATCCAACAAAAGAGGAGGAAGGTCTTTGAGGGCAACGGGCTTTTGAACGGCTGGATTCAAAAACTGCTGAGCCAGTTTCTGATCATGCTCAGACATCCGGTAAAAAATCTTAGGCGGAAGGGTTCGGCGAATCTCGTCCAAAACCTTCATCTTCTCAGCCTGCTGTTTCGGGACAAAGTCCTCCAGCGTTTGCACGCTGCTGATCAGACTTTCTTTTCCTTCTTCGGCTTTTTTCTTACGCAGCAATTCGGCGATCTTTACGGTGTCTGCCTTGGTGCGTGGAAGAATGGCCAGAGGAGAGAGATAGCGCTGGAAGATTTCATCCAAATGCTTGGAGAGATAGGCTGAGCCTGACTCAAGACTGTGCTTGTTGCGAAGCTGAGAGAGATCGGTTTCAAGGATTCCGGAATTGTAGCGCCCAAACATCGCAAGCGACACAATCGTCAGGATCACAGAGATGGCCCAGATCGCTGCGCCATATCGGCCAATCAGCCAGGCCAGGGCTCCAGCTGCATAGGGCTTGGGGGCCCGTTTGTTTTTGCGAACCAGAGGGTACATCCGGTCCATGACCGTCAGGTAGGCTGGAAGTAGGGTGTAGGCGCTGAGCCAGCACAAGACCATTCCGATCAGTCCGATAATGCCAAATTGACGGAAGCCACGGAAGTCGGTCAGGATGAGCGATCCATAGGCGAGACCTGCAGCACCTGCTGCCGTCCAGGTCGAAGTCGCTGTGTGCACGATGGATGAATAAACCGATCGTGTATTGGACCTGCCCCGGCGGCGTTCTTCGAGATAGCGAGCCAGATGAATGATACCGAAGTTGATGCCGTTACCAATGACGATGGATCCCAGGAATGCGGAGTTGGCGTTCAGGTATCCCACCGCAAAGTAAGACGCTCCAAAGGTCCAGAAGGTTCCCATGAATAGGCTCAACACCAGGGCAAAGGTAGCGCGAGCAGCCCGGAAGAATGCCCACATGGCCACTGTCACGACCACCATGACGATCACGGTGGAGAGCTCCAGATCTTCGATCAGTGCGTCATGTTCTTCAATCGTGTCCTGGACGCCGCCCGTGTACTTCACCTCAAGATCAGAGGCGTAGGAGGACGGGTTCAGGTTTTTCACCGTGTCCTCAACGGTCTTCTTCAGGGCCAGATCCTTATCGATGCTGGATGCTTCTCCGGCCAGATAGACCAGAACCGCGCGCTTGGTCTCATCCGGGGTGGCATAGAATCCGTCCGGAAAGCGGTCATAGGTGGAGAGACTGGCGGAGTACTTTCCTCGAAGGGCGTTGAAATCGAGGGCGGGTTCCGGAATGTCGACCCCTGAGAAAATATTCAGCGGATTATAAAGAGACTTCTCGTAATCAATTCGATCGCGAACGTAATCGCGGATCCGGATCAGGTCAGGAAGATCGATAAAGAGCGCCTGGCGGTCTTTGAAGAATTTGAGCTCCTGAGTGATTCGGTACTCCACGCTGGCGACAACGGACTTTGGAGCCTGATCCAATTTCTTAACCAAATCGACGACAAAGCGCTTACTGGCTTTTGTGTCCTTCGAGAAGATTAGAACTCCCAGGCTATCGATGGAGCGAAGTCGGCGTTGAACTTCGTCCAAGTTGATCACTGCGCGAGACGAGGTCGGGAGGAGTTCCTCGATGTTCGTCCGGAGGTTCTTATAAAGTTGAACGGAGTAGTAGGCGCCCACAAAGGCGAGCAGAGTTCCCAGAAAGGCAACCCAGCCTGCACGACGTAGTATAAAGTGTGAAAACGAGCGCATCATAATATTTGGATTTTCTTGTATTTATGGTCCTTCTAGTCTTATCTTAGGACAACGTGAAATGGGTAGAGCTAGTTCAAACTTTTGTCACCACTTTGGGCCAATTTTCTCTTTTTGTAGGTGAAACCCTGGGCTCGTTGACCCGACTTGTTCGGCGGTCCGGCCTGCTTCTCAAGCAATGCGAATTTATTGGCGTGAGCTCGATTGGGGTAAATGCCGTTGCCGCAACCTTTCTGGGTGGGGTGCTCGGATACCAGCTTTACGTCTCTTTTAAGCTGTTTGGCGCGGAAGCCCTGCTCGGCGGAAGCGTCGGTGTGGGTTTGTTTCGGGAACTTGCGCCTGTGATGGCATCGATTGTGGTCACGGGACGGGCTGGGGCTGCGATGGCGGCCGAAATCGCGAGTATGCGAATTTCTGAGCAAATCGATGCTCTGGAGGTCATGGCGATTGACCCGATTGAATTCCTTGTGGCACCTCGGGTGGTGGCAGGGTTTTTAATGATGCCACTTTTGTCCGTGATGTTTGCCGTGATCGGATCGATTGCTTCAGCCGGTGTTGCCTGCGGGATCATGGGGTTGGATTGGACCATCTTCTGGTCTCAGTACACCCGT
The DNA here is from genome assembly GCA_045805065.1 of Bdellovibrionia bacterium. Lineage (GTDB taxonomy): Bacteria > Bdellovibrionota > UBA1018 > UBA1018 > UBA1018 > CAZCBS01. Next base: position 5,769 of record JBJMMA010000022.1, on the reverse strand, counting down.
GTGGTCGATGCAATTGATCTCGTGCATTGTGTGACCAAAGGCTGTACGTTTGGACTTATCCTGACTTGGATTGGTTGTTATTACGGGTACCACGCCTATGGGGGTGCAAGAGCTGTGGGCTTTGCTACCCGTGGTACTGTGGTCGCATCGATTTTGGCAATTTTATTGGCGGATTACATTTTAACCTCATTTTTACCCTTCGGGTTTGCCTACCTGAAAATCTGAATTTATGAACTCACTCGACGCAAGCATTGGTACACGCATCAAGGTCGGACTTTTTACGGTTCTGGGCCTTCTCCTGATTGGAGCCGTCACGGTTCTCGTCAATGACAAGCCTTACTGGTGGCGCGGGTGCCAGCTCGTGAAAATCAGTGTTGAAGACGCCACGGGCCTCAAGATGAAATCCGCCGTCCGATCGATGGGGATTGAAATCGGTTATTTAAAGAGCGTCGACCTGAGCGAAACGCACGTGGATCTGGGAATCTGCATCACGGCTCCTGTGGAAGTTCTTCCTTCAACCCGCGCCTTTATCCGTGGCGAAGGCTTCTTGGGAGATAAGTTCGTTGAGCTCAAGCCAGTTCGTTACCTCGGTGGCCCAAAGTCGGGATCCATTGAGATCAGACACGCAAGCTATGCGGCTAATTTCATGAATCGGGTTTGGGACGCTGTCCTTCCATCTGCACACGCAGAAGAGGCTGCACATGCTGAAGAGGGTGTAGCTTTAGCTGCCGACACGGCGACTTCAGTTCCAGTTGCAACGCCTGCAACGACGACGAACCAAAGACCTGCGACTCGCACCGGAACGAACGGTCGCCAGATTCCAGTCGGTGAGACCTCCCAAGACATGCAAGCGGTTGTGAACCGCGTGGATGGTCTGGTCAATGAAATGACTCAGCTGACCTCCAACCTTCGTCAGGCAATCAATCCAGAAGAGCTTCGTACAACCATGAAGCAGCTCAACAAAACTCTGGAAAACGCTTCAAAGACTCTTTCCCCGGATAGTGGTCTGAATCAAACGGCACAGCGTACTTTGGCTAAGCTTGAGGCCTCCATCGATCAGTTGCGCGACATGCTGACTCGCATGAATAAAGGTGAGGGCTCGGTCGGTCGCATCATGAACGATCCGGTTTTTGCAAATGAGCTTGAGAAAGCTCTCAAGAGCATGAACAAGATTCTGGGACGCGCCAGCGAGTTCCGTTTTGTCGTCGACATCGGCGGCCAACGCCTGCGCGGATATGATGGAAGCCGCGGTTATTTCAAGTTCTACATCTATCCGAATCCTGAGCGTTACTACTTGCTTGGAATTTCGGTCGATCCTCGCGGTCGTCGCTCGATCACCAATACTCTGACTGAAGCCGGTGGAACGGCTACTTCAGTTCGTACGACCCAGGTCGAAGAAACAGGAATTCTTCTCACCGGCATGGTGGGCAAGCTTTTCTTTGATCGCCGCCTTGATCTTGCGATCGGTGCTTTGTACGGAGATGGAGCAGTCTCTGCAGCGATCAACTTCGGACCTCGCCAGCATGAGGCGGATCTTCAGCTTCGCGGCGATGTTTACTCCCGCGGTAAAGACGTTCCGACGGATGGTCGCTTGACCCTTACGGCTCGTATCTTTGAAGGATTGTATTTGGATGGTGGTCTTGAGTCCTTCCGTAAGATCGAAGGCAAAACTGCTTGGAGCTATGGTGCCGGCGTCGCATTTGATGACGAAGACATCAAGATGCTGTTTACTTTAATTCGCTGAGGATCTCGCTGAATGGGGTTAGCTTCGGTTGCTGCTCTGACAGGTCTGGTGCTCAATCCGTTTGGCGCGGCACCAGAAGTTCTGCAATCGGGAAAACCATGGTTTGCTTTTGAAGCTCAAGGGCCGGTGCTTCAGCTGGTTCGAGTTCAAAAGCTTCCTGCAAAAAATTGCTCAGCATGGATTGAGGCCGCGACTTCGGTTCCTGGCGACGAATTGATCCCATTGCGTCCCTCGGACACAGCGGAAGTCTTGTATCGGGATTGGCAACCTTGGACTGAGAAAGATCTCGATCCGATCCGCGAATGCGATGACTTTCCCTGCATGGTGAAGCTGAACTCGGCTGAAGTCGATTCCATGAAAAAGACTTCTGAAGATGAGCGTGTGATGAAGTTTCACTCGCTGATTTTGGATCGGACGCACCGCTACATAAAGTCGCAGGCTCGCAAAGGCTATGAGTTTCCTGGCGATCCAGTGGATCCGTGGGCGCTCTTTGAGAAGAGGGGTTTCAAACCCGAGGTTTCTCGGCCATCGACACCTGTGCTCTTTGCCCGGAAGCTCAACTTTGCTCCCGATAAGATGCTCACGATGCATCAAGTCTTGGATCGAAGGGTTGGAAAGTCCAGCTCTGAGGCCGTGGTCTGGACGCGCGATATTTATACGGATCATTACTTTGACAGCTGGGGTGAGTGGAGCTCCGTTCAATGTGATTCTTCGCTGGGCGAAGTGGTGGTCATTGAAAGCTTGTTGTCTGAGATGGATCTGCTCAAGAGCAAGAGCATCTTTGCGCATGCCGCCTTCGGTAAATATCGCAGCGCATTTGAAGAGAACGGGAAAGTGTTCCTGAACAAACAGTTCGAACGGCTCAAGAAACTGGCTGAGAAACTTTCCACTGAGCTTGCCGCTCCTAAGCCATCGCCATCCCAGAAGAAAAAATAGCGAGCGAGTGCGGTGCATCAGTAGAAAAACTTGCTCTGGGGGCTTTCCACCAGGGCTGTGAGTGATGTACTGGATTGGTATGAATAGCACATTGAATCTTGAAGAAGTCCTAGGCGCGGAGACAAAAACCCTGCTGGAGCATCGCTGCAAAATCTCCAAAGAGCAGATTTATACTCCGAACGGAAACTGGGTATCTGAGATCATGGCGAACTCGGATCGCAAACCTCAAGTGTTGAGAAGCTTGCAGACCCTGATGGATAATGGCCGTCTGAAGGGAACGGGATACACCTCGATCTTCCCAGTCGACCAGGGCATTGAGCATTCGGCAGGCGCATCGTTCGCCCCGAATCCTGTCTTCTTTGATCCAGAGAACATCATCAAGTTCGCGATCGAAGCCGAGTGCAACGGCGTTGCAACGACGCTGGGCGTGTTGGGACTTTACGCTCGCAAGTATGCGCACAAGATTCCATTCATTCTGAAGATCAACCACAACGAGTTTCTCTCGATGCCAAATCGTTTCGACCAGACGATGTTCGCAACGGTGAAGCAAGCGTGGGAAATGGGCTGCGTTGCAATCGGCGCAACCATTTACTGGGGCTCTGCTGAGAGCGCGCGCCAGCTCAAGGAAGTCAGTGAAGCATTCGCTGCAGCTCATGAGCTCGGCATGGGAACGATTCTCTGGTGCTATACCCGTAATAACGGATTCAAGGTCGATGGCGTGGATTATCACTCCTCAGCTGACTTGACCGGCCAGGCAAATCACTTGGGTGTGACGCTTCAAGCGGACATCATCAAGCAAAAGCTTCCAACCAACAACGGCGGCTACAAGGCAACCAAGCACGGCAAGACCCATGAGAAGGTCTACTCCGAGCTAACCTCGGAAAATCCGATCGATCTTTGCCGTTACCAGGTCGCTAACTGCTACATGGGCAAGATTCCTCTGATCAACTCCGGTGGAGAAAGCAAAGGAACCGCTGACATGGTGGATGCTGTGAGAACGGCAGTCATCAACAAGCGCGCCGGTGGCGCAGGATTGATTCTCGGACGCAAGGCCTTCCAAAAGCCTTGGAAAGAGGGCTTGGATCTTGTTCGCGCCGTTCAAGAAGTTTATCTCGATCCACGCGTGACGATCGCGTAAGCGATCTCGAGATCCAGAAACAGAAAAAACCCGGACGCAGCCAAAATGGGGGGAGGCTGTGCCCGGGTTTTTGCTTTTTGAACCAGAGTGTTAACTGGGGGTTAACTTGGAGTTCAGATTAAATTCTGCGCCTGGTTTTCGGGTTTGGAAAGAGGGGATTTAGAAATCTTTTGATGCTCTTTTTCCCAAAGCTCACAGCACGCCCGGTAGTTCTGGGCGATCATACGGACAGCCCGCGTGCGATCCCATTTTCCTTCGCGATAACCCTTGAGAGGCTCCCAAAAGATCGTCCGGCCGACGGCAAAGCCCACAAACCCTGGAGTATGGGAGGCCACGGTCAGCCATTCGCGAACCTTGGCCTCGCTTTCGCCCCGTCCTAGAATAATCAATCCGACATTGTTTCGGCCGCCGCTTTGGGCTTGAGCTACCACCGCCCTGGCCTGGTCTTCGGATTCGATTCCCTCCAGCTTCCAAAGGGCAGGCTCAATTCCTGCGGCTTGGATTTCCTTCATGGCTTGGAGCATCAACTGAGGTCTGAGTTCCCGATCATAGCGATGGGGATCATTTGCGACGCGCGCGAGTTGATCTTTTGTGGGGACAACCAAGAGCTCGAACATCAATCCTGAGTCATGGCTCAAGCAGTAGTCTGAGAGCTTCTTTAACCTCTCGAGTTGCCTGCGATTCAGCGCGGGGTCGCCTTCAGGATTGTAACGGACCAGGATCTTCACATAAGTGGGGTGAAACTTATCGATATGAGCGCCGAACTCGGAGCCATACTCAAAGTCAAACTCGTCCTGGCCGGACTTTTCGGCAGAGCAGGAGGTTTTGACTCCCGCGGCCTGGGCGTCTTTCAAGATCTCGCTGCCAAATTGCTCATCGACCAGAATTCCTGTCTTCTCGCGCGGAACCCCCTCGGAGAGGGCCTCCAGATAGCCATCATAGATCATCCGCTTATAGGCGGCGATTTCCTGGGTCTCGGCCTGGGTCGGCGGACGCCCTTCGATTCCAAACATTTTTTTCTCAAACGAGCCGCGATGATCAAACGGCATGATGAAGAGTTCTTTGGGAGACGGGTTCAAACTAGCCATAGTGGCCTAAAAAGAAGCAAGAATGGCGCCTTGACGCTTTCTATGCCGTCTGAGAGAAAAGGTTCACTTATGGCTCTATCGACTCAACCTTATAAAGGTACTCGTGATTTTTACCCAAATGACATGCGCGTGCAGCGCTATATGTTCAATAAAATGCGCAAGGTCGCTGAGTCGTACGGTTATCAGGAATATGACGGCCCAATGCTTGAGCCGTTCGAGCTTTATGCGGCAAAAACGGGCGAGGAAATCGTCAACCAGCAGCTCTATTGGCTGATTGATCGCGGCGAACGCAAGATGGCGATTCGCCCGGAAATGACCCCGACGCTTGCTCGTATGGTGGCTGGAAAGATCAACGAGCTTCCACGTCCGATCCGTTGGTACGCGATTCCTAATTTCTGGCGCTACGAGCGTCCGCAGCGCGGACGTTTGCGCGAGTTCTGGCAGCTGAACGTGGACGTTCTAGGTGGCGATCCACTTCTTGCCGATGCTGAGATTTTGTCCTTTGCCATGGATCTGGTTCGCGAGTTTGGCGGCGAGCAGTTTGTTTCCATCAAGGTAAATAACCGCAGGCTCATTGATCATTTCTTTGAAAAGCTGGGACTCAGTGCCGAGACTGCGTTGAAAGCAACGAAGGCACTCGATGCACGCGCCAAGATCGGCGAAGAGGCTTACACCAAGTGGCTCACGGATCTTGGACTCACCGCTGAGCAACAGACTCAGATGGAGAAGTTCTTTCACGCTAGCTTTGAGCAGATCGCAGCCGATTATCCATGTCAGGGCGTGGATGAGCTCAAATCCCTTTTTGCTCTCATGCGCGAATCGGGCGCAGGCGATCGCGTGGTGTTTGATCCGATGGTTCTGCG
>JBJMMA010000021.1:0-4553 GCA_045805065.1 Bdellovibrionia bacterium | reverse complement strand
CGGCAACCGGCGCATCGATGACTTGTGCGATCCCGAGATTGGCGAACAAAGCGAGATCGGGAACTTCTTCGCGAAGCTTTTTCCACTGATCCAGACCGCTCTCTGGATTTTCGGACTCGCGCGACTCAAGCTCGCGGCGCTGAGATCCCACGCCCATTGCCCAGCCTCGGCGTGCGCAAGCCAGCGCAAGCTCGCGATTGAGCTTGAATGCATCGGCATGGCCGGCTGTCATTCCAGCGACATAAAAAGGAGTCTTGGATGGCCAACCTAAACAGCGAGCATCCAATCGGACTTCATCAAAATTAAAGTCAGGGAGCGCCTCATGAATCAGCCGGTACTGATCGAGTGCTCTTTGGCCGACTCCTGGAGATGCTTGATTGGCGGGGTCTAGAGCGAGTTGAATATGCTCTCTTTTTCGACCCTCGAACTGCGCTATGTCCATAACGGGGGCAACTTACAACGAGCCGGCCCCCGATTCTAGTAACTCTAGCGGGTTTGCGGAATTTTTTTGTCGGACATGGCCCTCCCACCCAGATCAGTGTAGCCTATAGGCTATAGAGACCTTTTAAAGATATGGCCCCAGAAACTGACTCTCTGACTATCTCTGCACCCAGCCGGAAAAGCCTTCTGGCTAAGTTGCGCCCGCTGATTTTAGCGGGGGTCGTTTCTGCGATCATCATGCAAATCGTGGCTTTATCCCCAAATACTGTGGAAGAATCACGAGATAGCTCTGCTCCCATCGAAGCCGATGCTTTGCTTCCGAAAGAAAAAGTCACGCTCGCGCCGGGCATTCCCAAGGGTCAAGTGCCTGAGTATACCGTCGATCAGTTCAATTATGTCTCCACGCATGAGAGCGTTCGAGACTGGAATCTCATCGCGGCGACTGCTTATTTTTATAATTCCGCCCGGATGGTTCATGCCCGGACGGTCAAAGCTTACCTTTTTGACCCCGATGGAAAAATCACGGTCGTGACCGGCCAAGAAGCCAAGTATTCAATGGCGGCAGTAAATACGGCGACAACTGGAGCAAAGCCATCTCCAGTACCCGCTTCAGCTGCATCCGGTAAGGCGGCTGCCGCAAATGATCGAGATCTTGAGATTTTTGGGGATGTCGTGACGACTTTCCCGGACGGATTTGAGGTCCGTAGCGAGTACATGCGGTATCGCCCGGATCAGCGAACGGTTGAAATTCCGGTGCAATATCAGGCAAGCGGCCGTGGCAAGGATGCGAATGGGCAAATCCTGAGCTTCAAGAGTCGGGGGATGTTCTACTCGCGAAAAGCAGAAGAAATCATCCTTCCTTACGACGTCAAGGTGACGGTCGAAAATCAAGGTACGAAATCAGGCGTGCCTGGCAAACCTGACTCAACCATGATCGAGTCTGATCGTTGCGTCATCAATCGTGAGCAAAAACTGGCTTCCTTTACCATGTCCCCGACTCGCTCCATTCAAGAGCGCTTTGTGCGGGTCTCACAGCCAACCCTCTTTTCAAAAGGTCGCCGCGGAGAACTGAACTACGGGGATACGAATAGAGCAACGCCAGGCAGCAAGATCGTTCATCGCGTGGCCCTGTATAATGATGTTCTGGTGAAAGAAACTGTCCCTCCTGAACAAAGAGGCCTCAAAGAAGGTCCGCTCCGCTATGCGACCGCCGGGCAGGCCAATTTCGAGGGAACGCAGGACATCGTTGTTTTGACAAAGTTTCCCCAAGTCTACGAGAATGAAGATACCGTAACTGGGGACCGCATCATTCTACATCGCGACAGTGATGTCGTAGAAGTCGAGCACAGCAACTCCTACAGTGCTGGCCAGCAATTGAAGTAAACTATAAACAAGGACTGTATGACCAGGACGGGCGTAGCCGGTCCGAGAAATTTAAAACCAGGACGGGCGTAGCCGGTCCGAGAAATTTATGACTGAACACGTGCTTCGGGCTGTTAACTTAGTAAAAGGATATAAAGGACGCACCGTTGTGAATGGCGCGAGTTTCGAAGTTCGCACCGGTCAGGTGGTCGGACTTTTGGGACCCAATGGCGCCGGCAAAACGACTTCCTTTTATATGGTGGTCGGCTTGGTCCGCCCGGACGGCGGCCAGGTGATGCTGGATGATCGAGACCTCTCTCAGCAGCCCATGCACCTGCGCGCTCAAAGTGGAATCGCCTACCTTCCTCAAGAAGCGTCCGTCTTTCGACGGATGACTGCGGAGGAAAACATCATGGCCGTTCTTGAGACGCTCCCTTTGTCCGAAAAAGAGCGAAACAACCAGCTGAGAAAGCTTTTGGATGAGTTCAATATTAACCACATCGCAAAGCAGAAGGCCTTCACTCTCTCGGGCGGCGAGAGGCGGCGCGTCGAAGTTGCGCGTGCGTTGGCCCTAAATCCGGTATTCCTTTTGCTAGACGAACCCTTTGCAGGGATTGACCCGATTGCAGTCGCTGATATTCAAAGAATGATCCAAGTCCTAAGGAAGCGGCAGATCGGGATTCTAATAACCGACCATAACGTCAGAGAAACATTAGAGATTTGCGATTTGGGATATTTACTAAGTAGTGGTAGAATTGTAGAAAAAGGAACCCCAATAGAGATTGCGAACAGCAAAACCGCTCGTGAAACCTACCTGGGTGAGAACTTTCAGTTTTAACAGTCATAAAGAGTAAATCAGGCCTTACAAACACTTTAAAAAATCGAGACCCATCGCACCATGGCCTTAGAGATCAAACAGAGCCTCAGACTTAGCCAGCAGTTAGTGATGACTCCTCAGTTGCAGCAGGCCATTAAACTGCTTCAGCTGAACCGTATGGAACTCGCGGAAGTCGTCAACCAGGAGATGATGGAAAATCCCATCCTGGAAGAAATGACTGAGGCCCCTGAAGGCGAATCTGCCTCGGCCGCAGATGGATCCACCGAAACCGTCAATCCAGAAGCTGAGCAAATTCGCGACGAAGAGGCTTTCATCAAGCCTACTCCGAAGGAAGAACAGCTCGTTGCAGGCAAAGACGATTTCAACTGGGAATCCTATGTTGAGGAGTTCAACTCCTCCTCCAGCTCCGCGCCATCCATGCGCGAAATCAATGAAGAGCTCCCAAGCTTTGAAAACGTCCTGACCAAGACCACCACTCTTGAGGACCACCTCACCTGGCAGCTTTCCATGATCGCGATGACCGATGAGGAAAAAAAGCTGGGTGAAATCATCATCGGAAATCTCTCGGATGATGGTTACCTCAACGCTAACCTGGAAGATCTGGCCCGTGAGTCCGGAATCGAATTTGAAGACGCCGAAGAAGTTTTGAAAATCGTGCAAAACTTCGATCCGCTCGGAGTCGCATCGCGCAATCTGCAAGAGTGCCTGGCGATCCAAGCCAAGTTCATGAACCCTCGCCAACCTCTGGTTGAGCAAATTATTGGACATCACCTGGGTGACTTGGAGCGCAAAAACTATCAATCCATCGCCAAGGCTTTAAGCGTTCCTCTGGATAAGGTCATTGAGGCAACTCGCCTGATTCTTGAGTTTGAACCCAAGCCAGGCAGATCCTTTCACACGAGTGACACTCATTACATCACGCCGGACATCTACGTTTACAAAGTCGGCGATGAGTTCGTGATCGTTCTCAATGAAGACGGGATGCCAAAGCTTCGCATCTCGCCTTATTACAAGAGCATCCTGGCTGCCGCACAAACCGGCACCGACAAGGACAAGAACAAGGTCACCAAGGAATACGTTCAGGACAAGCTTCGTTCCGCTGTTTGGCTGATTCGCTCCATCCACAATCGTCAAAAGACGATTTATAAAGTCACGGATGCGATCGTTCGCCGCCAACGCGATTTCTTTGAGAAGGGCGTTCAGCACTTGAAGCCCATGATCTTGAAAGACGTCGCAAGCGACATCGGCATGCACGAGTCCACGATCTCGCGCGTGACCACCAACAAGTTCGTTCACACCCCAGTGGGGATCTTTGAGCTGAAGTACTTCTTCAACTCCTCCATCAACGCCGCTGACGGAAGCGATGCTCTCGCCAGCGAGGCTGTGAAAGAAAAGATTCGTCAGATGATTCAGAAAGAGGACGTCAAGAATCCTCTCTCTGACCAGAAGATCGTTGAGCTGCTGCGTGCCGAGAACATCGACATCGCACGCCGTACGGTCGCAAAGTACAGAGACATGCTGGGCATTCTTTCGTCCGGTAAAAGAAGGAAGGTGATCTGAGACATCGTAGTTTCCGCGTGAAGCAATCTTCATCTCGCTTTCATCGGTTCTTCAGGTCGTTTGAGTCACAGTTTAAAAACAACGATCTGAGCTCCGAGTGGGCCGTCTGAGCAACAGCACAGCTCAGGTGAAAAAGAGAAGGTCGTTAGTCAGTAACAGTAATTCAAACGAAGAGAGGCTGATCGATATGAACTTAAATGTGAGCTTTAAAAATATGGACTCGAGCGATTCACTCCGTAACTACGCGACGGAGAAGTCAGAGCGACTCGGGAAATATTTCCGCGGAAAAATCACGGTGGCTTGGAACTTCACAATTGAAAAGCAATTCCGGGTGATACGTTGTCACCTGATG
>JBJMMA010000020.1:0-6664 GCA_045805065.1 Bdellovibrionia bacterium | reverse complement strand
TTTGGTTTTTGCATTTAAGAAAAACCTGACGTGTCTTCAAAAAATGTGAGAAATTTATAAGTATCACGGAGACACGACCGCTATGAAGATTCGTCTTTCAAAACCCATGACGTGTGGCAAAGCCAGTCTTCCGATGGGTGATTATCTTGCGAGCTTCAAGCCTGAATCGACTGCCATCCTGCTTGTAGGCGGTGGCAGGGATATTGAGATTCCGTGTACAAAGCGCCCTGGCAGAAAGAAAGTCAGATACACGGAAATCCATTTCATCAGTATGGACTCAAATACCTGGACACTGACTGCCGTTGTCCCCAATAAGGGCGAGTATGTCGCTTTTCTGACTGTCGATAAGTCGAGTGCTCCAGGCGAAGACGATTGAGCAGGTCTTTAGTATTGAAACGGGGCGACTTGCCTGATAAATGAGCCCCAGTTTGAATGATTCAAACGTCAAAAGGAGGCAGCGCTTATGAAAAAAATATATTCAAGTTTCGCGACTGCTACCTCGATTCTCTCTGCATAAGATCGTAGCAGTCATTCTATTTATTAAACCTTTAAGGACTGCACGTGACATTTTTGTATACTTCGCGGCTCAGACTTGAGCCGCTGCTGACCGCTCATGCGGATCGGTTATTTGTATTATTTCAGGACCCGGCACTCTACGCATTCATCTCTCGGACCGTTCCAACGGACCTATCCGAGTTTCGAAAGGGGATCGAGTTCCTTGAGGGCCGCACATCTTATGATGGAAAGGAGCATTGGCTGAACTGGGTATCATTTACTCAAGATACCGGGGAGATCGTTGGAAAAATCGAGATCACAATCGAGAAGGATATGGGTGTCGCGTATCTTGCGTACACGACATTTAGAAAGTTCTGGGGCCAGGGATATGCCAAGGAGGCATGCGCTGAAGTCATTCGCCATGTCCTTGATGACTGGAAAACCACCAAAATTGTGATCGAGATGGATGTTCGAAATATGGCTTCTGTCCGTCTTGCCGAGAGTCTTGGGGCTAAAAGAGTTGCATTCAAGCCGAAGGCTCAGATGCTCAAGGGCGAGTGGAGTGATGAGTATCGTTACGAGCTGGCTGAAGCCCGAAGATGAGGAATGGCATCGCCGCTAGGAGTAGGAGATGGGGGCGAGATTCGTTCCCAACGCCGGAAGGCCGTTTCAGTGCAAAGTAAGGGTTGAAGCGTTTGGCAGGATATTCGCACGATTTATAAATTGGGAAACTCTAAGTGAGCTCTTTTGAGTGATCGCTTTGGAGTAGCGAGCAATGAATTTACAAGAAAAGGAGCGATCAGATCGAGCGCTCAGGGAGTTGCTGGCTGAAGTCGAGCTGGTTGCATCACGAATTTCGTTTCTCTCTGAAGTCAGTCAATCGCTGGTCGGCGCTTTAAATAATCACAAATGCTTTCACCAGTTGCTGGGAGTGGTTGTTCCAAAAATAGCAGATTGGGGCTTGTTAGTATTGGTCGACAAAGATGGAAAAGCCGAGCGTATTGTAAGCGCTCATCGGGATCCATCAAAGGGTTTGACGTTGGCGAGACTTGAGAAAGCTTTTACTCCAAGTTTCGATGATCCCCTTGGGCCAGGGTTTACAATTCGTCATGGACGAACGGAGCTGATCGCCGAATTTGGTAAGGATTTTGAGGAACGGATCAAACAGATACGATCGCCTGAAGTCGCAACCGTCTTTCAAGCACTCGGGGCCAAGTCCATGTTGTCAGTCCCGTTAAGGGCGAATGGACAAATCTTCGGTGCTTTCTGGCTGGTCAATGCGGAAAATGGCAGAGCGTTCAGCGATGATGATGTGAAGCTGGCTGAGGATGTTTCAAGTCGTGCCTCGGGCGTTGCTTTCCACGTGCTTGAGTATTTTCGGACGACAGAGGAATTGAAAAAACTGCGCATTCAGCTCGAGCTCAGAGAGCAGCTCCTGAGTCAGGCACGCCATGATGTGCGATCCATTCTTACAGCCGCTCTGCTTTCCGCCCAACTGATTGATCGAACAGAGGGTGAACAAAAGCACAAACTTTCCGAGCGCATCATCAAAGCAATTCGTAGATCAACTGAGATTCTGGACTCTACTAAGGCAGCAGGTGAGCGGGGCGATTTTGCGGCATGAACATCATGCTGCATGCGAAGGTGGGTGAGTATGGATTTAGAGGATGAAGGCAAATTTGGGTCGCCCATCAAACCGGAAGATTTGAACGATCCAGGATATCAACAGGATCTGGTACGACCCGTGCTTACGGATACCCAGATCGAGGCGGTCCGCACATTCGGAGAGGAAATTGAGCTGGATGAAGGCCGGGTCCTCTTTCGACGCGGAGATCGAAACATAGATTTTTTTGTGGTGCTGGAAGGAGTGGTCGATGTCTATGAAACCGACAGTGCCGGCAAGCATCATGTAGTTTTGGTGCACCAGCATGGAAACTTCACGGGCGAGCTCAATTTATTTAACTCACGCAAGTGTCTTGTAAGTGCCCGTGTGTCACGGAAAGCCCGTCTGATTTGCGTCAAACGGAAAAGCTTGAGGCGAATGCTGGTTTCTGAGCCGGAAATTGCATCGATTCTTCTGCAGACTGCGGTCTATCGGCGGCTGGCGTTCATTCGTTTGGGTATGGCTGGAATCACTCTGATCGGAGATTATCGGGATCCATCTACCTTGCGCATCCGCCGCTTTCTGGTGGGTAATAATTATCCGCATCGCATAGTTTCGCCTGATGCCCCGTCGCCGGATGGGAAGAGCAGTATCATGGAGAGTCTTGGTCTACGATCTTCCGATCTCCCAACGGTTTGGGATTCCAAGGAGCGGGTTTATAAAAATCCGACGGTGACTCAGCTTGCGATTGAGCTGGGTTTGCAGGAAGAGCCATTGTCTGGGCAGGTATACGATCTGATCATCGTTGGTGCGGGACCATCAGGGCTTGCGGCTTCCGTTTACGCAGCCTCTGAAGGCCTGGATACTCTGCTGTTTGAAACGCTCGTGCCCGGTGGTCAGGCGGGGACAAGCTCTCGCATCGAGAACTATTTGGGATTTCCGCATGGCGTGAGCGGACTTGAGCTCGCAACCCTTGCAACGCTTCAAGCTCAGAAGTTTGGAGCTCAAATAGCTGTCGCTCAAACAGTCACGAATATCAGTCAGGACTCAGAGCGCAAATTTAAAATCACTTTGAAAGATCAAAGCAATATCTACAGCAGGTCAGTGATTGTTGCGAGCGGAGCGCAGTATCGGAAGCTCGATTTGGAGGGTTACGAACGATTTGAAGGTAGGGGCCTGCACTATGCGGCTACCCCAATGGAAGCGCAGCTTTGTACAGGTGAAGAGGTGGTGATTGTTGGAGGAGGGAACTCTGCGGGACAAGCGGCGCTGTTTTTGAGCTTATCTGTATCTCGGGTACATATGCTTGTCCGAGGTGAAACTTTGTCTTCGACAATGTCTAGCTATCTGGCTGAGCGGATCAAGGCCTCTTACAAGATCAAGATCTACTACGAAACAGAAATCAAAGAGTTATCCGGTGATAATTCCCTGGAGCAAGTGACATGGCAATGCTCAAGACGTCATGAAGTTTGGCAGAGGCCAATTCAGAATGTTTTTGTCATGATCGGAGCAGTTCCAAACACAGAGTGGATGCAAGGGTGTGTCGAGTTGGATAAAAACGGCTTTATTCTAACGGGGAGAGTGCGACCCGATGGATCCAGAGCGTCTCCCTATGAAACTTCGGTTCCTGGTTTATTTGCTGTAGGCGATGTGCGAGCGGAGTCTGTAAAACGCGTCGCTTCAGCGGTTGGGGAAGGGTCGGTTGTTGTTCAGTGGGTTCATAAATACTTAAGCGCTCAAGTTCCAGTGGCGAGCGTATCGCCGGACGAGACAGGAGCGCATCAGTCCGCTGCTTAGGGCCCGCCATGTGAAAAAAGACCTGAAATAGGTTCCTGACTGCTCTTACTCGGTGCAGCTCCCTATGTTGGATCACTTATTGCGAACTCATTCGTAATTAAAGTTAATTTGATCACGGTCTCTGCGATCAGCCCATCGCAAGCAGATAAACCGTGCAACTCACTTAGAAAAAAGGAGATTTGGTCATGAGCAATGCGGTTCATCTTAAGTCTCAACCTGCACAGTCTGAGAAAGTCCATTATCGATCCGTTCCTATAAATGATGTCGATATTTTTTATCGCGAGGCAGGACCTAAGGATGCGCCGGTGATCTTACTTCTGCACGGCTTTCCAACATCATCAAACATGTTTCGTAATCTCATTCCTCGCCTGGCCTCATCGTATCATGTCTTCGCGCCCGACTATCCCGGGTACGGCCAGAGCGGGATGCCTGATCGGAAAAACTTCCATTATACCTTTGAGAACATGACGAACATCGTAGATCAGTTCGTCGAGAAAATGGGCATCGATCGATTCTCCATGTATGTCATGGATTATGGCGCACCCATTGGCTATCGGCTCGCTTTGCGGCGTCCGGAACAAGTCGAGGGCCTGATCATTCAAAACGGAAATGCTTATGAAGAAGGCCTGAAGGAGTTCTGGGATCCCATCAAAAAATACTGGAAAGATAAATCTCCTCAGAATCGGGAAGCGCTCCGATATTTGACGACGGAAAAAGCCACAAGGTGGCAGTATGAAAACGGGGTAAGCGATAAGACGCTCTTGGATCCGACGACGTGGTTGATTGATCAATACGGAATGGACCGCCCGGGCAATTCCGATATTCAGCTCGACATGCTTTACGATTATCAATCGAATGTCCCGCTTTACCCGCAGTTCCAGGAGTTTTTCCGTAATTATGATCCACCCACTCTTATTGTGTGGGGGAAAAACGATTTTATCTTTCCGCCAGATGGAGCCGCTCCCTATCCAAGGGATCTTTCGGACGTCGAAACCCATCTGCTCGACACGGGCCATTTTGCCTTGGAAACGCATTCTGAAGAGATTGCAATGCTCATTGATTCATTTCTAAGCAAGCGGATGAGTAACCAAAGGGCAGCTGCTTAGTGCGATTTAAGCCATCTACGAGATGGATCTTTACGATCGACATTCCAGGCTCTCCACTGGGGGGCCTGGTTCTTTTTTTGTTGAATAGCTTCCAAAAGATTGTGCGAGAGAATTTCAAGGTCAGGTGTTTGCCAGAAGTCATTGGCAAACTCGCTTGGAGTTTCAGCCGCGAGTTGATTGGCAAGCGATAAGACCATCCCGCTCATTGGCGGAATGATAAGTCCAAGCGTTGATAAGACTCCCTGAAGGCGAGAGAGAACCTCTTTACCGCCGACCGAATGCATGGTGATCAGAATGGCAGCAGGTTTTCCAAGCCAGATGTCTGAGCCTTCAAGTTCTGTGACATGTTCCAAGAAACGCTGAAGCGGGCTGCCCCAGGAGTCCCAGTAAGTTCCGCTCGCAAAGATAAAGCCGTCAGCGTTTTGGAGAAGGGAGTGGAGTTTGGCTTTGTCCGGAGATTGCTTGGTAAAGTAATCGGCAAGGTGAAGCCATTCAATCTCGGCGTGAGAGGTGAGGGCGTCAGCCCATTTTTTGAGCGCAAGGCCTGTGTTGCCAGAGGCGCCGCCCAAGCTTCCCCCTAAGCTTCCATTGATGATGAGGATTTTTGAGTCAGGCTTGGACGGCAAAGACATTACTCGGCTTCTTTCTGTGAGGTTGGCGCAGATTCGCTCTGATGCATTTTCCGATTGTGCATGTGCTTTGCGCCTTCTTTGAGCTTAGCCATGCAAACTTCGTTATTGGACTTCTTGGCTTCCTTTGCCACGCACTTCCAAAGACCGTGTCCAGGAGTGAGATCCTTTGCTTTGCAGTGTTTGATGTACTCTCCGCAAGGATGCTCTTCCACAGACATTTCCTCAGCCCGGACCGAAGATGCGCTCAGGGCAGACAGAGAGCCAAATACTGCCATCATCAACAGTGATGGTGCTAACGACAACAATGCCATTTTGCTTTGATTCATAAAAAGCTCCTTTGAGTTGAAAAGTTAGCAGCTGCGCAAAAGCAAAGAAAGCGTTTTCAAGAATCGGACCTTGTGTCTTTTGGTAGATATGTTACCAAAAGGTCACATGTTGTCTGTGAAGCGCAAACGTAAGTTCGATACGGTCCATAATCGCGTGTTAAGAGCGCTATCGGATCCGACGCGGAGAAGTTTGCTGGATCTCTTGCGAGATCAGCCTCGAACGACAGGAGAGCTTTGTGCGCGGTTCAAGACTTTGTCCCGCTTTGCGGTGATGAAACATTTGCGAGTTTTAGAAGAGACTCGACTTGTCATTCCCAAAAAAGTGGGTAGGATGCGTTGGAATCACCTCAACGCGGACCCGATTCGCGAACTCGATCGCCACTGGCTTAAGGATTATAGAGCTTAGGCGCTATCGAGTTTGATGGTTACAATTTTACGTTAGGCAAATTTGAACGATGAGAATGGAATCGAAGTTCGAAACACGCGAAGCTTTAATCAGCTCGCCCAGTTCGCAAAGTTTACAAGAAGCAAAGCTCAGACTCTGGAAGTCCATGATTGAGGACTTCGAGCTGACTTGGTTAAAAGACGTACCGTCATCCGCCGCATCCCGCATCGTTGAACTCACTCTCCATAAAATGCGCGACAACCGAGCCCGAGAAGAGGCTTGGCGTCTATTCTTCAGCGAATGTGTTGGCGCCTGAAGAC
>JBJMMA010000019.1:0-11259 GCA_045805065.1 Bdellovibrionia bacterium | reverse complement strand
CCATGGGGACTGCCATCGATAATGCAAGAACGAGCGGAGTCGTAGTCGTGGTGGCGGCAGGCAATGATGGCACTAACAATGATACGACACCTTCGTACCCTTGCAATTTCTCGAAGGCGAATCTGATCTGTGTCGCTGCCTTAGACCAAGCGTACGGACTCGCATCTTTTTCGAACTATGGTGCGACCACGGTGGATGTTGCAGCTCCTGGCGTTAATATCGCCAGCACGTGGCCTTACCTGGTGACAGCGATTGCTGATAATTTCAGCTCAGGCTGGACTTACACACCCAACAGCGGTGGATGGGGGCTGGAGACGCTTTACTCAGGTGGAGTGGGCTATCCATCCCTGGTGAATCCCTCTAACTGGGACGGCAGTATTACTTATTCTGCCAACGCTGATCACCATGTTTACAAGACATTCAATCTGTCAGGTGCAACCAAAGCCACGCTTGCTTACTTGGTTGACCTGGACACTGAAGCGAGCGCGGACTTGTTCCGCATCTACAATTCGGGCAGCGGTGGGGATCCCGTGACGAACGGATCTCAGATCAGCTCCGACAGCGGAACCAGCACTTATTACGATGGCGAGCTTTCTGTTTCCTCTTCGTGCTTGACCACAACCTGCACGATTGGCCTTCGTTTTACCAGCAACGCAAGCACCCAGAAAACGGGCGTCGCCTTTCTGGAGTTTCAGGTCATGAAAAGCAACTACGACACAGCCCATTACAACGTCTTGGAAGGCACCTCGATGGCAACGCCGCATGTCGCGGGCTTGGCTGCGATGATCTTTGCCTACAATCCAAACTTTACGTACGCAGATGTCGTTGCTGCCATTAAGCATGGCGTATCCCTTTCAGCCCTTTCCGGAAAAACCAAAACTGGAAAAGCAGTGAACGCAATGAACGCTCTCTCCTATATCCAAGCGCCAACAGGCGTCTCTGCGGTTGCGCAATAATCTCAGGCCAGGTCCCAACTTTGGCACTCCTTTTTCAAGGACTCGCCGCATGGAAAGCCGCCTGGCACCTCGCATTCCTATCACTCTGATCATCCTGAGCCTTCTGACACTGACGCTGTGGGGCGCTCGAGAGGCTCAAAGCTTTCTTGTCCCGCTCAGCTTTGCAGCGCTTCTTGCATTCATCATGACCCCCTTGGTGCACGCGCTTCGGCTTCTCCGGATTCCCGACTGGCTGGCTATCGTGATCTCGGTCGTTGCTGTGGTCGCGCCCATTTTTACTCTCGGCTATTTTCTATCAGTTGAGATCGACCACTTCATTCGCAACTCGCCCGCGATGATGGATACCCTGCAAAAGCATTGGGATCAGATCTCAAGATCTTCATTCGGCAACAGGTTTCACTTGGAGAACGTCATGCAAGGCTCAACGCTTCGGCAACGAGCCGCAAACGAGGCAAGCCAGGGGTTTCGGTATCTGCTTGAAGGACTGCACGCACTTCTTTCATTGGGCTCAGAGGTACTGATTGTGATCTTGCTTGGCGTTGTCATGGTCATCTCTCGCCACTCTCTGAGGCGCGGTCTCGACCATGCGTTTGATACGTGGAAGATGCCTCAGTATCACGCGATCCTAGAAGAATCGATGCTCCTCATCGAACGATTTCTGGTCGCGAGACTTGCCCTGGTTCTCCTTGTTGCACTGGCTGACCTCATTATCCTCCGTGCCTTTCACGTCGAATACTTTATCCTTCTTGCGGTTTTTTTAGGCGTGATGACTCTGATTCCGGCTGTGGGCTTCATTATTGCCCTGACCCCCACTCTCCTCATCTCCTTGATCTCCGGGAACTCGCTTCTTAAAACGATTTTCCTTTTTGCTGGCCTTGCCGTGATCTCCGCGCTCGAATCCCATGTCTTCACACCCAAGTGGGTGGGAAAGCGGATCAACCTCAATTTGCTCACCACCTTCATTGGCCTTCTGGCAGGAGAAAGGCTCTGGGGCGTGGCCGGAATGTTTTTGAGCCTGCCTTATTTAGCGATCTTTCGAATCTTATTATCCGCCTCACCTTCCCTGAAGCCTCTGGGAGATCTTCTTTCGGAGCGCGACGATCCTGCTTTGGCAAAACGCCTGGCTCATCCTGATAAACGTAAAAGCGCATAAACCACGCCTGAAAGCGCATCAAACGGCGCTAATGAGCGATTCAGCGCTACCTAGAAAATTTACATCCAGTCTAAAACTTAGAGAGTGTCACAATGGACACGTCGTTGATTCTAAAGGCGAAAAAGCGGGCCCTCTCCTTGCATTCATATTGGGTATGGGCATCACGAAATCACAGATCAACCGCTTTGCTTGGATGGGAATCACGTTCAGTGCGTTCTTATTGATCTTTATTTTTGGCGCTCCTGCAGATGCCTCTCAGCAAGCTACAACCCAGAGTCCCCGCCTTGTGCAGGCCCGCGAACTCATGGGCTCCTATTACACTCACAGCATCGTCAAGCGCGCTGAGAATATTGATGATCTGAGCTCCCATGTCCTCGAATGGACCGACGAAGCAATGAAAGGCAAATATCATCGCCACGCTCGCGGGGTGGCAAAAGCCATTCTTGCTGAAAGCAGAGCGCATGGTTTTGACCCGATTTTTTTAATGGCCGTGATTCAAAGCGAGAGCAGCTTTAACCCGCTTGCAAAAGGGACCTCAGGCGAAATTGGAATGATGCAGATTCTTCCTGAGACTGCACGCTGGATCGCTCAACGCGAGGGCTGGCAGATCAAGATCACTAAAAAGTGCCTCCACGATCCCGTCATGAACATCAAGATTGGCGCCGCGTATCTGGCTTATCTGAGAAAACAATTCGACTCGCACGGCAGACTGTATCTCTCCGCTTATAATATGGGCGCAACTAATGTGAACCGCGCCCTGGCAAAACAAGTTTGGCCAAAAGACTATCCGACCCGCGTCATGTCGAAGTATCTTGAGTATTATCGCGATCTTCGAAAACAACACAGCTAGTCAGCGCCTTCCTTACGTTCTCTTTGACAGATTTCCGCTATTTTCATAAATCTTTCCCTATCTGGGGGAATATTTATGACATCCAAGTTCGCTACCTTGTTTTCGGTCTGCATGGCTCTCACGACCCTTTCTGCCGGCTCGACATGCTTTGCTTCAGATGCAAGCCCGGACGGAAACGGAAGCTGGACCCAGAGAACATTTCAAAACTCTTACGGTCAGCGCAACTATTACGTCTATGTTCCTCAAGGACTTCGTAAAGGGACTCCGGTTCCTTTGATGGTCATGCTTCATGGTTGCGGACAATCAGCAGCCGTTTTTGCACAGTCCACGCGAATGAATACGCTGGCTGATCAAATGGGGTTTGTCGTTCTTTATCCTGAACAAGACAAGGCAAGTAACTCTTCGAACTGTTGGAACTGGTTCCTTCGCGACAATGCGGTTCGCGGCGGAGGAGAGCTAGGAATCATCACCGGAATGGTAGATGAAGTTCGCAGAATGATCCCCATTCATCCTCGCCACATTGGAGTGGCAGGTCTATCGGCTGGTGCTGCCCTCACCTCAAATCTGATTGCCTGCCATTCGGATCTTTTCTCTGTTGGAATTCTGGATGCAGGTCTTGAGTACAAGGCCGCATCCGATATCCGTGAAGCTTACGTTGCAATGACTCAGACTCCCAAGCATGATCTTGCAGCAACGGCCTTGGAAGGCGCCAGCTGCACCGGGGCTGGCGCTCGCATGGCCAAGCTTTTAGTGATTCAAGGCGCAGCTGACCCGGTTGTAAATCCTAAGAACGCTCCTCGCATCATCGAGCAGTTCACACAGATGAATGACCTTTTGGACGATGGTCAAAAAAACGGATCTCAAACGAGCGCCGTGATCAAATCCGAAAAAGGCCAAGTCCCAGGCGGCCATGCCTTTGAAGTATTCAGTTACGGCGGAAATGGCCGTGAGCAAATTCGTGAAGTGATTGTGGATGAAATGCCTCACGCCTGGAGCGGTGGAACCGGAGGAATCACTTTTTCCGATCCAGCAGGCCCTAGCGCATCACAAATGGCTGCGCAGCTTTTGTTTTCGTTTTGATCACGTTGTGCTAGCTTGATGTCGGGGGCCTTTAGCTCAGCCGGTTAGAGCGGTCCGCTCATAACGGATTGGTCGTAGGTTCAAGTCCTACAAGGCCCACCACTTCTCCCATTTCATCAAATCGAAAAATTCGGTTCAGACATATTTCAGTCTCATTTTAAAAGTTAATTAGAATGGAGCAGGCATCCTGCCTTTTCACTTCCGCTCGCCATCATGGCTGAAGTGAATCCATTCTAATTAACTTTTAAAATGAGACTGAAATATGTCTGCATCGGTTTTCGGGGGATGAAATGGGCGATGTGGTGGGCCTTGAGGGGGCGTTTGTACCGCTGGATGCGGATTATGCGCGAGCGTTTCCTGAAACTTGTGGGGGAGAGAATTTCTGGGTTTTTGGGAGACGCAGCACAAAGCGGGTGTTTGGGCAGGACTCGTCGAGAGAGAGTTCGCCGTGATGAACTCTCATGATTCCCAAAGAGATGCTCAGACCTAGGCCTGTGCCTTTGCCAGGTGCCTTGGTCGTAAAGAAAGGGTCCATCACGCGGCTTCGGATTTCCGCAGGAATCCCGTTTCCAGAATCAGTGATGGAGATCACAAGCTCGCCTGGCTCACTTTTGATTTCAATGCGGATCCAGGGCGACTCCGTTCCCTCGATGGCATCAAAGGCGTTATTCAGGAGATTCAGAAATACCTGCGATATCTGAACGGAGCGGACCTCGGCATCACAGTCCTTAGGCATTGTCCCAAGTTCAAGCTTTGCGCCTGCTCGGGCAAGTCTGGATGCACACAGATCCAGCGTCTGCTCCAGGATCCCGCAAATGGAGGCTGTCTCAAATGCTTCGTTCTCCGCACTTCTAGATACAACTTTTAAGCCGCGAACGATTTTGACGATGCGATCGCAGGTTTCCAAGATTGCGTTGAAATGAGGCTTCCAGATTCTTTCGTTTTCTGAATCCTTTTGAAGCATGAGAAGCATCAGCTGCACTCGCGAAGAAATCACAAAGATCGGATTATTGATCTCGTGGGCCACCCCTCCAGCCATTTCACCTAGAGCAGCAAGCTTTGCACTGGTTTGTAATTTGATTCTTTGTGACTCGATCTGGGCTTCTGCGTCTTTCTTAGCCTGAACGTCCAGGGCGACTACAATGATTTCTTCCACGCCTTGCAAGGATCCCTCAGTTTTAACGAGGAGAAACCAGTACACCCGATTTCCAGTCGAGAGCGGGATGATCGCTTCGAAGTCTGTTCTGAGTGCACTTTCATCCTGCTTGAACCGTCTGAAGCGCTCTGCGAATTCAGGCGACTCCATCAGCTCATCGAAAACCTTTACTGAACCAAAAAGAGCTTTGAAGTATGCATTCGCACGAATGGTCGCATCGTTCATGGTAACAAGAATGCCACCGGGAAAAGAGTCGATCAAAGACTGAAGCTCAAGAGTGTATCTTTCAGCACGCACCCAACTTCTTTCAACGATATTGCCCTGGGATAGCGCAACCAGATACAGGATAAAGAAAAGAACAAGACCTACGATCCGGTCGAGAGGGTACGCTCCCGTAGTCATCGCCCAGGCAGCCGAGATTAAGGCAACCAGCGGTGTCAGATAACCGCGATAACCATATTTCTCGATGGCGAGAGTATAAGTGCTGGTGGCCGAGTAACCCAGGCCGCAGATAAATGCCATGACCTGGATCGACAAATTATCGCTTGCCAGCGTTGCAGCCCGAAAGAAATAAAGTCCCCAGGCCGTCCCCGAAAGCGTGGCAAAAACCGCTGTCGTTCTTTGCCAAGTAATCGCGGATTGGCGTGAATATCTGACATGAAAAAACCGGCAGAATGAGACGCCCGCGACCACGAGCATAGACAGCCAGCTGATTGGGTCATGGCCGTTCACTCGATAGAAGATAAGCTCAAGCAAAATCACCGTCGGAATTGTCACAAGAGTGACACTGATGGCTTTCCGCTTAAGTTCCGCTGTCCGTGCTTTTTCTAGATCATTCCAGGTATTTTTCAAGCTGAGCTTCCAATACCACTTCAGCACTGGTTTCGCACGCAGGTAGCTCCGTTTCCTGAGTTGACCCGCTCGAGCAGCTGCTGCAAATTTCAGACTTTGATGCAGCGTTCCCGGCGTGCTGAGCTAA
This sequence comes from Bdellovibrionia bacterium, assembly GCA_045805065.1. Lineage (GTDB taxonomy): Bacteria > Bdellovibrionota > UBA1018 > UBA1018 > UBA1018 > CAZCBS01. The sequence goes on along the minus strand of JBJMMA010000019.1, from coordinate 5,085 downwards.
GCGGCTTTTTTCGGTATCTCGGAATCACAGATGGTGCAGTAGGTTTGAGAAGCCAGCACTGGACTCAAACAAAGGGGACAAAGCACTTCGTCATGGCGAGGCGGCTCTGTTCGAATCACAGGTGCCGAGCCCGATACGATCAATGGCTTCCAGGACTCCAAGGCCTCCATTGCAGCTTTCACTTGAGCTGACTCTTTTTCGTCTGCTCCGACGCTCTTCGCGTTGGATTGCTCATTGATCATTTCTTCAGGAAGTTTGACGAACCCGAACTCGTTCCACTGTTCGACTTCTTTCAAGACTTTCCAGTTCAACAGCATTTGCTCGAATTCCGGCTTAAAGAGCGAAAGAACGCCTCCATCCTGCGTAGTGGTGCGTTTCACCATCAGGCCCTTCTGCTCCAACCTGAATATCTGTTCGGCTTCAAAAGTCTTCCCGAGCGTCGCCTTCAAAGTATCGACAGTCAGCTTGTATGGCATGGTCACCATGCCAGCTCGATCCGCCTGATATTTATCTGCAAGCCTGATGAGGGCCTGAGTTAATTCCGTCGCCTTGTCGTTGGTCTTTAGGAGGCCCGCGTATCCGCCTTTGAAGTGGTAGTTTTGATAAAAATCAAAAAAGGCCTCAATCTGGACCATGTTGCGAAAACAGATATCTGTCCAGCGGTCGCTCTGCGGAACCGGGCCAGAGCTCTCTTGTTTCTCAGTACGGGGTTCCGCGTATCCTAACTTGATGAGCGAATAGATCGCTTCCTCAAGGCGCGTCTCCTCCTCATGGAATGTCTCCACAGCGTAAGTCTTGAGCTGACTCCAGGGAAGAACGATCGAATCGCCTTCCTTTTTTCCGAGATATCGGGCCGTGTAGAAGATCACGCCGTAGACTTTCGCAACTAAATCGGGATGGCATGGCTGCGCGCCGCGATTCATCCTCAGCGAACGGAGCTCGTTGGCAGCAGATTTCAGCCTCTCAATCAGGCTCTTGAACAAGGTTCCCAGTGGCGCTTGGGTGGCTCCTGACAGAGTCTTGGCGATCTCGATCGGAATCTCGATGACCTGAGTATCCTTAAGCGCAATCGCGGTTGTTCCAGAAGCAGGCCCCGTCATCAGCGCATCTTCTTTGAAGATTTGCATGGGTCGCACAAGATGAAGCTGAGCGCACCCCTCCTTTAGAACGCACACGGAGATCAGTCCGCTTTGGACCAAATAGACGGAAGCCGCGCCCAATCCCGGGGAATAAATCACTTCCCCACGCTTGAAGTTTCTTACTTGGATGGCAGGCTGCTGCGGCATTTAACTTCCCTTTGTATCCTTCTTCTTCTTATTCGCGTCCGGATCCGGCGCGCCAGGCGCGCGGCCTACACGGTTCCATTCGACAATCTTCCCTAAAATTCTGAAATTCTTGAACAGGCGCTGAAAGCCCGAAGGGATGAACCTGATCTCGTTCCCCACGATCTCGATGGGCAGTCCGCGTTTGACAAGCTTCTCAAAATCACTCACTGCCATAGGCTGTGGGGCAAGCTCAGCTTTCAGGATGGTGAGAGCGGCATTCAGGCTTACGCTTCTCTTGCCGATCTGATCAACCGGTTGAGTGCTGAAATTCCGCTGCAGGATCTCCGCTGCCTGGAGGCACGGATCGAAAACATCCATGCATTTCTCAGGTCCCAGCGCGCTCAATCGCTTTTTGAAAAACTCGGAGAAGCTCTCAATCTGCGCGATGTCCTTGAAACGGACAAAACCCAGCTCTTCAGGACCATCCGGATCCGTGTCGCTTGCGACCATTTCGAGTTCGGCGTAACCCAACGTTGAAAGCAGATAGACTAGTTGTTCCAGTCGTACAGGAGACTCGCCAAAAACGCGTTGGCAATACTTACGAAAGCTCGGCCAGACAATTCGCAGCGTATCGCCTTTAGGCGTGCCCGAGTATGAAACAACGTGAAAGACAGTAGCAAACATTTTTGCCGTCAGGGCAGGCGGACAAGGCGTTGGATCCGATAGCAGCTTGATATTGCGAAGCTCGGCATGAATTGCGGCAATTTTATTGATCATGCCCGTTAAGATCAACTTGTGCGCCGGCACTGCCTTGGAGATCGCCTGAGCGGCGACTTCGGCTGGAAACTCGATCACAGCGGTATCGTTCAGAGCAACCGCGGTGGTCTCGTAAACTGCGGCTCCTTGCAAGGCCTCGCTTCCAACCACTTGAGGCGCGGTTGCCTGGTAGGCTTCGACCCGGCCGGATTGCGACGCCACCGACATACCCACCAGACCTGTCTGAAGAAAAAAGACACTGCGAACAGGCTCACCCTGCTTGAAAAGCGTCTCTCCTTTTGCATAAGTCCGGATCGGATTTCTTTTATCCTGTGCCATCACCTTTCTGATCGGTGATCTGAAGTCCAAACATAAACCGAAATTATACATTTTTTGACTCGCTGGCCTTGTGGACAGGCCGGAAACGCACTGATAACCTTAAACAAATGGCCCAGAACTATAAGCAGTGGAGTCTTAGAAAAGTCATCCCGGGCGAACCCATCCCGGCACCGCTCTATCTGCACCTTGAGGGCCGCTATGTACAATATCGCGGCAAGGGTCAAATTATTGACAGAACCATCTTTGATCGGATGGAGATCAAGAACTTCCAGCACTTTTTCATTCTTGAGTCGGACGAGCAGGAGTTCGAAATTTGGTCGACCCAGTTTCAAATCGAGGCGGCTCAAGCAATGATTTCGGCTCAGGAAAGCCCTGGCGAAGGAATTCGAGCCAGACGCCAAGAGGCACAAAGAAAGATCGCGGATATCTTTCACTCCTTTCATGCAGAGGAGAGCATTTCCCAGGTTCTTGAAACTTCTACTCAACTTGTGGACGAGTTGACAAAACAACCCTTTACCAGCAAACCGCTCGCCGAGCTTCAGACTCTCTCGCGCGGAACAGCTGACCACTCCGTGAACGTCAGCGTTCTCTCCGTCTATCTGGCGGTCAATATGGGATATTCCCATATGATCATTCTGAAGCACCTGGCGGCAGGAGCGCTGCTTCACGACATTGGAAAAATCGAAGCCCTGCGAGTGGAAGAAGCCAATGTTGCGGAATATGAAAAGAAACTGCGCGAGCATCCTGCCCTTGGCGAAGCCATGGTTTCAAAAATGGAAAACGTATCTCGCGAAGTGAAGATGATCGTCGCCCAACATCACGAGTTTCACGACGGAACAGGCTATCCCAACGCCCTGCACGGCAATCAGATCTACGATCTGGCCAGGATCGTCGCGATCGCTAACGTATTTGATGGCTTAGTTTCCGAAGGCAAAGGCCCGCTTGCTGAGAGACAGCGAAACGCTCTCACCCAGCTGGATGGTCCACTGGCTCATCAGTTCAATCCGATGAAACTCAAGAAGATCATCAAGATCCTCAGCCTGGGAATCTAGCCGAAGCCTTCCGCGGCAGGCCAGTAATGACCTGGGTCATTTCCGACTTCTGCAAACGTGTTTCCTATTTCCGGCGCTAGCGTCCATTTGTCCTTGGGCCCGATCTGCCGCTGTTAAACTATAATTAAATAAAGGAACCACTTAGTATGAACAGCGAACCCAGAGGGCGCTCCGCCCTTTCATGCTCGTTCCTCAGTTTAAGCCTGTTCCTTTCTCTTCCGGCATACGCGACTGGCTATTACAATTTGGGATCGCACTGGAAAGGCGGGATGAATCCATACCGCCTGGGCGCGGATGTAATTTTTCAAGCAGGCTTCACTTCTGGCGTCGGCGCTTCTGTCGGGGGCTACGATGACGGAATGTCGAATAACCCAAACGTCATCGCCACCGACACGTCTGGCAACATCTATGTGGCCGATAGCACTGATCGCATCAGTAAATTCAGCTCTGCCGGGGCTTTTCAAGGTTGGATTGGAAAGATCTTAACTTCTCCGACAGGAGGTGCAGCCGGATGCAACGGCGCAGCTGTTGGCTCCGCAACGCCAGGTTGGTGCAAAGGCGGAACCTCAACGAGTGGTTCGGGCGATGGGATGCTCAATGGCGTCACAGGAATTGCGATCGATTCATCAGGAAACATCTACGTTATTGAGTATGACAATAATCGTGTCGACAAGTTTAATTCTGCCGGAGTCTTCCAAGGGTGGATTGGCAAAATAGCGACGTCTCCGACAGGGGGCGATGCGGGCTGCAATGGCGCATCCGTTGGCTCAGCCACTCCCGGCTGGTGCAAGGGAGGAGCCGCCGGATTGGGATCGGGCGATGGAATGTTGAATGGCCCGAATGGTATCGCTCTGGACTCTTCAGGCAATATCTACGTCACCGACTCCAATCATCGAATCTCAAAGTTCAATTCATCCGGAGTTTTCCAAGGCTGGACTGGGAAGATCTCAAGCTCGCCTACTGGAGGAGCCGCAGGCTGCAATGGCGCAAGTGGTGTTACTCCGGGTTGGTGCACGGGGGGAACATCCAACTCTGGCAGCGGAGATGGAATGCTTCATACGCCTCGAGGCATCACGATCGATGCCTCGGGTAATATCTATGTGAACGACTCCAACAATTTCCGCCTGGTCAAATACAATTCTTCCGGAGTCTATCAAGGCTGGACCGGAGCAGTCAGCTCCACACCTACAGGAGGCGCTGCAGGTTGCAGTAGTGCAGCGGCATTCTCCATTACTCCAGGGTGGTGCTCAGGCGGTGTCTCAACTACCGGACTTGGAACAGGAGCGCTTTCTCTCATTTCTAGCGCACTGACGATCGACTCTGCAGGAAAGCTCTATCTTGCGGACGGAAACGCACAAAGAATTTCCAAATGGGACGCAGCCACGGGAGTTGGCATCGGTTGGATCGGGCTGATCAACTTGTCACCCACAGGTGGCGACCCGGGTTGCGCTGGGGCAAGTGCCGGAACCCTTACGCCAGGCTGGTGCTCTGGCGGTAACGCCGCCGGCGACTCTCGGGACGGCGCAATGAATTCCCCGCAAAGCGTTGCCGTGGACTCCAGCGGAAATCTGTATGTAGCGGATAGGAACAATAACCGCGTTAATCGATACGACTCAGCAGGCGTGCCGTCCGGAGCTCTTCAATTTGTTTATTTTTTTTTGTAGTGTAAAGTG
>JBJMMA010000018.1:0-4775 GCA_045805065.1 Bdellovibrionia bacterium | reverse complement strand
TGAAGATTGGTGGCAAGAGCCTGAGCGGAGAGGAGCGCGGCTTCTGTTTCCGTTCGGGCCTCATGAGCGCCAAGCTCACGAAGGACATTTAATCTGCGGTCCCCGACGACGCGCTCCGTGGTCTCATGGCATGCGCAGAAAATTCCATTCACCCGACCCAAATCATCACGAGCCGCACTATAGGAGAAGGTAAAGTAAGTCTCCTCGAGGAAGCCTTTTCGCACCATGAAAAGAGGCAGGTTCTCAGACCAGGTGGCAATGCCCGTGCTTTGGACCTGCTCAATCAATGGTCCAATGACTGGCCAGATCTCTCCCCACATCTCACGCGCAGGTTGTCCCAGAAATTGAGGATGTTTGTTAGGGCCCGCGATCGGAATGTACGGGTCGTTGTAAAAAACCCTCAGCTCATCTCCCCACCAAAGGAACATCGGAAACTTCGAGCCCAGACAGAGCTCCAGGGAGCTGCGAAGGCTTTGCGGCCAGGCTGAGCTAGGTCCAAGTGGAGAGCGCGACCAGTCGGTCTCTCGAATTCGATCGGCCATCTCGCCGGCGGCTTGAAGCCAGCGGGTATCCTCGTTATCGGGGCTGTGTCTGTAAGAGATATTATAAAGTGGAGAGTTCACTGCGTGTTTCTAGCCGAAGCTGTCGTGGTTTAACACTGAGGAGTGGCCGCAAGAAGTGAGCCCGACGGGTGGCTCCCTGAGCCATAAAGCTTTTTCGTCAATTTTCTGCCGCGAGTTTACTTCATGAGTTAAAGAATTTTTCCGATAAGCAGGCGTGAGAACCTTTTCACGCATCCCCTATCTTTGGCTCGCCCTTTTGCTTTCGGGCTGCTCGTTGAAATCCCCAAGCGGGATGAAAACCATCCAGATTCGTCTTCCTTCGACGTCTCACTCTGCAGCGCTGGTAAAGCCCGTCAATAAAAGCCTGGCGATCGCCGCACCGACTGCGCTTTCGGATTTTACGTGTTTTGGAGTTAAAGTAACGGGCCCAGGAATCTCCGATGATTCACGCATGGGATGCGCGCCTCCCGATGGCATTGGCATTGTCGGAGGACTCATTCCTTCTTCGGGTGGCAGCATCGACTTAACGGTCCCCGCAGGCCCCGGTCGAAAGATTGTCGTCTTTGGCGCACAAAGTGCCGAAGGTTGCACTTCGATGGAAGATCTTCTGAGTCGCCCTACGGTAGGTCGATTCTCCAAGTTCGGGGGATTTTACGCCCTGGGCGAAACTTCCGTCGACATCGTGGAAGATACAAGCGTCACGATCAAGGTCGCTTTCACAGGATCTAACTCGCAAGTCTTTGCGGGTTGCTCAGTCGATGCGACCGTATCACAACCCGGGTTACTTACTGTTTCGTCCGGGTTTGCCAATCATGCATCAGGTGGTTCAGGAGTAAATAAAGTCTCTGCCAATATGATCGTGGGAAGACCTTTACACATCAACGGCGGACAAGCCTCAGGTGGCGTGGGATCAAACAGAGTGATCTGGAAACGAGTCGATGATCAAGGGAATCCTTGGTGATCCATAAGGTGAATCTATGAAGAAGCCATGCACTACGACAAAACAAGTCTCGATGTTCGCTGCTGCGACTGCGGCTTTACTGAGCACTGTCGCCGGATACGGCTTTTCAGAAAATCCGCAAACCTTCACCGCTTCAGGACAACTGACGGGCAGCGCAGGCACTCCCCTCTTGGATACAAGCATCGCCTTAGTCCTCACCATCTACGATCCGGGCAAGACCTGTTTGCTTTATGAAGAGACGCAAACGATCGACACCTCGACAACCAACGGAATTTTCTCCGTACAAGTGGGCTCAGTGACTGCCGCCTCAAAACGCACCGGCAATGACCCGGGCCTCAGAATGGCGATGATTTTCAGAAACGATGGCACGCAAATCAGAGCTGCCGGAACAAACTGCTCGAGCGGTTACACGGCAGCGGCAGGTGACGTTCGCGTATTGCAAGTCAAGGTGACGCCTTCCACGACTGGAGCGACGGTCACTCTATCCCCAGATACGACTCTCAACGCATCACCCACGAGTTGGAGCGCGGAAACATTTCAAGGCGTTCCTATTGGAAATTTCATCCAAATCACAGGAGCCGATGCAATCATTCCTGCCGGCAACGGCCTCAAGGTCAATGGCACTGAAGTGATCAGTTCCAGCGGCCAATGGGTTGGCTCAACCTTGGGACTTGCGGGACCTACCGGAGCTACTGGCGCTACGGGGGTTAAGGGAGCTACTGGCGCTACGGGTGCAAATGGCGCTACCGGACCTACCGGTCCAACAGGAATTAACGGAGCCACTGGAGCGCCTGGGCCTACGGGACCCATTGGAGCAATGGGTCCCACCGGAGCTACCGGAGCCACGGGCGCTACTGGCCCAAATCCTTGGACGATATCTGGATCAACCTTATACTACACGGCCGGAGCTGTTGGAATTGGAACGACCACACCGACGGCTTCTCTCGAAGTCAAATCTTCGGCAACATCACCGACTTTGGCTGTCAGCAATTCAGGAACCGGTGGAGCCCTGAGCGTCGGAACGACGATTACAGGAACACCTATTTCAAATATGAAAATCTGCACAGGCACATCCTCAGGTCTGTTGCCCTCTGCAAGTTCTGGCGCGCAGTTTTCGATCGCTTGCTCAGGAGTTGCAGCTGGCTCAGTGGCTTTTTGCAGCCCAAGCACTGCACCTCCACAGAATTATTACACATGGTCTGCATACACAGTTGCAAGCGCCATCTACGTCAACCTTGCAAGCACATCCACGCCAGGGGCCGCTTGGAGTCCGAATTGGACTTGTCTAGTGACGAACTAAGCGTTGCTTTCGACCAAGCCGATTTTGCTTACTTCCACTCACCGGCAGCAATCTGTTTTGTCGCCACGTTAATGCGATTAAACAAATTGGTCAGTGCGACACTCAGAACGATGGCCGAGAGCGCGCGCTCATCAAAATGCCGTGCAGCCTCTCTCCAAATCTCATCGGGCACAGGATCCGCGCGATCATCGAGCCGTGTGACCGCCTCGGTGAGAGCCAGTGCCGCGCGTTCGGACTCGCTAAAGTACGGGGTCTCACGCCAAGCTGAGACTGCAAAAAGTCGCTCCAGCGTTTCGCCCGATTTTTGAGCATGGCGCCACCCTCCATCAATGCACGGTCCACAGCCGTTGATCTGACTCGCACGCATGTGGGTCAGCGCCAGCGTTTTCGGTGGGACGCCGCCTTTGTAGCTTGCCGCGATCAGCGCTTGGATGGCTGGCATCGCTTCCGGAATGAGTTTGGCGGGATTTTCGATTCTTGGCTTCATTGAAAATTCTCCTTGTGTTTCAATTGGTTAATATAAAGCGACGGGCAGACGATTTCCGTCTGTCACATTTGGTCTGCTTCATTCGTCAATTCTAAGACGAAGCAACGGGAGGAACTGTGACAGGAAAAACTGAGTGGCTCGCAAAAACCTTTGAAGAGAATCGATCGCATTTAAAGGGAGTCGCGCTCCGCATTCTCGGTTCACCTGGGGAGGCTGAAGATGCAATTCAGGAAGCCTGGTTACGCCTGACCCGATCTGACTCAGAAGAAGTTGAGAACCTTGGAGCCTGGCTCACGACCGTGGTTGCCCGGATTTGCCTGGACATGCTTCGATCCAAAAAGGCGCATCCAGAAGAGCCAATTGAGGATCACGCATCTGAAGAAATCGATGAAACAGGCCCAGAACAAGGCGTGATCCTAGCGGACGCAATTGGCCCAGCACTTCTCATCGTTCTTGAAGCGCTGACGCCGCAAGAGCGAGTTGCTTTCGTGCTGCACGATCTTTTTGATCTTTCGTTTGAGGAGATTGCCCCAATTATTGATCGCACGGAAGCCGCGACCCGACAACTCGCCAGTCGCGCGCGCCGAAAAGTTCGCGGGGCCAAGGATGTTCCTCGCGACGACCGCGGCTCTCAACGGCAAATCGTGGCTGCGTTTCTTGCTGCATCGAGGAATGGAAACTTCACGGCGTTGCTCGAGCTCATGAATCCCAACGTCGTGCTTCGGGCTGATGCCGTAGCCGTCAAGGTAGCCCAGAAGAATCAGGCCAAGGGCGCGCCCGCCTTTGAGAGCGAAACGCACGGCTCGCAAAAGATTGCCGAACTCTTTAAAGGCCGAGCAAAAGGCGCACAAATCGCTGTCATCAACGGTATGGCAGGCGGGACCTGGGCTCCGAATGGAAAACCAGTGGTGGTCTTTCAATTCAAAGTGGATGGCGGAAAGATCACGGCCATCGACGTGGTCATGGATCCTGAGGCATTGAAAAAACTAGAAATCCAACTGTGATGAACGGAGAAAAATCATGAACATTCTATTATGGGTCATTCAAGCTCTTCTTGCTTTGCATACCGCGATCGGTGCGGTCTGGAAATTTTCTCATACGGCCGAGCAAACGATGCCGTCGTTAAAAGCCATTCCCAACGGAGCATGGCTGGCGATGAGTATCCTTGAGCTGCTTTTCAGCATGGCGCTCATTCTTCCAGCCTTCAACAAAAACCTAGCCCTCTTGGCACCTATCGCGGCGATCTGCATTGCAGCAGAAATGCTTCTTTTTTCCGGCGTGCATCTTTCAGCAAGCTCCGCCGGTTTTGGGCCGATTGTTTATTGGATCGTCGTGGCCGCACTGTGCGCCTTCATTGTCTACGGCAGGTTCGTGCTCAGGCCTATTTAACAGGACCGCCTCTTGCGAGGCAGCTCGGGATTACTCATCCCCCAATGAAATGGCATGAGGTGAGCTCCATCCGAT
>JBJMMA010000017.1:0-8389 GCA_045805065.1 Bdellovibrionia bacterium | reverse complement strand
TTGCATGACTTCGCACCTCATAACGCCCGCAACGCGTTATGTCGAGCTTGTTTAAGCTGCATTATGTCAAAATTTCAACGACTTAACAGTCCGAACTCCGGACCTTTAAGTGTTTACTTTAACCACTGGCTGACTAAGTTTGAGAAAAGCTCCTGCGCTTTTCCAATGGGCGTCGAGCTTGGACCCAGGCCTCTTAAATCATCACAGTGTGCAGCGCCTGAGATTGTCATGGCTGCCGTGTTTGGATTCTTATCGTTTCCATTCTCATGTGTGATCGAAAGCGTTGCCCAAGGATCAATGGATCCGTTGGTAAACAAGATCCGGCTCGCTTTAGCTGGATTCAAAAGCGGCTGATAAAAATTCACCATGATCTTAGCCGTATTCAACGGCGGCGTCCCAAAGAGCTCCTGGCAGATTCGGCGATGAAACGCTGGATTGATCATGGATGAGCGCGTGGCTTGAACTGGGTCATGATACGCGTTCTGGAAATAACCGTATTCGGTACAGGACTGATACAGCCATTGGCGCATTCCAACGCCTGAGGCGTAATGCATCGGATCTTCAATTTTTGCCATTTGGAATGAGTCTTCTTCAGGTGCCATTCCAAGCGCTGAGAATGCCTGCACTCCAGCCCTTGCATAGGCGCCCACTGGGTCAGCCCCCCCGTTGATCAGCGTCGCGCAGAATTGATCTTTCATGCCGTACTGGACAGCGGCTGCAGCCATATCGGCCACGATATAAAGAAAGTCGACAGGATCAGCGACGCCATCACATTGGAACTGATGCTTGGCTGCGGCAAAGGCGTTGGCGTCATTCTTCAGAGCATTCTCAAGAACCGCGACCACATTACGAATGGCGCGCGCGCATTGCGGACCTGCGCGATCATTCACCACCCAGTCGTAGAGCTCAAAATTCTCACGCGCTTGAACCGGGCCTGAGGAAGCCAGCGAGCCCACCACCATCTGAGGGTATTTCAAACGGTAATAAGCCGAAAGAGATCCTGGGTAGGACCCACCCATGGCAATCCACTTCCCTTTTAGATTCAGCGTGTTTTGAGCATAAGCTTCGAAATTAGCTAAATCATAGAGCGCATACTCGGTTTTAAGATACTTGAGATTGGCACTGCTGAGCGTCGGCATGGGCTGGCTTGTGCCGTAATAGCGATGCTCCAAAGCAACCACGTGACCATGATAAAGTTTTGCGTAATCGACTGCTGCACCATGAGCTGGGCTGCAGACCGATTCTCCACAGATGTAGAAGAAAACCGGAGCATCAGGGCCTGAAGCGTAAGCCGAGTTCAGGAAATAGCGCTGATGGAAGGTTCTCTTGTCCTGAGGATTGGACGGGTCAATCCTTTGCTCAAAAACACCAGCCGTCGTCGTATTGATAGACTGAGGCGACAGAAAAGAATCAGATCGCTCATCATCATCTTTTGCCCAGTTAAAAAGAGAAGTTGGAAAAGAAGGCTGCGTTTCAGCTTGAAGCTGCTTTTCGAGGTTTTGACGGACAATCAAATCGACAAAGCCACCCGCAAAAGCCTGTGTCGAGATGAATAGGCCCACCAGACCCACTAAAAACACTACCCCTGCTAAACCCTGCTTTTTCATGATTCCCCCCCTAGGAAAACACCCTCAGCGATGCGGAATACTCAGCGAACTGAGAAATCCATGAATCGATAAGGATCCGCACTTCCGTGCGAAAACTCTTTGCGTGGGGACTTTCTGATTTCGAAGTCAAAAAGGTTCCCAGCGCCCGACAAGATGTACACTTGTTGCGAGGCCGGGTCAAATGCCGGGGTGCCATGAAAACCGCTTCCGTTGCCTACGTTATAGCGATAGAGAGGCTTCCCTGTTTTCTTATCTAAAGCGTATAAGTACTGGAAACTAGAGCCAACAATGGCCAATTGATCGGTCACGGCGACTTGCGTAGGGGTGCCGCCATCCATCTCAAACTGCCAGAGCATCTTGCCACTGGATTTCTGGACGCAATAAACAATGCCATCGGTTGCTGGGAAATAAAGACGATCCTCATCCACTACGACGCGTTTGCTGCCGCCGACGTCCATACGCCAAATGACATCTCCCCCTGCCCGTTTCAGAGCATAAAGAGCGCCATCGTAGGATGGGATATAGATCACGCCATTCTCAAGCACAGGATGCGCATCCACGTCCGTGAACTTGGTTCCAGAATGAAGCTTTCTCTCCCATTTGAGCTGGCCATCGTTAATGGACAGGGCAACCAAAAAGCCATCGGATAGTCCTGCAATGACTTCTGAACCATCAACAAGCGGGGCTGAGGCTCCAAGAATCGTAGCCGTAGGTGCCGATCTTCTGCGGTAGTTCCAAAGCCATTTGCCGGTACCCGCGTCAAAAGCGTAAACCGTGTCGTCCGTAGTCGTTAAAAAGACGCGGCCACCTGAGATCGTAGGCTGCGAGACGATCGGATTGCGAAGCTCATAACGCCAGTTCACGCGCCCGGACTCAGCATCGACCGCGTAGAAAAATCCATCTCCGCCGCCGAAGTAAACCGTGTTTCCTTCGACCGCAAGCTCACTGATCACACCGTTTTGAATCGGCAAGACCCAGCGCTGCTGATTTATCTTAGGATAAATCGCGATCAATCCCGTGCTGTGATTTCCAAAGATCAGCGTGTTCTCGAAAAAGACCGGATTTGAAAAATCAAATCCGCGATCTCCCGCGTTGCGAATCTCTTGCCCTTTGCTGAGGCTGCTCATCGTCCAGCGGCGAACCAAGACCTTCGGATCATCGGTCAGATCCTTATGAATATTGCGCCCACCGCAAGCGGTGCTCAGCAAGAGAAGAACGAGAAGTGCAGCACGGGATTTCATCATTTCTGTGCCTTAATGGATTCAGCAGCATGGGCCTGATCGGAGTTTGGGTATTCCTTGATGATCTGATCGTAGGTTGCGCCAGCTTTAGCCTTATCACCCATCAGATCCTGGTTACGAGCAACTGCCAGGAGCAGATCAGCCTTTGCAACAGGCTCCCCTGCACTGATCGCATTCTGATAAGCCTGGACCGCTTCAGCGTACTTTCCAGAGCCTTCCAAGGCATAACCCAGAGAGAAGTAAGCTTCCGCGCGATCTGCAGAGCTTGGAGCGCCCTCCGTAGCCTTCTGAAGCCAGCTCACAGCCTTTGCAGGCTCGCCATGATTGCTATAGAGCGATCCAATGGCCAGGAGTGCTTCAAATGCTGCACGCGTTCCAGAATACTGATCCACGACAGCTTTGTAGCTTTTGAGTGTCTCAGGAAACTTGGCATCCACATCGGTCTTCGTAAAGAGAACCGACTCAGGAGATGGAGCAGCTGCCGCTTTTTTGTCTTTGGTGCCCTTATCGTTTGCAGCCGGCGTCGCCAAAGTTGCCGGAGCAACAGAGGCAGCAAAAGCCTTCATCTCATTCTCATAACTTCTTTGAGCATGAAAAAGCGCATTGCCTGCAGCTTGGGTTTTCGCTTCTTTCGAATTCCTCATGCCGACAAAAACAGCGGCAAGCACGAGGATCGCGAGAAGGATCGTTACAAGAGCCATAGGCTTTGCAACGAGAGCGTCAAAAAATGAACTCCCACCGGAATTGTGAGAGTCTGGAGAATAGGACGAATCATTGGTCGAAGATGACATAACTTCGTGTTTAGAGGACTCTTCAGGGGTTGTCAAAAAGAAAGGCCACGGTTACCCTGAAAGAAGAATGCACAAATTTATGCGTCGCGCGAACGGATTCGCCCGGTCCTTGTCCCTGAGCTCCTGTAGGAGCTCCTATGGGAATTCCCTGAGAAGCTCCCTGGGCATACTTGCAGTCTTTGCTACCGTAACAACTTTAGGAGCGCCTCAAGCCCATGCGCGAGACATGCAAGGGCGCTTTGGCCTGGGCTACAACGCTGAATTTGAAAACTTCAAATACACGAACGGAGTTCCTGCCGTCAGCATCAAGTATGGCCTGACGCGTGATCTGAGCGTTGAAGGAATCCTGGGCGTCTCAACCTCCACGCCACGCAATTCGGTCGTGGGTGCCAAGTTCTTCAAGAACATCTTTTACGAAACGAACCTGAATTTCTATTTCACGGTCGGCGCCGCAAGCGTTTCGGCCGAGTCCCGCTCAGGAGCCGAATTCCTTGGTGCCTTCGGAGCGGAAGCGTTCATCCCTGGCTTGGAAAGCCTGGGTTTTGCCATGGAAACAGGCGCCTCCCTGGATAACCTCAGCGGAAGCTTTGCCCTGAAAACATTAGGTGTGAGTTTCCTCAATGCAGGCATCCATTTTTACTTCTAATAAATTTGTATCGAAACGCAGTCTGGCAGGGCTTGCTCTCGTTTTTCTGGCTCTCTCGTCATCCACATGGGCTGCGGACGGGCAAAAGCGAGATCGCTCGATGCCCCCCGAAGAAGACGATTTTGCAAAAACCCCTTTTACTGAGTACGGCTCTTTCAACGAAGATGCCGAAGAAGACGCTGAAACCCGCTTCATGCAGTATGGACGCCTCTTTGGCGTGAGCGTGGGCGTTGGCAATGAAGGCGTCACAGGAAACCGGGGTCAGCTCTGGCGCGGAGGCTTTCCGCTTCTTGAGCTCAAGATGCATTACTGGTTTGATTTCAATCTTGCCGTGGCCCTGGTTTTTGCCTCTGGCAAACATAACTTCGATGCTCCTTCAACCAGCGCTGCAGGCTCGATGGTCAATGTTTCGACCACTCGAATCGGCGTCGATTTGAAGTACTATTTCGACGTCAAGAACCTCTCCGCCCCGATCAGCTTTTGTAACCCTTATATTCTGGGGGGCGCAGGCTCTTTCAGTAAAACCCAGACAAACGAAGCCGACACTTCTCTCAATGAGTCCGACTCTGCGCTTTATCTCACCGGTGGCGCGGGCCTTGAGTTTGCGATCAAGCCAAGAAAGACCTACTTTGAGCTTGAAGGACGCGTCATGAGCGCAACCTTCAAGGACACCAACAGCATTTACCAAAGTTCTTCAGGATCCAACCTGTCTGATCTTGGCGGAATGTTCTATAGCGTGTCTGGAACGTTCTTGTTCACGTGGTGATCTGACACTAACCCTGTGATCCCTTAACGAGCTGCAGGCGGACGTTTTGCCGCGCGCGTGCTCTTGCCCTGAACAAAGAGCATTCTCACAGGCGATCCCATGAAGCCCCAGCGCTCTCTCAGAGCGTTGATCAAATGTCTGCGAAGACTGAAGTGAACCTTATCCGGATCACTCACATGGCAGACAAACGTCGGCGGATTGCGCCCCGCTTGGTGACACATATAGAATTTCGCGTTCATAGGATTATGAACGGTGGCCTCGCGACGAACCCATTCAGTAAATTCGTGCGTCGGAATCTTGAGCTGGCGTTGGTGTAGGATATCCGAAGCCAAGTCTCCCAGATCTTCAAAGCCCCGGCCTTCTTTCGCGCTCAGAAACATAATCGGCGCGTACTTGAGATAAGCCATCTTGCCCCGAATGCGCTCAGCAGCCATCTCTTTTGTGAACTTTGGATTCTTTCTCTGCGTGTCCCACTTATTGATAGCAAGAATCACGCTGCAGCCAGCCTCTTCGATCATGCCGCCGATTTTCTCATCCTGCTCAGTGGTTCCTCTTTCACCATCGAGAAGAAGAATGGCGAGATCCGCACGCTCAAGCGCTTTCTTTGCCTGCACCACCGAGAGAACTTCAATGCCTTGCTCGGTTTTGCTCTTTCTTCGGATCCCTGCCGTATCGACCAGGACAAAGCGTTTGCCGCTGAGCTCAACTTCCGAGTCCACAGCATCCACGGTCGTTCCTGCGATCGGAGACGTAATCATGCGCGACTCGCCCAAGATCGCGTTCGTGAGTGTGCTTTTGCCAACGTTTGGTTGACCTACGATGGCGATGCGAGGAATGCGATCTTCGCAAGGCTCATCGGAATCTTCAGATTCTTCTTCGGAGCCTTCAGCATCTTCCAAGTCCTCAGAATCAACTTCTGATTCTACGTCTTCGAATTCTTCAGATGCTTCGTCGTCAGTTAATTCTTCTTCAGACTCGGATTCGTCTTCCTCTCCGGCTGGACTCAGGACTCCGATGACTTGCTCTTTCAGATCATCAATACCGCGAGCATGCTCAGCGGAAATAGTGAGAACATGATCCAGCCCAAGCGAGAAGAAATCTGAAATCAGCGACTCATGCGATTCAGCGTCGACTTTGTTGACGATCGCAAAAAGCGGGATTCTCTTATGAATGCCCGCGCGCGAAATTTTGCGCATGAGCTCTTGATCTGCCGTAGTCACGCCAGCATGGGCATCAAAAACGATGAGGGCGGCGTCGGCGCTGGAGAGCGCCATTCCGACCTGGTCTTCGATCTCTTGCGCAAAGTGCTCGCCCCCCACGCCCCCCGTATCGATCAACGTGATGGAATACTCATGGCGATGCACCCACCATTTCGCGGAGTGCTCGATACGGTCACGGGTCACGCCCGGCATGTCATGAACAAGAGCGCGCCTGGATCCAATCAGACGATTGAAAAGGGTGCTCTTACCCACATTGGGGCGGCCCATGATCACAATGCGGAATGCCTTACTCTTTGCCATCACTATTTACTCACCGGGAGATGATATCCCATTCTTTTAAGCGCTTCCGCATCTCGCGTCCAGTCTTTGTAGACCTTCACTTGAAGACCCAGAAAGATCGGACCGCCACCCATGAACTCCTGAATTTTTTCGCGCGCAGCTTGTCCGATGTCCTTGATCTTCTTGCCGCCCTTGCCGATCACCATCCCTTTTTGGGAATCGCGCTCAACATGGATCACTGCCTCAATGCGGGTCATGGGCTTTGCGTCTTTTGGGTTAGGTTCTTCGAACTTCTGAATTTCAACCGCACAAGCGTACGGAATCTCCTCGCCGAGCTGCATGAGAAGTTGCTCACGGATCTTCTCAGCCGCAAAGAACCTCATCGGGCGATCCGAGAGTTGCTCTTCGTCTGGATAGTAGAGCGGGCCCTCTGGCAAACGCTTCCAGCTCTCCGTCAAAAGAGTCTCAAGGCCTTCTCCCTCGACCGCGGAAATAGATAGCGTTTGAGCAACGGTATTGCCCATCTCGGTAAGTTTTGCCGCCATGTCCTTGAGGAAGTTCTCCGACTTCTCGCGCCACTCATTACCGCGAATCACATCGGTCTTATTGAGGAGCAGAAACACCGGCGCTTTTCTGCCCTTGAGAAGCTCTAAAACCGCTTCCTCATGTTGAACCGCAGAAGATGGATCCAGGAGGTACCAGACCATGGAAGGCTCTTCTAAAGCCTCCCTGGCTTCGCTCATCATATACGCGTTGATGCCACCGTGCTTGGCGCGATGAATTCCCGGCGTATCAACGAAAACCATCTGGTTTCCGTTCTCAGTGAGAATCCCAAGCACCCGCTCGCGTGTGGTCTGCGCTTTGGGTGTTACGATGGAGATTGGCGCGCCAAGGATCGCGTTCAATAACGTCGATTTACCGGCGTTCGGGCGCCCGATGATTGCTACAAAACCTGATTTTCCCATATTTTATAATGCTTTCTTTAGCCGACAGTCTGAATTGCAGCGCGAGCGGCGTTTTGCTCGGCCTCTTTTTTGGAAGAGCCCGACGCGACAGCCAGCATCTTGCCATTCATCCGCACTTCAACCTCAAACACTTTTGCATGATCAGGACCTGAAGTGGTCAGCAGATGATAGGTAGGAGTGACCTTCCAACGCGCCTGAACGATTTCCTGAAGCTGCGTCTTATGGTCGTAGAAATTGATCAGCTCGCGCTCTTCAGCAAAGAGCGGCGAGAAAAGGTGACGGACCACGGGATAGACGGCTGCAAAGCCGCCATCGAGGTAAATCGCCGCAATCAATGCCTCAAAGGCGCAGGAGAGAATCGATGGCTTGTTGTTGCCACCGGTCTGCATTTCGCCTTTTCCAAGTCGCACATGCTCTTGGAGGCTGACGCTTCTTGCGACTTCCGCGAGGGTCTTCTCATTAACAACGGCTGCCCGCATTTTGGAAAGCTGGCCTTCGTTGGCATTGGGAAAAGCCTCAAGGAGAATGTCCGAGACAATCACGTCCAGGATCGCATCACCTAGGAACTCCAGTCTTTCATTATCGCGGTAGGCGATCGACTTATCCTGGAGATTCTCGTGCCCATAGGACGTGTGAGTCAGGGACTGGAGTAAGATACTGCGATCCCCGAAATTGTATCCGAGGCGCTCTTGTAGACGTTCAAGATTCATAAGGTGCTCTGGCTATTGCTTCCACGGGTTGAACTATTCACTCTGCTAAGCCCGGGCCTTAAGTATAATAGTCGTCAGTTTATGTCAACAACTTTGACAAGCAGCATTCACCTCAAGGAAAAGCCTTTATTCTTGTAGTTATAAGGACTTACAAGGGTGCGCTT
>JBJMMA010000016.1:0-8333 GCA_045805065.1 Bdellovibrionia bacterium | reverse complement strand
TACCAAGTCCAAGCGTAAAGCACGCGCAGGACGCAATCCACAGACTGGCAAAGAAATCAAAATCCCAGCGATGACGGTGCCACGTTTCCGCGCTGGAAAAG
Organism: Bdellovibrionia bacterium; assembly: GCA_045805065.1. GTDB lineage: Bacteria > Bdellovibrionota > UBA1018 > UBA1018 > UBA1018 > CAZCBS01. The sequence continues at coordinate 8,232 of JBJMMA010000016.1, read as the reverse complement.
AATTCAAAGACTCGTTGCGCTAATTTTTAAGAGTACCTCAGAGGGCTCTTGCGCAGCTTGATCTTTTCTTGATCATTTAATGATCTTTAAAATGCTTCAAGCATTCATTAGGCCTTGGCTCCCCGGAGTCAGGGCCTTTTTGTTTTTAGCGGCGAATCTCAAAAGTCGGCAGCGAAGGATCGTTCGCTTCATCTATCACTTCCAGATGCTTTACATGAGCAGCTGGCGGTCCATGACTGCACCATTGAACCATAGCCAGGACGTCAGTCACTTCGCCTAAGAAGACAGCCTCGACGCGACCGTCAGGCAGATTCTTCACAAAGCCTCTCAATGCCGGATAACGCATTGCTTCATGATAAGTCGAAGCCCGGTACGAGACGCCCTGGACTCGCCCTGAGGCAAAGACTCGACGCTGCATCACAGCTGCTTGACCTCGCGGATGCCCGGAATGCTCCAGAGCTCGAGTACAAACTTCTTATTATCCTTACGGTGACCGCTGTAGCGGCACTTCAAGAGACTTTGCCCGTTCTGAGTGGTGATATCGAAATCATCGAGGTTCAGATTGTTGTTCACGAGCGCTTCGTTGATCGACATTCTGACCTGCCCCTGAGGGTCTTCGACCAAAATCTCACAAGCAAACGTGAGTGAGCGTCCCAGAATGCGGTCTTCAAACCAGGAAGTCGCAACGAGCGTGAAAACCACCACGGTGGATGCGGCAAACGCGATATCGGAATGACCCATGCCGATACAAATCCCGATGGCCGCCACAACCCAGATGGTAGCAGCAGTCGTGAGACCTGTAATTGTTCCGCGCGCCTGAATAATCGTTCCCCCGCCCAGAAAGCCGATCCCCGAAACAATCTGCGCAGCCACACGCGCTGGATCTCCATAGTGTCCGGTTTCGGACAATGACTCAGACATCAGAATCGAAGTCGACGTATAGAGTGCCGCGCCCAGGCAAATCAAAATATTGGTCTTGATGCCGGCAGGCTTATGCTTGAGCTCGCGCTCCATTCCGACAATTCCGCCGCAAAGAATCGAGAAGAACACTCGCGGTCCAAAGAATGCCATGAGCTGAAGGTACGTCCAGTTGTGAGAACCTGTTGGAAACATAGTCCTACTATCGCGCTAGCAGGCCCCAGAGTCAAACGAAGTCAAACAATGTTGGGCCAAACTCCTCAAAACCCAAAGAGAACTCAGTTGATTTTGACACGAACTTCCATGCTAGACTCCCAGCCATGCGAGCCAGACTTTGGACCCCTCTAGCACTGATCTTTTTGATCTCGTCCGTCTACGCACCCTTCCTGGGAAGCCGTTTTGTCCGTACCGCAGGCGATGAAAAGGTTTATGTCTCCCAGGCGATCGAAATGGAGCGAGACCATCGCTGGTTTGTTCAGACTCTTCAAGATGAGCCTAATTACTACAAGGGCCCCCTGCACTACGTCTTGCTTCGCGCCGGAATGAAGACATTCGGTCGAAATCCCTGGGCCGCGCTGTACATGAATTTCTTTTTACTCCTGGGCGGCGCCCTTGCTCTCGCGTCTGTCGTCCGCAAGAGATATCCGGAATGGATCGGCGGTGATGTCTGGACGGGGGCTGCTTTCGCGCTTTGCACAGGCGTATACTCACACACCTTTGCAAGTCAGATGGAAATCGAGCTCGCGGCGCTCTTTGCGGTAGGCGTCTGGCTTTTGGATCGCTTGAAACCAAAGGATGCTGGCTGGGCCTTCTGGTGCCTGACGGGCATCATGGGCTGGGTAAAGTCCCCCCTTCACAGCGCCTTTCTGGGAACGAGCGCAATCTTGTTCGCGCTCTCGCAAGGAGAACTCAAGACGCGTCTTAAAAACCCAAAAGCCTGGCTTGCCGTCGCACTGGGAGTTGCGGTCTGTATCGCAGGCTATCTACCGCCTTATTTTCTTGATCGGCAGAACTTCTGGGATGCCTATATCATTCGCGAGACACTGCGAAAGAGCGATGGCTCAGGGCAAGACTGGAGCGTGGCCGTCGTCTCAACTTTTGGATTTTATCTCTTCCCTTGGATCCTTCTTGCTCTGGTCGCATATGCCCAGACACTCTTTCAGTTCCCAAAACTTTGGAAGACACCCGCAACGCGCCGGCTTCTCTGCCTGGGATTCTCGCTCTTTCTTCCAAGCGTTCTCTTTTTCATCTGGCACGTCTATCGGTTTGAGAATTACAACCTGCCCGTGATCTCGGGCGTCTGGATCTGGATTGCAGCCGTTTGGGGCCTAAATCAGTATAAGACACAGACTCAAAGACTCTCACGCTGGCAGAAAGCATATGCTGGGGCACTCGGGCTGACAGGAGTGATTTTTCTCTTACTCCCCGTCGCGGTTACGCTCCTTTTTCAGCATTTCGCTCCAATGCCTGTTTGGTGGCCTCATTGGCTTTTGGCGCTCATCTGGATCGGTAGCTTGCTGAGCTCCTTTGGTTTTCTTTATTTCGGATTCTGGCAAAAAGGACAGCGCCCGGACTTTCTGGCACTCTCGAGCGCGGGCCTTCTCTGGGCTCTGGGAGGGCTTTTCGTAGTGATCGGCGAGCGCGAGATGATCGATCTTCGCAATTACATTGATCAAGCCCACACACAGGGCCGCACCGTGAGCCTGGGATATTACAATCTCAACCACAACATCTGGAGCGAATGGGGTTATCTGAATTTCTGGGTGGGGCATGAGGTTCACGGCATTCATTCGCCGGAAAAACTCAAGGAAGCGCTTGAACGCGGTGACACGATCCTGGTGAGCGCGAAAGAAAACGGAGTGCAGGATTTTCGTGATTTTATCGCTAAAAACGAGCCTCAGCTGAAGCTTCGCTTTATTCCCTGGAAACGCTGGCGCACCCGCGGACAGGGTGACTCTGGCAAGCCTCTGTGGCAGGAAGCTTGGGAGAGGCGCGATCTGAGTTTGCTGGAGGTCGATTATTTCATCGTCGAGCCGCTTCGCTGAATCGAAGCCTCTTCATTACAATCCCTGGCGAAACTTCTGGCTCTGGCTTTCGGGCCTGTTGGCTCTTTTACTGACTCATTGCCTGGCGCTGAGCTGGGCGGGCGGATTTCATTACGATGAAGCCTGGGCTGCGCTTTTTTCTCACCGGATTGCAACAGAACCTGGTTTTTGGCCAGTCGCCGCAATGAGCCCCTACACTTCCGCGTGGGGCCACTATGTTACGGCATTTTTTTACAAGCTTCTGGGAACCAGCCTTTTCACTTACCGTCTCAGCGGAATCGCACTCGTTGTCGCAGGCATCTCTCTCATCAGTCTTGCGCTGAAAAACATGGGCCAAGTGCGCGCTGCGGCACTTTTTCCATCGATCATCGCATTCTTTTCAGCTGCGGTGATGAATCATCGCTTTGCGATTGAGATCAACACTTTTCACGTCTTCTGCTTGGGACTTTTGGCGTGGGGCCTCTCAGAAAAAACACCTTCTTGGAAATCTGAGTTCGCGATTTTTGCCGCAATCGTCTTTGGCGTTACATCGCATGTACTTTTTCTTGCTCCGGCATTTGCTCTCCTGCTTCTTTCTTTCTGGTATGAAAGCTTTTTGCCAAAGAACGATCAAGGCAATCGCAAGAGAAGAATCGCTGGCGCAGCTCTTGTTCTTCTTGCCGGTTTCTTCCTGAGAATCCATTTAGGCATTCCTGAAAAAGACAAGAGCTTTGCGCTTCTCCTTTTAGCCATCCTCAGCCTGATGGGAGTTCTTTTTCCACAGCTGTCTTCTCAACTAATTCAACGCATACGCAGATATTTCGAAATACCGGTTCGGATTCTTTTCCTGTGCGCAGGATCAGTGGCTCTCTTCTTTCTTCTGTTTTTCAGTGAAGGAAGCTGGGCTGCTGCGTTTTTTAACGGCGGCCAGAGCGATCCAAGATTGATGATCTGGCCTTTGCTTGCGCTTGGAATCGGGATTGCTTCAAGCTGGAGAACGCTTCGGGCTCTCTTTGATCAGGATCTTCATTGGACGAAGGCCTTTCTTTGGGCAGCACTCACCCTCATTCTCACAACGGCCATGGCAACCAAGCCTGCACCGAGATATTTCGAGATCCCTTTTCTGATGCTTGCTGCTGTATTTGCTTTAGCTCTGGCCCATGCCCCAAAACGCATCGCATCCTTAGCAATTTTGATTTGGATTTTCGCAGGCACATGCCAATTGCAGCGCAATTATCTTGGCCCTGTGGTGTTTGGAAATATTCCAGAGAGGTCTTTTCGATTCTTGGTCTTTAAAGACAATTCAAGCGACACACTTTCAAAACAAAAACTTGCTCAATATCTGGTGCGCTCTGGCTGCAAATTTGAACAAATCCGATCAAGTGACGTTCGTATCCTTGAGCCATTGAAATTCTTGTCATTGGGAGATTGGCGCCCTGAAACCACCGACGTCAGCCGAACTTGTCGCCTTGGATCTGAAGTCCAAGTCGAGAGAACCTCGCAAGTTTCGCTCCGGCCGGCTCATGCTGTGGAATATGGCCCTTTCATTCTTTACAGCAATGCTCACCCCTGAGATATTTTCAGGCATGAAACATTCCCATATTGTTACTCTTGAAAAAGCTTATGCCTCGCTGGTTCGCGGAGACGTTCAAGGATTTCTGAACCTTTGCTCCGAATCCATGACTTTTCAGATCCAGGGCAAGAGTAAGCTTGCAGGCAAGATGAGCCGCGCAAACTTTGAAAAAGACTACTTTGCAAAGATCCAGGAGCTCTCCACAGGAACGTTCCGCATGGAGCTTCATGACATCTTAGCCAGCGATCTGCACGCGACTGTGCTGATGACCTGTAAGCTCACCCGTGCAGGCAAGGAACACGAGTACCGCTCGGTTCATGTCTGGCGCTGGGACGCAGACAAGCCTCTCGCTGGATACGAGTATCCGCGAGATCTTTATCAGTACGATGCGATCTGGAGCTAAGCGCTCTGAAGTCTAGCGAAAGCCTTTGATTCGATAAAGGCCCTGACGTGGCATGGCGCAGTGATCACTGTAAACAGTGTCCACGAACACATGCATGGCGTCTGGGAAGACTTCGTATAGCGCTGCAATGTTGGGTGGCTCGTTCTCAAACGATGCCACCAACGTTCCGTGACGACGAATGTATTCCGCAGCATCAACTTTATGCTGAAGATCTGGAAGATGAGCTTCAGCTTTCAAAAGAAGATGCGTGCGCTCGACTTCCCAAGGAAAGCCATCACGGATCAGGTTCTGACGGGTTCCATCTCCCATTCCTGGCTGGTCACGGCCAGTAAGGTAAACGATTTCCGCACCCAGCTCGTAGACCTTCTTGGCAAAGTCTGCCGCACCCGGATAAGCGTGGTCATAAGGAAGATAAGCGCTTGTGAAAAAGCGTGAAGCCCAGAATGGCTTGATGGCCTGGATGGCTTCTTTGATCGACGCGGATTCAATGTCGAGCCCTGCTGCCGACAAAGTATCTCCGATCGAATATCCAACTTGCGCATGCTCCAGACGGTCCAATGCGCGTGCGACTTCAGGAAATTTTGCGCTCTCAGAGCTTGCAAGCCATTCCTTCAGGATTTGAAAAGTGCGAGGTCCCACTTCATAAAGCGTGGAATCCAGATCAAAAAGCACGAGAGGATGTTTCTCCTGAACTCCTTTGGCAGAGGCCTTGAGCTCAGTGACCCGCCTTGCAACCTCATGCAGAACTTCGCTTTCAGTCATATCGTGGAAGTGGCAGGCAGAAATCCAGTCGCCGCGAGCGACTGCCGTCGTTGAAAGTGGCTTTTTAGTCATACCCTCTTCTCGCATAAGTAGGCTGGAAGTTCTAGCCTACTTAAAACGGCTTCTCATAAAAAAAGAAGGCGCCCCCGCAGGGACGCCTTCCTCAATTCATCAGACTTAACCAAGCATTGAAAGCTTAGTTGGAGCCCTTCTGACCAGCCATTTGACCCTTAGAGCCTGGGAAAGCGATTGCTTTCTGACCGGCTTGGGAGCCCTTTTGGCCAGCTGCAGAACCGGTCTTGGAGCTTACGAAGCCCTTCTGACCAGCCTTGCTGCCGATAACAGCTGCTTTTTGACCAGCTTTTTCGCCTGCGAGGCTGCCCTTTTGGCCAGCATTGCTGCCCGACATGACTGGCTTCACAGAGATTGGAGCTTCGCTGCTCTTTTGGCCAGCAGAGCCAGTCTTAGAGACTGGAAGCTCGCTAGACTTCTGTCCTGCATTGCTGCTCTTCGAAACTGGGAACACAGCTGCCTTCTGGCCAGCGGATCCCTTCTGACCTGCAGAGCCGGTCTTAGAGACTGGGAGCTCGCTGGACTTCTGTCCTGCGGATCCGGTCTTTGCGAGTGGAATTTCGCTGCTCTTCTGACCAGCAGATCCAGCCTTCGAGACTGGGAGTTCGCTGGACTTCTGTCCTGCAGAACCGGTCTTAGCAGTTGGAAACTCGCTGCTCTTCTGGCCAGCGAATTCGCTGCCCTTCTGACCAGCGGAGCCAGCCTTCGAGACTGGGAACACGGCTGCCTTTTGGCCAGCCTTTTGACCAGCAGAGCCCTTCTGGCCAGCGAACTCGCTGCCCTTCTGAGCAGGATGATCGTGGTGGTCGTGATGATGATCCATTTCGGTGACATCGTCAGCGAATGCCATAGAGCTCATTACCAAAGCCAAAGCCGCGGAAAAAACGGTGATATTTGCGAAGTATTTCATTTCTTGCCTCCCTGAAGAAGTTGAATGAAGACGTTATTTACAACACGAGGCGCTGCCGCCTCGCGATGTTCCAGCGGGCTGTGCAACCCAGGTGCCAGCTGCCCGCTTGGCTCAACGAGACAAAACGGAAATAGAAACGAAAAAGGCCCATAAATGCGGCAATTTTCGCATTTATGGGCCGATGTTTACTTCTCAAACTTTTCGAAGAACTACTAAAAACTTTTCCTCAGACGCCTTTCAAACTATCGATCTGCAAGTCGACTTTTGCATTATAGAATGCACGATCATCCTGAATATTGGGAGGGATAGGATTCTGATCGTCATTTTGATCTTCTTGTGGCGCACCTTGCGATGGAGCGTGTTTCAAATTTCCAGCGCGTCCTGCCTGTTGTCGCGTCGCACCCTGCGCTTCCAGCGTGTACCAGATCGTGATCTCTTCTCCTACTTTGAGATCCTCTTTCTGATTCACGTTCATCCCGGACATCGCAAACTCCCTGACATCGGATCCCCGGGTGATCTGAACTTCATTTCCTGAAATCTGGCTGACTTTCCCTGTAAAGGAGTAAATTTTCGCAGCATGCGCCGTGGCGCCCAATGCGAGACCCACCAACCCCATCCAGACCCAGTCCTTTATACTTTTCATTTCCGCCCCCGATTGCTGATTTTTTGAACTCAGAAAGCATCCTCCCAAGCCTGGGAGATTCTCATTGCCGAAAGAATCAAGCCGACATGCGAGTAAGTTTGCGGGAAATTGCCCCAGAGCTCACCGGTCTCAGGGTCCATATCCTCGGACAGAAGCCCCACATGATTTGCCTGATGAATGACTGAAGAGAAAAGCTCGCGCGCCTCGGTTTTTCGGCCTGCGCCCCAAAGCGCATCAACCATCCAGAAAGCGCAAACTGTGAAAGTGGTTTTCGGAATCCCGAAGTCATCGGGAGTCTTGTAACGGAAGACCCCACGGCCGTAGCGAAGCATTCGATCGTAAGCATCAATCGTTTTCTGGAATCGCTCATCCCGATAGGAGACGAAGTTCACCGCAGGAAGAAGCAGGTTTGCCGCATCCGGGCTGTTGCCGCCATAACTCTGCGTGTAAAAGCCCACCAAGTCGTTCCAGCCCAATCGCTCGATATTATCGCGCATTTTCTCGCGAATCGGGGCCCACTCAGACACGAGATCATGCCTTCCGATATGGCCTGCGATACGAACGCCGCGATCAACGGCCGCCCAATTCATCAGCTTTGAGAAGACGGAGTGCTGCTTTGTGCCGCGAAATTCCCAGATCCCTGCGTCAGGCTCTTCAAAACAGTTGATCGCCTGCTCGATGAGCTGCTGCACGTTTTTCAGCGCCTGATCCTGATCCGTGCGATCCAGACGTCGGTCAAAGAAGGTCGGCGTAATGGCAAGTACCATCTCACCATAAACGTCATGCTGGTTCATTTTGTAGGCCGCATTGCCCACGCGCACAGGGCCGTATCCTTTAAAGCCACTGAGACTTGGAATCTCTCTTTCAAAGAGTTCCTTTTCTCCACAGATTCCGTACACGGGCTGCAGCACCTTGGAAGGCTCGTTC
>JBJMMA010000015.1:0-4931 GCA_045805065.1 Bdellovibrionia bacterium | reverse complement strand
CGTTGTGGAATTCTCCTATTCCACGCACTAAGTCAACCCTATCCAGCAATTCAATTGTCCAACACAGCAAGCAGGTTAAATTAACTCAGCGCCCTTATTTTACACAACTTTGAGATAACTTGACTTGCCTCCGCCAGAGGCTCTCAGCCTGAGATTTCCTCCAGTCTTGCAGCGCGCGAAAGCACTTATGCAAAGGAATCATGATTTCTTTTTCCTTGGGTTTAAAAGTCGTTGCGACCAACGGCAAGATCGACTAGAAAAGGCTCCGCCTGACTTATTCCAAATTGCATAATGCAATACAACCCTGGAGCTCTAAATGCAAATCACTGAAATTAAAGTTTTTCCCGTTCAAGAAGATAAGCTTAAGGCGTACGTAACCGTCGTGATCGATGATTGCTTCGTCATTCGAGACCTTAAAATCATCAAAGGAACAGAAGGTCTTTTTATCGCCATGCCAAGTAAACGTCGCAAGGATGGAACCTTTAAAGACATCGCCCATCCAACAAATCCAACTACTCGATTGGAATTCGAACAAGCGATTCTGAAGATCTATCTCGAGCAGGTCTCCACGACCGAAGATGCTTCAACGATGGCTACTGTCGCCATTGCAAAAGCAGTTTAATTTTCAGAGTTCAGAGCAGGGTTTTGGACTTTAGTCAAAATCTGCTCTTTCAGTCGCTTCGCAGCCATCGCATACCCACCCTTGTTTCCGTCGACGAATTGAATGTGCTTTCCTTTGCTCAATCGCTCAACAAAGCACGTCATGAGAGCAGAATCTGACTCAGCCACACCCTAGAAGATCTACCCCGCCTTTCTCTCTTTTCGAGAAAGTCCAGGAGCCCTGCTTTTTTTCTCGTCCACAGTCGGCCACTCGGCCGTCAGCTATTGGGTGTGAAATACGCATCGCATAGAAATTGCAAAATAAGGCCCAATGCCCGAGGAAAAGCGAATCTGTATTATCGAAGACGATCAAGACATTCGGTCAGTGCTTCAGCAAATTTTAGAACTTGAAGGATATGCCGTTAGGACAGCCGGCAACGGTCAAGAGGCGTTGGCTTTGCTCAATCATGAAGCATGGCCTGCTGACTTGATTCTACTGGATCTAATGATGCCAGTGATGAATGGGTGGGAATTTCTGCGAAAAGCCGAAAGCCTCCTCCAAAGCAGGTCCATACCCGTTATTGTGATGTCAGCAGGCTCGCTCGAACAATGGAGCTTTCCCTCAGAAGTAGTGAGTAAGCTAAAAAAACCCATCGACGTTGATCGCTTGCTTGAGACTTTAAATAAAGTTCATATAAGAAAGAGACCGGCCGCATGAAGGCGCTTTACGACTTTGAACCTAAATTTTGTCCAAACTGCGGGCTACCTTGGGTTCTAAGCAGTCAACGGCGACCGCATTGGAATTATCTCCTCCGGAACTCCATGACGTGCAAATGTGGTTTGAGCTTTCAAAAAGTCAGCACAAAGATCATTGATCAAGCCGCCGAACAAAGCGACGGCGACTTACAGAACCTGGTTTCTCACGCTTGGCCTCATGAAAAACAAGTTAGCTAACTAAGCAGCACGTACCGCTGGTGGCGCGTGCTCAGGAGTGCCAAGAGCAGGAACCGCGCGTAAGCCTACTTGATTTCGTCTGAAAGAATGACGGATAGCACCTTCATGCTGATGGCTCAACCGAGCCAGGGCGAGTGCTCCTAACGCGAGTCCAACGTCTCTCAATGCGATATCCAGATATTGACGCTTCATCAGGAAGTTTCCTGCGATGCCACACAGCCAAGCGCTCACGACATAACCAAAGACCTTAGGCTTCACTGCAACGCCGATCCCTGCGCTGATTTCGATTGCTCCCACAAGTTTCATGAAGGATTTAGGAGTCATTCCCAGCCTGCTTGGAACTTGCTCTGCGAGATACTGATCCCAATTTGTCAGGCGATTGGTGAACTTATCTACTCCTGCCGTTAGCGGCGCGATAACAAACCCTGCATGCAAGATCTCATACGCCTGGAGCGATTGAGATTGTTTCAGCTGTTTCAGATTCATAATGCCTCCCCTTTTTTACTAAGCGCAGCAAAGTATATGCCCCTTCTTGGCAGACAGCCTATTGCCGGAACTGTTCATGCAAAGCTTCTTAAAATCGGCTATGGCAGATCGACCGCTCTCATCCCAATTTTCAGCACATCCCACTACAGCTGCCCGCTTGCGAGAACAGAAGGAGTCGGTTCTTCAGCTCTGGGAGAGCTGGGTGAGAAAAGAGATCCAAGCATCGCAAGGTAAAGAATCAGGCGTGCTTCGCGACTCCTTGCCGATTTTTTTGGATCATCTGATCACTTCCCTGGAAACACAAAGCCCAAGGCTTGCCAACGCAAAAGATATTGCGCAAACCCATGCGGTTCAACGCTCCAAGCTAACTGAATTTGACCTGGAGCAAGTCATGAATGAGTACAACGTCTTGCGGCAGATCATTTTCCAGGTTTTGGATGACGTTCATATTGTCCCAAGCTCTCATGAGCGGAACATCATCTTGGATTTCATTCAAAACGGCAAGATGGCCGCCGCCAATCGTTATATGCAACTTTCCATCGAGCAGACGCGAAGGAGCGAAAGACGATTTCGCGCCCTTTACGATCTTTCAGTGACGGGGATCGCAGTCACAGATCCCTCGACTGAGCGTTTTGTGCAGGTGAACCGAAAATTTGCCGAGATGCTGGGCTATACCGAGGATGAGCTGCGCGGAAAAACAATTTCAGACGTGACGCACCCAGAAGATATGATTGAGCAGCGCCGAATCTACAGGCAGGCTGTGAAAGAAAAATCAACTCAGTGGAGACTTCAGAAAAGATACATTCGCAAGGATGGCTCGGTCCTCTGGACTGAGATCTGGTCCACCCCTCTGCATGACGAGGATGGACAGCCAGAACGTGTCTTATCCAGCGTCATTGATATTACCGAGCAAAAGAAGTCAGAAGAGACGAAGTCCACTCTTCTCCGTCTTGAACAAAGCGCTCGCAGAGCAGCTCAGGAGTCCGCAGCCATTTTAGACACGATTTTTGCCACGGCCCCTATCGGCACGGCCCTCCTGGATCGGGAGCTTCGTTATCTTCAGATCAATTCTGCTTTAGCAGCCTTGAATGGTGTCCCTGCCAAGGATCACATTGGAAGAACTCTGCGGGAGATTTTGCCTGATTCCGCATCCAGCTTAGAACCCATCCTCCGCTCGGTTCTGGAAACCGGAGAGCCGGCACTCAATCAAGAGTTCAGTCACCTTGAAACCTCGGGTGGTCGTGTTCACACTCTTGGAAACTTTTATCCGATCAAACATGCAGACGGATACGTCTGGGGCGTTGGTGTCATGGTCGTTGACATCACTGAGCGTGAACGAATTGAAGAGGAGCGAAAAAAACTTCTTCAAAGCGAATCAGAAGCAAGAACCCGCGCCGAGCAGGGAATCCAAAGACTTCAAAATCTCCTGAGACTCACGGAAACTGCACTATCGCCTAAAACAACATTGGATGAGGTGCTGAATCGGGCCCTGGAATACATCTATGATACGTTTTCTGCCGATACCGTCGCCATTCTGATGGCCGATGAGGCAAAGGATCACCTTGAAGTTCGGGCAGCACGAGGCCTGGAGGAAGAGATTGTTCAAAACATCAAGATCCCAAAAGGCAAAGGGGTTGCGGGACGGATCATGGCAGAAGAGCGAGCCATGATTGTTGACGATCTGACCCATGTTGAGGTTGCAAGTCCAATCGTGAAACAGAAGAACCTGCGCTGCTTGATGGGAGTGCCTCTGCGAACCAAGCAGGAAGTCATCGGCGTCATCCATGTCGGCAGGCTTCAGCCAAGGCCGTTTCATGAAGATGAGCTTCAGTTTTTACAGCTCATCGCGGACCGATTAGCTACTTCCATGGACAACGCGACTCTCTATCTCAGGCTTCAAAAAAAGCTTGAGGAACTTCGTGCGGAACGCGAGCTCAGAGAGCGCTTTGTCGCCACCGTTGCACACGACCTTCGCAATCCTCTGACCTCAGCAAAACTCAGCTCCCAGCTCGTTCTTCGCTATCCCGAACGCACGGATGCGAGAGAGCGACAGCTTGGAAAAATCATTTATAACCTTGAGCGGGCCGATCAGATGATTCAAAACCTGCTGGATGCAAACCGGATCCGCGCGGGCCAGCGCCTGCCTCTTGAGATTGACGAATGCGACCTCCACAACATCGCTCAGGAGGTTTGTGAGGAGCAGTCCATGATTTCCGGAGACCGTTTCGTCGTTGATTCTCCAGAAACTGTCCCAGGATACTGGAGCTGCAACGGATTACATCGCATCTTGGAAAACCTGGTTTCCAATGGAGCAAAGTACGGCGCACCCGACACAACAGTGACCACACGGATTGAGCTCCATGAAGATCGCGTCTGGATTACTGTCCACAATCTGGGACCCGCCATTCCTGAATCCGAGCAAAAGATCCTGTTCGAACCGTTTCGACGCGCCAAAAGCGCTGAAAAAGTGGGCAAGCCGGGATGGGGTCTCGGCCTGACTTTAGTGCGAGGCCTGGTTGAAGCTCACGGAGGAAAGGTTTCCATTCAGAGCTCTGAACAAGAAGGAACGGCCTTTAAGGTGGACCTTCCGATTGATGCTCGCCCTTTTCAAGTTCCTAAAGTCTGATCAAGCCGAGGCAGTTCAACGATGAATGTCGCCCCCTGGCCGAGCTCACTTTCGACCCGAATGGATCCTCCATGAAGCTCAACGATCTGACGAGAGATATAGAGTCCAAGTCCCAGACCGCCGTAGTTTTGAACGGAAACCGCGCGCTCAAATCTTTCAAAAATCCGCTGCTGGTCCTTCTTAGCGATCCCCATGCCGTGGTCCCGCACTCTCAGCACGGCCCTGTCCGACTCACGGCTGACGGAGATCTCGATGAGCTTTCCTG
>JBJMMA010000014.1:0-2613 GCA_045805065.1 Bdellovibrionia bacterium | reverse complement strand
TACTCAGAAGCTCACTGATCTCTTTATGGACAAGATCAGAACGACGCAGGCGATGCATGCAGGAGACGAAGAAGTCTCTGAGCCTGTCGCGGATGAATACTAAGCCTTTCCGGCCTTCTTAATGAATGTTGCGCATATCCCGCAGGAAAAAGAGCGGGATCTTCACGTTAAACTCGGCGCCATGCTGATTGACCATCTGGAAAGTGCCACGCATGTTTCCCGTCGGAGTCGGAAGCGGGCAAAAGCTTGAGTATTGATGGCTTTCGCCTGGCTGAAGCTTGGGTTGCTGGCCAACAACGCCTGGGCCGTTGACTTCGTGAACGACACCCTGGCCGTCCGTGATGATCCAATGGCGGCTCATCAGCTGTACTTCGGACTCGCTGCGATTGGTAATCGTGATGTGATAGGCAAAGACGTATTTAGAGTCTTCCGGCTTGGACTCATCCGGCAGGTACTCAGGCCTGACCTCAACTTCAATCCCTTGCGTAATCTCATAGTACATGTCATTGAGATACCATACTGGGAGCGTCCGACAAGTGGCGAATGCGTTTTGGAAAAAGGGAGTTCGATTTGAGTGCCAAGGCACCGGCCGCTGCTGCACGTCGCGCGGCTCATACGGATACGTCTACTTGACACTCCAGGATCGTCAACGCATGGCCAAGCATTTAAAACTTTCCACTGCGGCTTTCACCCGGAAGTATTGCGCCAATACAAATGGGCACTTTCATTTGAAGGATTTCAAGGAGGATTGCCAGTTTCTCAAAGGGAAGGGATGCTCGGTTTACGAAGCAAGACCCGCTCAGTGTCGCACTTGGCCATTCTGGCCCGAGAATATGAACGCCAAAAGCTGGGCGCGCGAGGTCGTCTCGTTTTGTCCCGGCGTGGGCAAGGGCAAGCTTTACTCTGCGGACGAGATCAAAGAGCTGATGTCTCAGGATCCGGTAAATCCAGTCCCTCTACCGGTCCCTCTGAAAGACTAATCACCCAGTTGATACTGGTAACCGATAGTCGCTCTGAACTTCTGAGACTGCTCCCCAATCCCTGCGCCTAGTCCTAATGCAAAATTCTGCTTTTCACTGCTGGCGTAAATCGCGCCGACTTCGATTGTGTTGGAGAATTGATTCCATTCAGGGCCTTGCTCTCGCACCACATCCGCAAGGAAAATCCATTTTTCATTGATGTCGTTGTTGTAGCCAACGATGGCCCGATAGCGGTGACGAAGCTCGTTCTCGCCTGGATTTGTAGAATGGATCCAATAGAGATTGAGATGAATTTCATTCTTTTCAATATCGTCAAGGCTTTGAGTCGCAAAGAGACCCGTCTCGTTTTGAAGACCTGAGTCGGCAGGGCCTGTTGGAAATTCTAGCTGAGTGTAGAAGGCCAGCTTGAACGGGGCTTTCAGGTCGGGAAGAAGTGAGTAGAATCCCGCAAGAGTCAGGTCGGATGTGCCGGATTTTGGCTCAGATCCCAGAATCTCCGTGGTCGAAAGCTGAGCGAATCCTCGGGGAGAGAATCCGTATTGCACTTGCGGTAGCAGGAAATATTGATCCGTTCCTTCATGCGTGCGTTCGTAACGCGCCACTGCTTGAAACTGAAGATTTCCTGCGCCGATCGGGCGCGCATCTTCAAAAAAAAGGGGAAGATCGCGGTTAATGTTGGGAATAAGTCGCGTTGCAGCGAAAGCAGGTGCGGCTGAAATAAGAGCCATGCTTAGCACGAGGGTTACGATGGGGTGCAACAAGGTTTTGATCATGCATGCTGAACTCAGTGCAAAAAAGCGGCCGAGGATTTGCACAAAAACCAGAGATGAACGTTGTTCAGAGCATCCTTCGAGAGCCTCAGGTTCATTCTGCGCGCCAATATCGGCGACATGTCATGCTTTTGTCCTGGATCTACTGGACCATGTTTCTTTCGTCGGTGATTGGGGTATTTCTTCTCGTCAAAGAATATAAGCTTTTTGTAACACTTGCTCAGCGCTCCAACGTGGAAACTCTGACCATCGCCTTTCTCCTGATCTTTTTTCTCTATCTTGGGACGATCAGCACAAGAGGTGCTGTCGCCGCAGTGAGAGTGGCTTACTATCGAGTTTTGGCTCTTTTTATGGATCGGGTATCCATCGAAAGGCGGAAGGTGAGTGCGCTCGGCAAGCCTGGCCAAAACGAAGCACCTGCGGTTGCTCTCAATTACTTGATCGAGCGTGAAGGGCGCCCCAACGAGGCGTTTGAACTTCGGATCCAGGACGAGGCCGGGGAGATGGGTAGTATCTCGGTCGATGGGGCCTTGCTCATGCATCGTGAGACTTACCGAGACGGGACTTACAGTATGTTTCCGTTTATCGTTCATCAAATCGCGCGCGTATTGAAAGCCAGAAATATTATTCATCGATTAGATATTGTGGAGTGGTTATCCATTTCTGATGAGTCCCTGGTTCAGTATATCGGTCTGACCCGTTTTGCCTCAAACTTGAGCCGTCACCTTGGAAATGTCGAGCTCTGGCCAAGGCTTGTCCTGAAGGACGATGAGTGCAAGCGGATCGAAGCCGAGTTGTCCAAGATTTGCTCCACCATCCGGGACGAATCATTTTTCCCTCACTGGGAGTATGGAGGCGATCAT
>JBJMMA010000013.1:0-14173 GCA_045805065.1 Bdellovibrionia bacterium | reverse complement strand
GTCGTCGTGATCGGCGGAATGCGCAACACCTACTGACGCCAGAAAAGCCGTCAGCAGGAGAAGGAGATTTCGCGGAAGCGAAAGCCTTACTGAAATCGATCTTTGCGAAGCAACGTTGCGTCTCATGCTGTCAAATTCTTATCGGCCTCCGATTACGGAAACTTAAGAACCCTCCAAGTTTTTCAACTCATTTACTTTAATTGAGCAATGCAACCCTCTTAACTCGCGTTCTGGCTCAGTATCTGTTTTTTGGATGAACTCATCTGTTCCTTTGTTTTATCAATAACGCCGTGGACCTTCTCTCGATCAAATCGGAGAATCACATTCACAGGATATGGCAGCGTCAGCGGATCTCGCACATCGATATCGGCTGTTTCTGCTTTCGCGCCCATCCTCCCGTACAGCTTCGCGTGAGGCCATGAGGTATGCACCCATACTTCACGCACTTCTGGAGCTTGTTCGATCACTCTCATTCCTGTGTGAAGCAGAAGCGGCCCATCGCCAGGGCCGTAGAGTCTTCCGATTTCCGCCGCGACTTCAGCTCGATTGTAGTCTGAAAACTCCTGCTGAAAGGGCAGCTTCTCGTCAGAATTGCGCCCAAACACAATTCGCATTCCAGAATCTACCGATGGAGAGCCATCATTCAGCGACTTTTTCGTCTTCAGAATCACCACCGTCCTGTCAGGAAAATCGAGCGAGTTCAGCCTGCGCTTGCCACCATTCTTGAAATAGGATCTGAACTTCGCAAGTCGTTTTCGAAACTCTCTTTCTACTTTGATGTTCCATATCTTCAGCGCCCGACCGAGATTGGGATTATCCCGTACCTTTGAAGAACTCACGTCCAGTACCGTGATAAAACCGCCATCCGGTGTTTGAAATTCGAAAGAGGGCGTCTTCTTAAACTGAGGAATACGACCATTAATGACATCCCTATAGGATATCGTCGGAACTCTATCCGTCGGGACGAGCTCTCTTGAAGATGAGAGTTCCTCGATCTTTTCAATGATATTGGATGCGCAGTGATCTTGCGCTCCCGCGAAGGCGTAAGGGATCGAAGAAAAAGCAGACAATGCGAGTAAGCACACAATGCCACGACGAGTGCTCAGAAGATGATTCAAGTTGTAAGTCATACTGTCTTTCATTTTGCCCCTAGCCCTCATCGAGAAACGAGAGCTTCCCCAAAGCAATTAGAAGCGTACATTCTGACCGCAGTTATTCAGCTATGTTTGTATAGGTAGATTGTGCAACGCGCGTTCCAGCACATGACAATGTCTAACGTTGTTAAAAACGCATAGAGCCTGTCCAAGTGTTTAAGATCACGTCAGTTGACTAAGTTGAATCCTGTGTCACGAGAGACACAGGCGAAGCTCAGAACTGAGCTTATTTAACGAACTCAGCAGTAGCCGTTGTGACGACTTCTTCTTTTTGGTTCTTGGCCTGAAGATCCAAAACGAGCTTCGTATCCGTCGCTTCTTTTACCGTTCCGCCCACGGAGATATTATCTCCCAGGAGAACCATTGCCTTGAAGCGAGTTTGAAAGCGAGACAGTTTGAAATCGCTGTAGTTTGAACTTTCACGAACGGCACGGCGGGCGCGCTCGCCCAAAAAACCTGCGGAGAGCATTCCGTGCGCAATGACGCCGGGAAGGCCCATGGACTTTGCCACTTCTTCGTCCAAGTGAATCGGGTTCATATCCCCGGAAGCCTGGGCATAAGCATTGAGCTGTGGTTGGGAGATCTGAGGAAGTGCGATAAATTCGATCGGCGTGCCCGTTTGAAGTTCCATAATCCCTTACCTGATGATGACCGTCGTTTTTGATACGCCGACAGGTACGGCAGAGCCGCCTCGGAGTGCGCGAATCTCGGTTTCATAAACCATGAAAATACTCGAACCGGTCGAGATCTGCTTTTCCACAGCCTTGGTCAAAACCGTGTCGAACTCGAGGTCATCGCCTGGCAGGATCTTGCCCAGGTAGCGATATTCCTGATCCGCATGGAGAACGCGGGAGAGTGCGATATTCATGTCGGAGAACACTCTGAATTCAGACTCGCGGAAAATGGTCATGAACGTTGGCGGAGCTTCGCCCTCGTACACTGCGCCAATGGCCGCACAGAACTGCTTGAGGCGTTCTTCGGTCACATGAAACGTCTTTTTTTCAGATCGCTGACCAATCAGCGACTTTATATCACTCATTCCAAATTAACTTTCTTAAAATAGAGGTAATTCAGGGGGTTGAGCTCGAGCCCCTTCACGCGCTTTTGGACCAAAGCAGGATTAGGCTCATAGAACAGCGGGACAACCACCGCATCTTCTTCTAAAAGAATTTTCTGCGCTTCGGTATACTTTTTTTCCCTAAGCTTGGAATTTTGTTCAGATCGGGCGCTCACAACGAGCTCATCGTACTTAGGATTTTTCCACCCGGTCCGGTTGTTTCCGGCCCCACCCAGGAATACCGACATGAAATTATCAGGATCCGGGTAATCCCCGCTCCAACTCAGGAGATAGGATCCATAGATCTTCAAATCTAGCTGCGCCCGGAAGGTTTTATGGTCAAAGGGCTGCAAATTGAGCGTAATGCCTAAGTTTTTCTTCAGCTGGGCCTGGATGAACTGAGCTAAAGTCAGATTCTTCTCCCAGTTGGAGAGGATCATATCCATCTCAATTGGACGAGACAGATCGAGTCCCGCCTTAGCTAACTCCTTGCGCGCCGCAACAGGATTGTATTCGGGTGCTGCCTTTTTGGAGTACCCCATGAGCTGAGGCGGCACCAAACTCGCGGCAGGCGCTTGCCCTCCATGAAGCAGATTTCCGAACTGGCTCTTATCAATAGCCATCGCAATCGCGCGGCGAACCCGGACGTTCGATAGCGGAAACTTACCGACGACAAACGCAAGATATCCGGTTTTGAGATAGGGAAAAGTCTTGAGCTCAGGCTTACTAGCCATGCGCTGAAGATCCAGCGACGGAATGTCCGTCATGAAATCAAGCCGGCCTGACTCAAAAAGCGTTACGGCCGTTGAGTCATCTTTCACGATGAGTCCCACTGCCTTCTCGATATTGCCATGCGGGCCGTAGTACTTGGGATTTGCCTTCAAGACGATCTTGGATTCAAGATCATGGCTTTCGAGCGTGAAGGGTCCCACCGTCACCATGCGACCTGGCATGTCCCAGCGCGCGCCGTACTTTGCGACAATGTCCTCGCGCAAAGGAAACGTGACCCAGAAAGTGGGAATGTAATGCCAGAAAGCGACAGGGTGTTTGAGCTTCACTTCAAAAGTGAGGTCATCCACCGCCTTGATTCCCACCTTGGAGAAATCCTGGAGGCTACCCTTGTTATATTCTTCAGCGCCTTCGATATCAAAAAGCAGATAAGCATAAGAGGCCGCGGTCAGTGGCTGAAGAAGTCGCTTCCAACTAAAGGCAAAATCCTTGGCTTTGACCGGCACTCCATCGCTCCACTGAGCGTCGGGCCTGAGCTTGAATGTGTAGGTCTTGCCATCCGCACTGACTTTCCAGCTTTGAGCAAGAGCAGGAACAGGTTTCAGGTTGTCATCCAGACCAACCAGACCTTCCATGAGATTGACCATGAGATAGGTCTCAATCGGCGTGTGCGCGCGATTCCAGTCCAGCGTCGCAGGCTCGCCATTAATCCGAAAAGTAAACGTATGTTTAGCGTCAGCCTCACCCGCCGCCATCGCATGAGGCGCAAGCGATGAGAACAGAACGCCGACAACCAAAAGCCTACAAAGGATACCCTTGAGATTCAGCTGGATACGCATGACTCAAGGCTAACCCAAATTTGAGCATTTAGCGAGAAACGCTTGCCCAATGGGGCGCCAAACTGACTTGCCGTCTCATGAGACGCATGCAAAACTTAGCCATGACCAAAAGCCCTCTCCCCGATCAAACGCTCTATGGCTTAGCCATGATCCCTCGAGAGGACTGGAACTCCATCAAAGAACGTTTCAAAAAGCTTCAGGCCACTTCGTGGGAAACTGACATTGGGAACGAAACGCTACGGAGTTTGATCTATTGCCCAAACGATGAGGTAGACGAATATACGGCGCTCTTATTGAAAGTCGATCCCTCATTCGAAATGAAGTCATACACTCCTGGAGCGAGCGAACATCGCAACATGGCCGTGATCGAGATTCACGCCATCCCGCCTACTTACAAACAAACTTCCTATTTCGCGCCTTCCGTGTGGCAACTCCTTCAACCTGAACTTGAAACATTGAAAATCACATTTGATCACTCCGAGAACCCAACTCAAGTCACCGTGAATTTTCATCCGAAGGATCGCGCACAGATATCTCAACTATCCAAAGAAGCTGAGAAACAGTTAAAAGCCAGCCGCAAAAAGCAGTCTGTTTTCATCGTGATGTTCACGATCGAGGAGCGTGGCCTGGACGGCCAATGCGCTGTAGGAGCAAAAACCGCAAAAGAAGCGAAAGAACTGTTCCTGAAAAACATCCACAGCCTAGACTCTGAACTCGAAAATATCGACTTAAGCGAAATCGAAATCAATGAGGTTTTAACCTTAGCCGATTACGAAAAAGAGATCGGCGACACGATCCCCCGCGAGAAACTTCCGAAGGATCAAAAGGTCACTCTCTTAGACCTTGGAAGCTAAAACTCAAGCGCTCTTCTTTTTACGACGAGAGTCAACCTGCGCCTTGCGAAGCGACCGCGAGCTAGGAGCTCCTTTCTCGCCCTTCTTACGCATGTGCTCCCCACTGCCTTTTTCGATTCTTTTCCGCTTCTTCTGAATATTCGCCCAAAGACCCGGTTTCTTCTTAGTGGCCATTCGATAAGCCGAAGCAACTTTCAGACCTCGAGCCAGACAGGCAGCCTAAGCTTAAAATTATCACTACCAAAACCCG
Source organism: Bdellovibrionia bacterium (assembly GCA_045805065.1). GTDB lineage: Bacteria > Bdellovibrionota > UBA1018 > UBA1018 > UBA1018 > CAZCBS01. The sequence continues at coordinate 9,290 of JBJMMA010000013.1, read as the reverse complement.
ACATGAATGACTTTAAGACGCTCCTCAAGGACCGGACCTAAAACCAAAACTGACCTGCTCCCTCGCTGAAAGATTTCAGAACATGGAATTTCCAGACTTCGGCCCGCGATCTCAGAAAGGGTTTTGTTACTACAACCAAAAACGACCGATCCAACTCCTGCCCAATAGATAGCTCCGCAGCACATAGCGCAAGGCTCAGTGCTTGAATAAAGAACGCTCTCTTGGAGAACTTCCTGGGAAAATTTCCCATAGGCTTGTCGGACTAAATTCATCTCGGCATGAGCCGTCACGTCGCAATTAGATACGACAGAGTTTTCAGCAGTGGCAATCACCCTATCTTGATGAACGAGTAAAGCACCAAAGGGATGATTCCCATGATCTTTAGCACTTTGAGCAATACTAAGAGTTTGAAGAAGAAACGGTTCGGAGATTTTCAAGGTATGATCCTTTCAAAATTTGAAAAAGACATACCTCTCACCGAAGACCTCTAAGCAGAGTGGCAGGAGAGATAAAGAGTCCACTCAGCAACGATCGTCTTAATCAATCTGATAACGCAACGACCGCGACCCGACAAGCGATACCCATCGTAAAATCAGAACATCTTAAAAATAAAAAGACCGCTTTGTGAGGTTCCATTTTAGCAGGATGCGATGCCCTGCAAAGCAGGGCAAAAATGGAGGCCAGGATGGCCGAACCGACACCAAAGCGATCTTTTTATTTTTAAGATGTTCTGATTTTAGCGATTAATGTCCGTGGCCGATGTTTTGGATTTCGACCGTAACATCGCCATGGATCTTGGCTTGGCAGCCGAGGCGAGATTGCAGCGTGATGTTCGTTGCGCGATCGAGTCTTTCTTCTTCGTCTTCTTCAGACTGAGAAAGATTTTCGAGGCCAGACTTCACGTGAACGTGGCACGTCGTGCAAGCACAGAAGCCGCCGCAAGCATGCTGAAGTGGAACGTCATGCGCGATCGCGACATCCAGAAGGCTTTCGCCGTCTTTTGCTTCGTAAGTTTCGTTCATCGGTAAAAAGGTTACTTTTGGCATATCAAGTTCACTTCTTCTCAGATTTTTCTTGGGAGTTAGGATTAGACGAATTTTGTACCACGGCTTCGCGCACGATCAGTTCTGCCAGCTTCACGGTCGCTTGATCAAGCAGATATGCAGATTGGCGAATCGTTTCTGGATCATTTCCTGCCATAGCGGTGCGCATAGCCTTCAGGCGCTCTTCGATTTTATGAGCATCGGCTTCAGGCAAAAGGCGGAAAGCCTCAGGCAAGTTCTTTTCTGCGGCACGAAGCACAGGTTCAGCGTCGTTCTTCGCGTCCACGAGTTTTCTGAATGCGACATCGGCTTCGGCGTTCTGACTGCTATCCGCTAACATCTGCTCCACTTGAGCGTCAGTCAGACCATAGCTTGGACGGACTTCAACGGATTGCTCATTACCGGTCTTGAGATCTTTTGCAGCGACATTCAAGATGCCGTCGGCATCAATCAAAAAAGTCACTTCGATGCGAGGAAGACCTGCTGGCATCGGCTCGATCTTACGGAGCTTGAAGCGTGCAAGACTGCGGTTGTCAGCAACGTTCTCACGCTCACCTTGAAGAACATGGATATCGACCGCCGTCTGATTGTCAGCAAAGGTCGTGAAGACTTCGCGAGCCACGGTCGGGATTCGGGTGTTTCTTGGAATGAGATGCGAGGTCAACCCCCCGTAAGTCTCAAGTCCCAAAGAAAGCGGAACGACATCGAGAAGCAGGAAGTCTTTATTGTTACCGGCCAGAATGTCGGCCTGAATCGCCGCGCCCGTTGCCACGACTTCATCCGGATGAACGGATGTGTTGGGCTTGCGAGCAAAAATCTCTTCGGCCACTTTTTGCGTGATCTTTAGGCGCGTAGGGCCACCCACCATCACGACGTCAGAAAGCTCTTCGCGGCTGATGCCTGCGTCTTTCAGTGCCTGAAGACATGGCTCACGAGTGCGCTCGAGAATCGGGCGCGCCCATTTTTCAAACTCTTCGATCGTCCACTCACGGCGATACTTTTCGCCATTTGGAAGATCGACTTCCAATGTAGCGTGAGATTGCTCGGACAAAGTGATCTTGGTCAATTCAGCGGCTTCAAGAACTGACGCCCAGGCGTGGATATCCTGGCGAGGATCAAAACCGGTCTTCTTGTGAATCTCATCCGCAGTGACACGAGCAATGGCCTGGTCGAGATCATCTCCACCCAGGGCCGTATCGCCATGGGTTGCAAGCACTTCAAAGATTCCATCATGAAGCTTCAAGATGGAAAGATCGAAAGTTCCGCCGCCCAGGTCATAAACTGCGATCAGCCCTTGTTTCTTGCGATCCAAGCCATAGGCCAGGGACGCAGCCGTAGGCTCATTGATGATTCTCAGAACATCAAGGCCCGCAAGGCGTCCTGCAGCGCGAGTGGCCTGTCTTTGGCTATCGTTGAAGTACGCTGGAACCGTGATCACAGCGCGAGACACCGAAGTGCCCAGAGCCTGTTCAGCGCTGGCCTTGAGCTCGCGTAAAATCATCGCGGAAATCTCAATAGCGGTAAAGGTGCGCTCGCCTACTTTCACGCGAATTAATCCGCCCCCTTGGCCTTCACCTGCAACGATTTCGTAAGGAAGCTTGGAGTTGGAATCTTTCAGATCTTCAAAGCCACGACCCAGCAGGCGCTTGACGGAGAAAACCGTGTGGCTTGCATCGCGAACTTTCTTATGTTTTGCGGCGTAACCTACAACCGGGCACTCATCGATAAACGAAACAACCGATGGGACCAGGCGCTTGCCTTCGCGCGAGCGCAATACGTCAGGTTTCCCGTCGCGCACAAAGGCGACCAGGCTGTTCGTCGTTCCAAGGTCGATTCCGATAATCGGATCGGTCCGCTTCTGCTGTCCTAGTTCAACCGACATTACGCTTGCCGCGGATACGCTCCACGTCCCTTTCCATCGAATCGAGATAATTCAGATCTCGGACCAGCGTCGCAAGTTTTTGAAAAAGAGGCATCGCAGCAGCGACGTCATCGCTTGTCTCGTCGAGCTTGCAATCAATGCCAGTCTCAAGCGCCTGGATATCCTGCTGCTTCTTCTCTTTCAGATCCAAAAGCTCGGCCTTGAAAGCCTCAACCTTTTGCTGTCCTTCGACTGGATCTTCCATCAGGACTTCCTGAAGCTCAAACCAGCTCTCTGCAAGCTCAACCGGAATCTGCGCCTTGGCATCGCCACCAACGCCCACCAGCTTCAGAAAATAATCTCGAAGTCGTACCGGATCCTTCAGGGCTCCGTACGCCTCATTCACCAGACTCATCTTCTCCAACGCCTGACGGCGCTCGTCGGCGCTACCCGTCGCAAAGCGATCCGGGTGAAGCTCACGCGAGAGCCTATAAAAACGGCTTTCGAGGTCGGCCTTGTTCTGGCCAAACCGCCGCTTTACGCCCAATGCGGAGAAGTAATTAGGCGGAGAAACTGGAACCGCAGCCACAGGTACGCTTTGCGTTTGGGTTTTTGAAAACGAAACCCGTGCCGTTCAGTCCATCCGTGAAATCAAGCTCGGTGCCCGAAAGATAAAGAAACGACTTCGGATCGATGATGATCTTGACGCCGTCTTTCTCGTAAACTTTGTCGTTTGCAGCAGCTGGCTGATTATCAAATCCCAGCTTATAGCTCATCCCAGAGCATCCGCCGCCAACCACCATCACGCGAAGAGCGGTGTCTTTCGCGGTAGGATCATTGGCCTGAATGCGCTTGATCTCGCTGACTGCTTTTTCAGTAACGGTAATCATGCTCATAGTTAGCGATTCTCCTTTTTCTTAAGATAGTCGCCGATCGCAGCCTTGATCGCATCTTCTGCCAGAACGGAGCAGTGAATCTTGATCGGAGGAAGCGACAGCTCTTCAACAATATCCGTATTCTTGATTGCGAGCGCTTGCTCAATCGTCTTGCCCTTGATCCACTCGGTCGCGAGAGAAGAGCTTGCGATCGCGCTTCCGCAACCGAACGTCTTGAACTTTGCGTCCTTGATCACACCGGTTGCGTCATCCACTTCAACCTGAAGCTTCATGACGTCGCCGCACTCAGGTGCGCCGACCAATCCGGTACCGACGTTTGGCTGGTTCTTGTCGAGCGAGCCCACGTTCTTGGCGTTTTCAAATTCTTGTACGACTTTATTAGTGTATGCCATTGTACTGATCTCCTGCGCTAACTTTTAAATGAACCTATTAGTGCGCCGTCCACTGGACGGATTTCAAATCGATGCCTTCTTTGAACATTTCATAGAGAGGCGACAAATCTCTGAGTTTCTTCACCGTGGTGACAACCTTGTCGATCGTGAAATCGATCTCTTCTTCGGTCGTGAAGCGGCCCAAACCAAAGCGAATGCTCGTATGTGCAAGATCTTCACCGACGCCGATCGACTTCAAGACGTAGGAAGGTTCGAGTGACGCCGAGGTACATGCAGAACCGCTGGAAACAGCGAGCTCCTTCATGCCCATCATGAGCGACTCACCTTCCACGAAAGCAAAGCTCACATTGAGGTTGTTTGACAGGCGTTCCGTTGGATGGCCGTTCAAGTAGACTTCGTCGAGCTGGGAGCGAATTCCGTCCCAGAGCTTGTCGCGAAGCTTCTTGATGCGCTCCACTTCAGATGCCATGTTCTTTTGCGCAAGCTCGCAAGCCTTGCCGAAACCGACAATGCCCGTCACGTTGAGCGTTCCCGAACGCATACCGCGCTCATGGCCACCACCGTGAATGATCGGGCTCAAGCGAACGCGTGGGTTCTTGCGGCGAACATACAGAGCGCCGATACCTTTTGGTCCGTAAATCTTGTGAGCGGAAATCGAGAGAAGATCGATGTTCATCTTATCGACGTTGATCTCGACTTTCCCAAGGGCCTGAACTGCGTCAGTGTGGAAGAACACGCCGTGATCGCGGCAGACTTTGCCAATCTCAGCGACTGGGTTGATCGTGCCGATTTCGTTGTTCGCGGCCATGACAGAGACGAGAATCGTGTCTGGGCGGATCGCAGCTTTGACTGCTTCCGGCGTCACCATTCCGTACTTGTCGACTGGCACTTGAGTGATCGTGAAACCCTTGGTCTCCAGGTGATGACAAGCATCCAGGATTGCCTTGTGCTCGATTGGAGAAGTGATGATGTGACGTCCCTTCTCCTTATACATCTCAGCAACGCCCAGGAGTGCGAGGTTGTCGCTCTCGGTCGCGCCGCTCGTGAAGATGATTTCTTTATCGGTTGCACCGATCAATTTTGCGATCTGAGAGCGAGCCTTTTCGACTGCAGCCTCAGCCGTCCAGCCGAACTCGTGGTTGCGGCTTGCAGCGTTTCCGAAGACGTCCGTGAAATACGGCAGCATCGTCTGAAGGACTTCGGGGTCCATCGGAGTGGTCGCGTGATTATCGAGATAAATTGGAAGTTTCACTTTTCCGTTCATGTTCATTTCCCTGTCTAAAAACTTGTTGCTGTGGCTGCTGTTGGCTCTCGACCAACTCGGCAAGGCGGATTCCTGACAAAAATCCCAGCACTCGCGCGTTCAAATCACCCATCACAGACTTAATGTCGCATTTCGGTCTATACTCGCAGCCGCAGCCAGTCGTTGGCGGCGTCACCACTGCAAGCTCGCCTGTGGTTGCGCAGGCGACAACTGCCTGAGGACCTTCCATCAGCTGAAGAAACTCAGCCAGATTGATCTCAGTCAGTGAGCGCTTCAAAGTGTACCCACCGCGAGCGCCCTGCGCGGATTGAATGAGTCCCGTATCTTTCAAACGTTGAAGAGTCTTTGCCGTGATCTCAAACGGAAGCCCGTAGGACTCAGCGATTTCTCTCGCGCTTGTCACTTCGCAGCTGGTCGCACTCTGAAGGCTGTGCTGGGTCTTACGGCTCATATGCCGCAGCGCCATCAGGCCGTATTCGGTGGTCCGGTTCAGTTTAATCACAACAACTACTCTTTTAAGGTTTGGCTTGATCTACGACGAACTAGGTCCGATATCAACAGCTAATAGCCCCTTCCGGGATGTTTTATCTGCAATATCGAATCTATATACGACATATCATATCGTACTTCGCGATACCAGTAAAGATATTGCATTTAAGTCATTGAATTGACTTAATTTTATAACAAGCACGCGACCTTCTAACGACGCTCTTAAACAGGGCGATACGCTCCTTTAAAAGCGGCAATTGGCGTGGACGCTGCTGAAGGAGCGAGCTAATCTGACCAGACAGCCCAGCTCGAACCCCTTAGCAGCTAAACTCCAACCTTTACTCTGACACAGGGAGAATCGCCATGACGGACGTCTCAAGACACGAACCCAACACCTTCTGCTGGACCGAGCTCGTAAGCACCGACCAAAAAGCCGCGACAAAATTCTACACAAGCCTCTTTGGCTGGGAAGCGCAGGAGCGTCCCATCGGTGGCGGCGAAACCTACACGATGTTTTTCATCGATGGCAGAGCAGTCTCCGCACTCTACTCCATGATGAAGGATCAAAGAGAGCAAGGAATCCCCTCCAACTGGATGGCGTATGTGTCGGTGGAAAACGTCGATGAGGCAGTAAGAAAAGTTCAAGCTGCCGGAGGCCGTGCCCATGCGATGCCCTTTGATGTCATGGAACATGGCCGAATGAGCATTGTGCAGGACCCAACCGGCGCCGTCTTTGGACTCTGGCAAGCCAAGCGTTTCGCTGGTGCAGGCATTCAGGAAGTTCCGGGCTCTGTTTGCTGGCGCGAGCTCATGACGCAAAATCAGGACATCGCCGGAAAGTTCTATTCAACCGTATTTGGTTGGTCCATTGATACGTCGACTTTTCACGCCGCGTACACATTGATTAAAAAAGACGAAGACGGCATCGGTGGAATGATCACCGTTCCGGGCGCTCCCAATGCCTGGATCACCTACTTCATCGTCGAGAACTGCGTGGATTTCGCGCAAAAGGCCGTGAAGCTTGGTGGAAAGGTCCACAAAGAGCCAACCAAAATTCCAAACATCGGAACGTTTGCGATCATCGCTGATCCACAAGGCGCTGTGTTTGCCGTCATGCAAGGCGAGATGTAACCTATTTTGACCGAGCAGACTTTTTGGAGCGACTCTTGGGTTTGGGAATTTTTCCGATCCGAGGGTCGCTTTTTTTGATGAGTTCGCAAGCACGAATCGCTGATTCTTCAAAGTCATCCACATCACTTGGAAGAACCTGCCAGCCTGTAGGACCAGGGCCAAAGACTTCGATCGAGCGCATGCTCGGAAAATCTTTTTTAAGCGACGCGTGATGTTCGGCAGTCGTCGCAAGCCAAACTCCATTATCGCTAGGAGACTTGGGGCGATCACGAAGTATCAAAACAATCGCATCGCGAACGTAAACACCAATTGCTCCGAACATTGGCTTGGTGATCGGATCCAAGTCCGCAAGTTCGTCCAATACGAATTCAAATGGCCGTGGAGTTTTCGTTTTAGTCTTCATTGAGTTACCGAACGGACCCTAAACTTCCGAGCTCAGGAAGCGCTGCTTTCGCGTTTCTAACTTTAGCCCGCTCCGACCTGAGAGCGCTTTGAATCAAAGGCCGAGAAAAAATCCCATCCGTCGGATCAGCCGAATGTTCGTCGATATAACTGTAGAGAGAACGCTCGAAGGTCTCACCTTGCTTGCGGCTTTCGAGAACAGTTTCCATCCAATCAATCTCAGGCCAGAGGCCTTCTGACTTTCCTTGCAGATAGATTTGAAAAGTTGGAACCCAGGCACGATACTCCGCCCACAGTCCGCGTCCCAATCCCGCATCAATCCAGCTGGTCAGAGACTGCTTTTGATCGCGCGAAAGCTGCGAGACATCACCGATGTCGTTTGACCACTCTGCAAAAGATTTCACTAATTCAGGCTGCGAGTAAGCTCGAACGGCTTCCCAAAGCTTCTCATCTAAACTGTGCAAAAGCTCATGGCAAAAAATTACAAGCCATTCCGACGGCGTGACGCGATCGAAGTCCATAAATATGGAACCTGTTGCGCGGTGAAAGCCGCCCTTCAAATCCGTTGGCGAAGCCTCTTTAAAGTGTCCAGTGATACGAAACATTGCTCGCGAGAGATCGGGATACTTTGCATCTATCAAATGCAGGAAATTCCGAATGGCAGGGCTTTTTGAAGAGCGAAGCTTTTCAATGCTTTGATCGAAGAAAACGGACTGAAGAGTGGCGTAGAACATCCCACGATCAGGTTGTGCACTCAAACATTGGCCGAGTGATTGAGTGTCTAATTGACCAGAAAAATATTCACGGTAGACTTCGCGCGAAGATTCGACTCGCGCGTCGTACTCTCTTTGCTCCCATTGTGAAAAAGCCTTGATACTTCCAGGCTCAACGGGTGGCTGTGCTTTAACGTTAATCCAGCTTGAAAGAGGTGTTAGGCTACATTCGCCTCGAGAGGCAAAGGCCTGACCCATTCCCACAAAGAAAAATAAATAAAGAAGGGAGACCGCTTGAATCTCCCTCCACATTTTAAATATCACTCTGCCCGTCTTTGAAGTTCGTTCTTGAGGCATTCAACGTACTCAACAGTGTTGACCGTGATTGCAGACTTTACATGAGTATTGGAGTTGATCAAACGGACTGCCGTTCCGTAGACAGATGGATCGAAGTTAATCGATATGCCCATCAATATCCGATCACTTTTAGATTCCCTTCCATACTCGTCATAGCCCGTGTCTTGAACTATAGATTGGTAACTTACGCTCGGAAGGACCGCGGGAAGTTGCAGAGTCACTGTTCCTGAATCCTCCGTGTCATGAAGTTCAAGTTTAGGATAGAAACGAAATGAACCATAACCTGTCGTCTCCAAGGCATGGTAAATGTAACCTTTGCTATAGAAAGCCTTGGACGATCCATATTCCTCAGCGGTTCCATAGTACGTATAATCAGACGAGCCCCCATGACCTCCGGTAATTTCGTCTGCAAGGCGGTGAAGTACTGAAACAATGCCTGCTTTGGAATCGCCAGTTGTGAAACAAACCGTCATTGCTTGTTGGACTTTACCCGCACTAATTCCATGATCCAGAGAAACGGGAATCGAAGTCGGCGCAAGGTTAGGACCGTTGTGGCCGCGACCATCTGCCGCACTCCATCCGAGAGATGGAAGCATCAAAGCACCAACGGCTGCAGTCATCATCAAGTTTTTCATTTCAAAGGCTTTCTTAAACGTCGTAGACATAGGGGTTCTCCTCAATCATGAGAGCCTTGTTATCGAGGTCCAATCGGTGCTCTCAGTATCATTCCCGAGTGAACGCG
>JBJMMA010000012.1:0-20557 GCA_045805065.1 Bdellovibrionia bacterium | reverse complement strand
CAGGTCTCAGTTCACCCACACGAATCGTTCCGCCGATGGCCGAGAGTCCTGAGCCACCATGAGCGCCCGCACGGCCATCGCCGTAGAGATCCACGGCACTCCAGAAAGCATAGCTTGTAGCGTAGCCGCCGGACGTGCAGCGAGCAACGGGTTGCATCTGAACGATCGAGCGCTTGTCTGCCATCAAGAAGGCAGCTGAGACGTTTCCGTTTCCATTAGGGACGATGAAGTTGCTCGGCATAGGAACGGAAGTCTGCAAGCTTCCGGTAGGCGTGCACCGATTGGCTCCGCTCCAGCCAGCACTGCTGTAGTAGACCTGAGTCATGGGAGCCGTTGGAGTCAGAACAATGAGATCTTCGTCCATGCCCGGAAACGGAGCCCAGATGTTATTCGAAGGATTTGAGTTCTGGGCCAGATTGGATGGCACGTAGACGGCGCCGCTTCCGATCGGCATGTTCCAGATACTGTTGCTTGCGAAAGGTTGCTTGAGCGGATCGCGAGCTGCCACGGTGGGTGACGGACTTGGCGATGGAGACGGTGATGGGCTCGGCTTAGGTGACGCGCTCGGCGATGGCGATGGAGACGGGCTTGGTGAGGCCATTTTAAACGCCACGAGAGAGAACTTCTCTGCGCAAGCCGTGCTGCTGATGTATTGCTCAAACGGAGTACCGTTTGCGATCGAGGCCTTGACCAGATTCAGGTAAAGGCCACTGTTAACGTTTTTCAATCGCGAATAACCATCCGAGGTGGATTCGATAGTGAAGATCTCGCTTGGCACGGCAGTGAACTTGTATTGCTCCAAAGGCGCTTTGCTTGCCGCGGAAGCGTTGGCAATATTGAGCGTTTTGCCGCTATTCATCGCAGTGATCTTGTAACCCCCTCCATAAGCGTCGAATTTAAAAACTTGTGAGCTTTTTGAATCGTTTCTTGCGGCAAGAACAATCGAAGCATTATTCAACAGACTGTCATTGGCAACCGCCATGACTTGTCCGGATGTACTGCAAGCTGAGACAATTTTATAGGTCTGTCCCGAAGTCACGGCAGCTTGCGCGCTTGTAGCAGCAATTCCGCTCACCAGCGCAAAACCCGCAATACCCCTAAACTTATTTTTTCCCTGACTCATATTTATCCCCCACCCCGTCAAACCACGCAGGCTTGACTCTTTGTGTTTTTCAAGTCTAGAGGTATACGCAGCGATTAACAATTTGTGTCGGATCTGACATAAAATAAGTAAACACCTTAAATTGAATCTCTCCTTCTTTCGATAAGACCTTATGCCCCGCCTGCGTTATAACGCTCTCCTTCTATTCGCATGGCTCCTTGTCATGCCGACGGGGCACTCCTTTGCGGCCTCCAAAGGAAAGCTCTACAGCGACGGAACGTTGATCGGTGAAGTTCTGGAAGTGAAAAGTGAGCTCGGCAAAGGCGGTTATAGCGACGTATATGAAGTAAGCTTTCGAGATCCTCAAGGCCATGTTCTCAAAAAAGCTCTGAAAGAATTTAAGCCCTCCATTCATTCCTCAACCATAGAAGACATCCAAGAATCCTGGGCGCTTCTGGAACCCACCCGCGCGGAAGACAAAGAAAGCGTTCTTTCACACGGCATTGCCGGCCTTAAACTCATCTCAGAAGATCCTCACCACGCTCCGTCCGTATCGCAGGTCGTTCTTGTGGAACTTGCCAACGGTTCTGCGCAATCGGCCGCCCCTTCGCTAAAACTCAATCCGAGACACCCCTACTTTGGTGCAAAACTCGAAGTTGCGCTCAGATACAAACGTGACATTTTATCTGCGATCACGCTCTTAAGCTCTCATGGACTGGCCCATGGAGATATCAAACCTGAGAATGTTCTTTATACGACGAGGCCTGGGTTTGATTTTGAGAAACCCGATATCTCCAAACTTCATTTCTCACTCTCGGATTTCGACACCCTGGCGCATATCGGACAGCTTCAACGAGTTCATACCGAGGGATACGCCCCACCTGAACTCGTGGTAGATGACATGGAGCGCGCCTCAGCCTCTCGTGATCTATATAGCCACGCGGTAGCGGTTCACACTCTGATGTTTGGGGACCACCCCTTTGAGAAACATTTCAAGGCACTGAAAGGATCCGCCGCAACTCCTGCGCAGTTTGAAGCCGAGCTCTACAACATCTTTGACAACCCAAGACTTTATAACGAGTACATCAAAAGCATCGATGAACGCTTCAACGATCTGCAAAACCAGCTCAAAACCAAAGTCGACGAGGAACATCTCAAAGAGCTTCATGAGTTTGTCATCAATGGTCTGAAACTGAATCCGCACGAAAGACTCGCGGCATTTCCAGAAATAAAAAACCGACTGCAGCGTTATGCCGAAGCACAACGAAACTGCAGCCGGTCCATTTTAAACAGGCTCAATCGCCTGTATCACGACTAATTGCGCACTACTTCGTAGCAGGCACAATGTCCCAAACTGGGTCCGTGGAATAATCAGGCTTCACGGTACGAGCCATGAACTGAGTCCACGCCGCCTGGGCGTTCGGCATTCCATCATCCACGATGATCGCAAGTGCAGGCTGCGAGTTGGATGGATAGCCTTCCGTTGCAGAAGCGTATCCACTCATCTCGCCCACCTTGAGACTCAGAGCAGTTGCCATCTCCTGGCTTCCGCAAGCAAGTCCGGAAACGTTGGACGGGACAGTGGCTTTGTAGACGTCTCCAAAGTTCGTGAAGTACGGAGAAGTCGAGGACGCACGAACCGTCATCGTATAGGATGATGCCTCAATCCAGCAGTAGCTCGGGTCCGTCATGATCGAGGTTTGATACTTCGAGAGAAACGTCAGGAAGCTCTTGCTAGTCGTGAAGCCCATTTTATACGCGTTCCCAATGGACCACGTAAAAAAGTGCTGCATCCATGGCGCCATGCCGGTTCCATTGTTGTAAGCCATGGCATAGCCATTCGTAATGATACCCAGTACGTTGTCCGTATTCTGAACGTAGGTCTTATCGAACCAGGCAAGATTCCTTAAGAGCTTATCCGTGAAGTAAGCCTTGTAAGGATGATCATCCGGCAAGATATACGCATTTTCCATATAGGTGCGCAGGTTCCATGCCTGACCGCGAACCTGACCCGCTTTGACAAGACCATCCGCGAAGTTGCGGTAGTACGGATTATCCTCGAACAATTCGTAGGAACCCCAGAACATCATCTCTTCCATGAGGAAATAGTCCCCGGAAATGAGATAAGGATAGTAAGCAAACGATGGGGTATGCGCAGTATCGTGCGTGTACGGAGTGCTGCAATCGGATGCACATACTGGGAATGCCTCAGCCTGCTTGGTTGCAGGATTTACTGTATCGCCCGTGTGACCCAGGATCGTTGCATAAGGATAGCGATCAATGCTGAGTGGAAGATCGGTGTCCTTATCGCGATAATGCATTGACCAGGAGCCAGACTGATAGCCCGTGCCCACAGCTACATCATAAGCACGTGGATCCTGTGTGAGCACATGGATTGCACTCCAAGAAGGAAGAGGGCCAATGTCCGGGCGTCCACCCGTCGTTGGCATATACGCATTCACAGGGCCAATTTGCATGAGCCCATTACTCGAGCTCCAGCGATTTGCCCAATCGGTAATTGCGCTGTCGGCAATCTTGAGTGCTGGATCGTAGTGAGGAACCGCAGGTGAGCTCAAGAGGAACTGAGGATTGAGTCCTACAGTTGCGTTAGGTTGCACTCCGTAGTTGAAAACCCGGTACCAACGCGAGTGATGGTAATGAGGGACAGCTGCTTGCGAGAGAACCGTCTTTCCCCCCACTTGCACTTGCAGATCATACGTCACGTTGGCAGGTGCCGTGTAAGCATCGGTGTTCTCAATGGAGACACCCACGCGTGCATTGGTTCCGCCCTGGAAGGCACGAACATAAAAGCGCGCATGAAGAAGAGGATGCGCCGATCCATTTGCAGTCAGTGGAACCTTGAAAAGCCCTTCTGTTGCCAGCGGTCCTTGAAGCCAGGTTCCCTTTTGCAAGGACGCATAGTTACTTGTGTTCAAAGTGGCTTGATAGACAGTCCCGCTGATCGTAACGCTGACGGAGGTCGTAAAACCTTTGCTAAAAAGCGTTGCGATGGTCATTGGCGTTTGCTGGGAAGCTTGAGCACTGAGTAGATCCAGATTCATTGTAGCGCCTGCGCCAATTTGAGGCAGGATCGCTGTGACGATCGCATGTCTTGCAGATCCGTCATCATGCGTGGGTTTGATTTCAAACTGAGTCGGAATCACGCTCTGAGTGCTTGGATCTCTCAAGACCGCAACTTTCCCAGATGGCAGCGCCCCTTTTGGAAATGGAATGCCAAACGTGATCGGTACATTGAGTTGAGCAGTCAGGCTAGAAGTTGCGCTGACTTTGATATCGGTAATCTTTGCTCCGACAGAAATCGGGGGCGAGACAGTAGGCGCAGGAGTCGGGGTCACCGTGACAGTCGGGCTTGGCTTGGGCGTGACCGTAGGTGATGCTGAAGGAGATGGCGATACTGAAGGAGATGGTGATGGCGTAGGAGACTTCGTCGGCGATGCCGACGGCGAAGGAGTTGCCGTAGGAGTCCCAGAAGGCGTAGAAGTCGGTGTTGGGCTGGCTTTCGTGTCTGTTGAAGGACTTGGGGAAGCCGTTATAATTTGGATGTTGCTAGGAAGCTGGATGGGCTCACAGCCGCTTGCTAAAAGGACAAGTGCGGCTGCACTTAACCCAGAGGTTGTCCACGTACTACTCATCAGTAATTCTCCGTAAAGGGTTGTCCGGCAATAGGGTTCGCGCAATAGCCAGAGTGCAGTGTTACGAGTGAGACGGGAGAATAGTTTCGCCATCCATTCAAAATTTCACTTCAGGCATGAATATGCCGCAAAGCAGATCACGGAAAAATATCCACACCCGGCCTACAGCGTTCTCCAGGCTTCCACTTTATCGCTTGAGTATCCATAACTTACCTAAAGTTCACCCATTTTTAGTTACTTGACTTTTTTGGTCCGTTATAGGAAAGTAACGCCGTATTTCGGGAAATCAGATCCCACCCGACATCCAAAAGGAGCCACGATGTTTTTGCGGAAAAAGCTCATTGGACCTACGCTTTCATTAGCGACCCTGTCTCTGCTCGTAGCAAGCCCAAGTTTTGCGGGCTCAATCTTTGACGCGTTCAACTCTGTCTTGAATTCCCTTCCGGCCAATTCAAGTGACTCCTATCAAGCTCCTCCGCTTCAGGAGCAGAGCTTTTCCAGAGGTCTATCGACAAGCGATAGCAGCTACCTTTTCAGCGCAAACTTTCCATCAGGGACTGCGCTTGTGCACATTCAAATCGAATTCAGCGATCAAACCAAAAAGCCACTTTCTGTCTATGCGTCAGCAACGGGCGGAAATTTTTCAAGACGCGTCTATTTGCCTTATGGCCCGGGAAATTACCGAATCAAGGCATGGTACTCCCAGAACCCGAATCGATATCAATCTTCTTCAGAGCAAGCCTATTACGGTCAGGTGGACGTAACTAACACGGACACGCGCGACCTGAGCTATCTTCTTCCAAGTGGCGACGTGCAGAGCGATGATCCTGAGATTGTGGCACTGGCTCGCGATATCACAGCGGGTGCCTCAAGCGATTCCGAGAAGGCTCAGAGAATTCATGATTGGATCACTCATAACATTGCTTATGACACGGACTCCTACTTCAGAGGCACCTATAAGACCAAGTCTGTCGATGCCTTGACCACGCTTCATGAGGGAGTCTCAATCTGCAACGGCTACGCAAATCTCTATGCGGCGCTAGCCCGTGCCTCAGGACTCAGAACTCGGGTGATTATCGGCGCAATCATTTGGCCGATGTTAGGACAGACTTGGGAACAAACAGGCACCACTCAAACTCATGCCTGGAACCAAGTCTTCATCGACGGACATTGGGTCATCTTGGACTCCACCTGGGACAGCGGAAACGTGGACTTCGACAAACGCGTTTTCGTTCGAGATCCAAAACTGAAGTACTATGATCCTTCGCTGAATGAGTTTGCAAAAGATCATCGCCAACTAAGTGTCAGCAGCAACTGAAACCAGGGTACTTTGGGCCGGGAAAATAACGCGCAGAGTTACTGCATTACTTTCGGCAAATCCACTTACACTGATTCAGTAAAAAGGCAGAAACAATCTGAAGTTTCAGATACTTATTCTATCATTACCCCGCGTCGCCCTGTTTTGCCCACGTTCTCATGGAGTTACAAGAGAACCCCGATTTGACAAACGCCGCCCGCTACGAGAGCAATACCTGTCACGCTGTTTTGTAGCGGCATCGAGTTGGAAGACGTAAGGGGGGGGCAAAGCATGACAACAAAACATCGATCACTTTTAGGCGTTGTTGCAGCCATTACGTTGGCCTGTGGCGTCTGGGGCTCATCCTTGGGCCTAGCCGACTCTGAAAGAGCGACAAACGTTGAAATCGCGGAACAAAACGCCGCCGTTTTTGAAGTGGAGCCTTACCTCTTTGCCCACGGGACTGGTCACATCGCTGTTGGCTGGCGCTATACCGGCAACCGACTCCCGACGACTCCTGTAAGAGTTCAGACTTATCTCGGAAACACGCAGCTCAACGAAGTGGAAGCCCATCACGATGGCGTATCGTGGTCAGCCGAGCTCCCTGTCGCTGAATGCGGATTCGGCAACGAAGTTTCCTACTATCTTCCAGGCATGTCCCAAAGAAACGTCATTGCTCCTATCCCATGCCCGGACGAGCATCAGCCAGTCCGCTTCTCTTTCATTGCGGACGCGCAAGAAGGCCCCGAGTTTTTAGAAGATATCGCCAAGGAGATCTCCACTTTTCCTGGCAGCGCTATTTTCAGCGGTGGCGACCTGGTGCAAGAAGGCGCGCAAATGCAGGATTGGTTTGATTACTTCCGCGCGCTTCAGATCATTGGCGGATCTCGCGTCACTTATGCTGTCATCGGAAATCATGAATATCGTTCCGATGAGAACACCAATTACTGGCAGAATTTTTTCAGGCTGAAAGCTCATGACGCTCACTACTCCACTTACTTGGGTGGCATCCATCTCATGGCTCTCAACTCAAACTTTGAGGACGACAAGACACTGGTTGAGCCTGAGCTGGAATGGCTGAAGAGCGAACTCATCAAGCCCGCTCAATGGAAAATCGTCATGTTCCATCACTCGCCTTACAGCAAAGGCTTTTTTGATGGCCCGGGCGCGATCCGCAAGGAACATATCGTTTTGCGAAATCAATTCGTGCCGCTTTTTGAAGCATACGGCGTAGACGTTGTACTGACTGGACATACGCATATCTTCGAGCGCTCAGTTAAAGACGGAATTCAGTATGTTGTTGCTGGCCCAGCCGGCGGTAAAATGGGCGTTTACGGCGCGAAGAACCCGTACTCCATTCACTCGTTCCGCGAAAGAACAGTCACGCATTTTGAAGTGAACGATCAGGTTCTCCGATCCGTTACTCTGTCGATCCATGGCGAGATCCTGGACGACTTTACGGTCAATCATAAATAGAAAGTGGCCCAAATGAAGTCGATTCGGTTTCTGCTGGGCCTGGTCTTTCTTCTGAGCCAAGGCTTGCCTGCGATTGCAAGCTCAACTCCAGACGCGATTCAGGTTCGGATGGATCATCCGGTTTCGCGTGGCGTTTACCCGGTTGCCGTTGGCTCACAGCTTCGCTTTGAGCTCCCCAATCAAAACACCCCAAGGTCCGGATTGTTCTTAGGTCGCGTCGTAAAGTCGAATGGCCAAGTCGACTCCTACATGCTCCTGGATCCAAAGACCATGAACGTGCTTTACGTTCCAGCCGGACTGATTCAGATCGCGGATCGTGGGCTAGAGAATGTTCTGGATCCTTACGCACAAGTGGGCGGCACCTGCACGGGTTACGCAATCAACCATTTCCTGGTTCAGACGGCAATGGATGGATTCCGAGGAAACGGCGCACTCTTAAAAACTCTTTCCACAGAAGAAGGACGCACCTCTCTCCTGGCTGATTCCATCAATCAGTATTACCTGGTCCTTCAGCATCGTTATTCGATTCGTGGAATTCTGGATGGTTATGGCAAACGCTTTGGATTTCATTGCCAGAACCATCGGTTTGATTCCGCTCAAGGGGCCCGTAACTTCCTTCTGAGTCGCCTTGCCCAAGGGGCCCCTGTATTGATCTCATTCAATATCGGAACTCAAATGAGAACCTCGCCCTTTGATCTTTTGAGAATCCGACCAGCTTCCTACGCAAAACTGGATCGAAGACTTTGGGTGCCACGCAAGGTTGGCGAGAGAAATGGCGGCGGCCACTCCATTGTTGCTGCATCTGTTTTTGATTTGAACGGAAGGCCAGGCGTTGTTGTCATTGACTCTGACTGGAGCGAGCCACGCATCTGGGACATTACGGATTATCTGGATGAGCACACCGCGATCCAGGAAGTCGAAATGATCACTTGTTCGTGAACGTCTTTGTGAACCTGCTTTGGGCCTGAGCCAAGATTTTCTGCCCGAGCTCATCAAACTCGGACGGACGATCTTTCACCAGATAGTCCACGGGAAGATCAAGTCCGCAGGGCCTGAGCCCCATGAAGCTTGTTTCCGATTTGAAGCCATTCACAGATAGACCGTGCAAGAGCACGCCATGATCGATGTGGACGCCCAGAGCAGCAAACTTGCCTCGAGAAGTCCAAACACCCATCTCAGCACCCGATCGGATTTCTGCTGAAGGGTCGTAAGTTTTTCCCACTTCAAGCGCGACGCCAAGCAAGGCATCGACGGCTTTCCGAACTCCTCTTCGATCCCCGGTCAGGCGCTCGAGGCTATCGACTGCAAAGAGTACCCATTGGCCTGGGCCGTGCCAGGTTGCAAGCCCCCCGCGATCCGTCGGCACGACTTCCACACCTGCACGCGCAAGCATTTCCTTAGGAAGCAGAAGATCCGTAGCCGCAGCTCTTCTGCCCACCGTGATGACGGGAGAGAGCTCGGACAAGAGAAGCGCACCAGGACCGCCTTCAAGAACACGCCGGGCGATCTCGCGCTGGCGGGCATCCAGCATCGTGTAAGTCCAAGGCGATTCTTTCGAATGCCTTCTGACCTCAATTTCCATTTCAGATTGTATTTCAGTAGAGCTGAACGAGGTCATTCTCCTGGAAGTTCCCACCGGTATGGATTTCGGTCACCGATCCATCGGGTCCCAGGAAATCTACGACTTCAAGCGTTCCTTTGAGTTGCCCCTTCGTGCGGCCCAGAAACGCTCCAGTTGCTGGATCATAGATATCATCTCCTGGCGCAAGAACACGAAGAATATCACCCGTAATCAGCCCGGAAGCATGTCCAGCGTTCACGTAAACCTTGTTTCCAACGACTCGAGCGATACGCCCTTCCCAGGCAAGCTTTTCCACGCCGCGGATCACATCCGGCACAAGCTTGGCGACAGCATCCCGCACAGCCATCTGAACGAGCTCGGCGCGATATTGGGCCGACTCGAGATTCTTACCTTCCACTGCCACAAGCGAGTTGCTCGAAGCATCGCCTGAGCGAGAAACAGCCAGAAGCTCACGACCGCCTGAGACATCAAAAAGCTTCACTTCAACGTCAACGCCTGCAAGGGATTGCTTTTGTCTCAGCAAACCGACATCGTCTCCGCGTTGGCGAAAGACGATCTTGGTCACGCGCCCAATGGCCAGAACGGATACGCCGAGTTTTCTGCCTTCGCGAATCAGTTGCGCGACCTTGATCTGCGTGCCGCCATGGCCAGCATCCAAAAAGTCTTCAGTCACGTACTGAGTTTTAATCTCAGGCGAAAGAATGAGTCGCTGAGTAAGGAAAAGCCCGCGCCTCAGTTCATCAGCCGCAAAGCCTCCGACTTCGGACTTCACTGGAGTATCGTTCCAGAAATCAAACACCAAGATTCTCTTCTTGGGCTGACCCATGGATTCCACGCGACTGGCTGAACTTCTATTTGCCTTGTCGTAATAGCTCGTTGAACCCTCAGGCTTGTAATACTCCTGATCCTTTTTGAAAGCCTGTGAGCGCTGACAAGACGTACTTCCCAGCGCGATCAAAGATAGACAGAGGGGCAATGCTAAAAAATACTTCATGCCTCGGGGTCTCCTTCGGGGGCTTGTGCGGGGGCTGGCTTGCCAGCTTTTGGTTGAGCTCCAGATTGCTCTGCCGGCTGAGTTTGGGGCTGGCTTGAGTTTGGCGCCGCTTGCGCGGTCGTGACCTCAAGATGAATCTCATTGGCCTCGATCGTCGATGGACCGAGTTTCAAGCCCTCAGGCTTGGACGAATCAATGGCTTGCTGAATCTTCTGAACAGGCGCGCTGGAGTAAACCGCGAAAATCGCACGACCTCTTGAGATCTTCTGTTCTTCCAGGGTTCCGGTTTTGATTGCGCCTTGAAAAGCGTTTTTCAGAGCCTGATATTGTGCAAAGGAATGGATGCCGATGACATCAATCGTCGTTTCTTCGCGCTTGATCTCAGCCTGGCTTACTTCAAGATCCACAAGCTTTGCGCCAATCTCCGTAAAAGCATCGGTCAGAAGCTTTCCTTCAGAGCGCTCAAAACTTCCATTGTCGGCGATTTCAAGCTGCTCCTGAGCGCTGGCCAGATCCCTGAGCTCAAGCGCGGAGTGAATCGTATAATGGCGCTCATCCGGATGCATGGCATCGTCATCATCCACCGAGCGCTGCCAATACACAACAAGCGCTCCCACAGCATCTTTCTGAGTTGCGGATTGTTTTGCGGCAGCGACGAGCTCTTGTCCCGTGAGACTTGCCTCACCGAGCTCCGAAGCCGAAACCCAAACCACTTTGAACCCACGGCGCTCCAGGCGAGAGCTGACCATGGTTTTCAACTCAGGAAGTCCAGATACGCATTTTGAGCAATTGGCTTGAGGCTTTAAAACGGCCACAATCGAAGGTTTTTCGCGCTTCAGGGATTTTGGCGCATAAAAGCGCAAGAAATTTTTCAAGCTCTCAAGATCGATGTCCGCATTGAGAGTCGTGTTCGACATGCGATAGCCGCGCACAAAGCGTTGATAGTCAGGTACCGCTTCTTCGTTGAAGAGTCTTTGCTGCCAAGGTTCCATGCTTCCCAGCTGTTTTCTCGAATCAGAAAAGTAAGCCTGGATTCGATTTCCCAGATCAGGACTCGCGCTCGGTGTGGCAGATGGAGCAGCCATCACAGTTTTTGCGGGAGCTTGAGGTGTCGTGGTCTGCGCAGCCCAAGCAGTACTGCTCAAGAGACCTAGAGTTAAAATGCTGAAATGGAATGGGCCAATCTGACGCATCGAGTGCATATGAGCTAATTTTAGCATGATGCTCAGAAAAGGCAGAAAAAACAGCTGTCAGAAAAAATGTCCGAACAGAGCTGAGCGTCAGTTTTTTGCCGCTCTTAACTCAGAACAACAACATTGCGCCCGAAGATCTTGTTGATGGATTGCACCATCTGCGGCGTGCCAGAAACCATGAGGGCCTTAGGAAGATCCAGACGCGTTTTAAACGTCGAGTCGATAAAATCAATCCGCACCGGACATTTGCCGCGATGTTGAAGAAGATTCTTTTTCAGCTCGCGAAGCTGATCCGGACTCACTTCGCTTGGAGTGATCTTCAAAACCACGTGCTGGACTTTTCCCTTATGAGCCTCAGTGGCCCATTCGAGGGTCTTCACCAGAAGCTTTGGCGCTTCATCCGCGGTCTCAAGATCGGCGGTGACGATAATCGCCTCAACTTCAGTGGCCGCTCGCTTGAGCATTTCCTGGTTATTGGCGTAGGCCTCAGGAAAGAACACGACTTCAAGCCTTCCGTAGAGATCTTCGATCTCGCCAAAGGCCATGCGGCTTCCCTTTTTGGTCATGACTTCACGCATGCCGCCAATCAGGCCCACAAGTTTTACTTCCTGCTTAGGCGCACGGAAACGTCCTGGACCAAATCCACCACCGCCAAAATCTCCGCCCCAACCCCCTTCTTGAGGAGCAGGAGCCGCAGCTTTGCGCGCCGCCTTCTCAGCAGCATGATTCTTGATGCGCTCCGTGGTCCAGCCAAGCCAGTCCTCGCAGATCTTCTGCCAATTATCGAGCGGATGCCCGGAGACGTAAAAGCCCACGACTTGTTTTTCCTGTGCAAGCTTTCGCGACATCGGCCAATCTTCTTCTTTTTTGAAGATCGTCGCTGCAGGCGTCACAAGCTTCACTTCTTCTGCCGTGAAGGAATCAAAGAGCGAGGACTGCCCCAGTTCGCGCTCTTCCTGCTCTTCACCCGCATGCTTCAACAGATCTTCAAGCGATGCAAAGAGGCTTGCACGATTGACTTCCGCAATCGTATCAAACGCACCGGCAAGCGTGAGCGATTCCAGAACCTTCTTGTTCACCTTGCGAGTCGAAACGCGGCGACAAAAATCCAGCACGTTCAGGAATGGGCTTACGGCGCGCGCATCCAATATCGCATCGACCGCAATTCCACCTACGCCTTTAATGGCTTCAAGACCAAAACGGATGGCTTTCTTGCCTCCCTCGAGTCGATCCACGCTGAAGCGTTTGTGCGAATGGTTCACATCCGGCGGAAGAACCGGAATGGCGTGCGCCTTGGCGTCATTGATGTACTTGGTGAGCTTATCCGTATTATCCATTTCAGTCGTCATGAGCGCTGCCATGAACTCGGCTGGATAATAGGTTTTCAGATACGCCGTCTGATAAGTGAGAACTCCGTAGGCTGCCGAGTGGGATTTATTGAATCCGTACTCAGCGAATTTGGCCATGAGGTCAAAAATGCCTTCAGCTTTTTGCGCCAGAAGCCCTTTCGCCGTCGCGCCTTTCACGAACAAGTCGCGATGCGCAGCCATTTCCTCAGGCTTTTTCTTACCCATCGCGCGGCGAAGAAGATCGGCTTGTCCAAGCGAATACCCTGCAAGCTCACGCGCAATCTGCATGACTTGCTCTTGGTAGAGAATAACGCCGTAAGTATCTTTTAAGATGCTCTCGAGCATGTCGACGTCATAAACAATGGGCTTTCGACCATGCTTACGATCAATGAAGTCATCAACCATCCCGGATCCAAGCGGACCCGGACGATAGAGAGCGTTGATAGCGGTGATGTCTTCCAGGGAGTTAGGAACAATGCGCGAGCAAAGATCCTTCATCCCCGAGCTTTCGACCTGGAAGATCCCGTCCGTATCGCCTGAAGAAATCAGAGCAAAGACCTTGGGATCGTTATAATTGATCCGCTCAAGCGCGAACTCCGCATCCACTGATCCTGGCTCTGCGACCTGACGAACCAGCTTCACGGCGTTGTCGATCACAGTGAGCGTTTTCAGGCCCAAGAAGTCGAACTTCACGAGACCTACGGATTCAGAGAAGTCCTTATCAAACTGAGTCGTGATATCGCCGTCTTTACCTGCGTAAAGCGGGCAATACGTGACCACCGGCTCTTCGGTGATGATGACGCCTGCGGCATGGATGCCTGCGTTTCGATAAAGACCTTCAAGCTTGAGCGCGTACTCAATGATTTTAGCGACGCGCTGGTCGGTCTCCATCTTTTCTTTGAGCCGCGGTTCACGATCCAGTGCCGACTGAATCGTGATATCGAGCTCATCCGGCAAAAGCTTATTGATGGCATCGGTATCGCCAAATGAGAGGCCAAGGACACGGCCCACGTCCTTGATGACAGCACGGGCCTGAAGCTTGCCAAATGTGATAATCTGGCAAACGTTTTCAGCACCGTACTTGCGCCTCACGTAATCGATGACTTCGCCACGACGATCCTGGCAGAAGTCGACGTCAAAGTCGGGCATCGAAATACGCTCAGGATTGATGAAACGCTCGAAGAGCAGCTTAAATTGAATCGGATCAATGTCCGTAATCTTCAAGCTATAGGCAACGAGCGAGCCCGCGCCCGATCCACGACCTGGACCCACAGGGATGCCTTGAGACTTTGCCCAAATAATAAAGTCCGAAACGATGAGGAAGTAACCAGCAAATCCGGTCTTCTCAATCATCGAGAGTTCGGACTCAAGCCGCTCTTCGTACTCTTTTTTCTTTTCTTCCCAATCCGGAGCGCTCACCTTATCGGCAAAGATGGGCTCTGCAAATCGCTCAACCAGGCCCTTGCGAGTCTGCTCTTTAAAGTATGCGATCAAGTCAAATGGATCGCCCTTGGCGACATTGTCCGGACGAAAGTTCGGCAACTGGTAAATCGTTCTGCCTTTATCGTCTTTAAATTTAAATTTCAGGTCACACTTGTCCGCGATGACCAGGGTATTTTCACAAGCCCCAGGAAAACGCTCAAAGCGCTCGCGCATGAGCTCAGGTGGCTTGAGATAAAACTCAGCAGGCACCAGGCTTTTTGGGCGGTCAAAATCAAGATTTCTTCCGCCTTCAATGCACTGAAGAACTTCGTGAGCCTCAGCATCATCAGGCGATAGATAATGTGCATTGGCCGTCGCTACCAAGCCTACGCCAAACTTCTCACCTAAAGCTCTCAACTGCTCATTGACGTTTTCTTGCTCAGCAAGCCCTGAGTCCAGAAGCTCGAGATAGAAATCTTCTCCAAAGCGCTTCTTAAACCATTGAAGTGTCTCGGTGGCGGCTTCCAGCTCTCCAATCAAGAGCTTGTAAGAAATTTCTCCGCGAAGATCTCCGGAGAGAACGACCAGATCATCGCCCCATTGATCGAGCAGTGCGCGATCAATCACAGCGCGCGGACCAAAGTTCTGTCCCTTCTGCGGAGGAGGCGCATCAAGAAACGAGCGCGTGACCATCTGACAGAGGTTTTGATAACCCTTTAAGTTTTTGCAAAGAAGAACAAGTTGATGAACCTTCGGACCCGTTTGCGCAGACGCTGGGCCCGTCTGTGCGTTCATTCCCGCGCGGCCTTGAGGCGCGTAGTAAATCTCGCAACCTATGATCGGCCTGATGCCCGCTTTTTTCGCCGTATTATAGAAGTCGATTGCGCCGAAAAGATTATGCGTGTCGGTAATGGCGACCGCTTTTGCGCGAGGATCTGACTCGTTCTGAGTCATCTGCACGACTTTGTCGACGAGCGCATCTGTCCAGATGGCGCCCTGAAGAAGGCTGTACTGAGTATGAACGTGCAAATGGACAAACGACATCGAACCGAATCAGTAACGCACGGCGTGTAAAAATGCTATACACAGCGCGCAAGCGGCTGCTGATTTGATGACTGATTAGCCGGTCTCTTTAACGCGGAGCGTTCGTACAATTCTAAACCTCGGGACAGTTTCCGAATCATCCTGCCAAAGAGCATTTCCTCAAAAGCCCGAACACTCCGATAGATGCCGTGCGTCTCACGAGGAAGGCTTTGTAAAAGAGCCTGAGCGGTCCTGACATGTCGCGATTCTTCCTCAACAATTCTGGAAAGAACCCTCGATAGCTCCAAGTCCCCGCATTCCTTCCTGAGTTCCGAAGAATGTCTGAAAATTCGAGATCCTAAGGCTATCGTGGCCGTACAGTATTGAGCTTCCTGGCAAAGCGTCTGCCGCTCAGCGTAGCCCAAAAGGACGCGAACGTAGGATTCCATGGCCTGAGCCATCCGAGACTCCATGAGGTCATATTCGGGGTCGCACGAGAGCTCCTGCCGCTCGGCTGCAACTGCAGCATGAAGCCATTCCGAATGCTGGAGCTCACTCTCCAAATGATTCTCAAAGCTCACAGGCAGATGAAGCGAGCGCTCAATACCGGATGCACCTAAGAGCCTGAGCATTCCATGCGCAACTTGCACCTTACCGCAGCCCAGTGCATGGGCCCATGCGGCAAGAGTTCTGCGATCTTGAGCAATCCGAGAAGTCCATTTCAGCGCGTCAAATTTTTCCATAGGAAGCCTTGCGCGAGGTATTCAATTTTCGGGCTCAAATGGAAGGATCAGGCTGCTTTTTGTGCGGGTTTGAATCCGCGAGTCATGAATTTCTGCTGACAATCCTTTGAACAGAAGTAATAGGTGTCCTCAGGACGGAAAAGCATATGCCGACAACTCTTGCGGTCAACCTTCATCCCGCAAACCGGATCAATCACGTCTTTTGCTTCTGAAGTCTCAGACGCGTCTTCAATCTTTTTTCCTACCTGAATCACATTGCTTTGGTGGGCCATGATTTTGCTCTTTTCAGCAAGATCCGGACCCTGCGCAAATGGGAATTTTGCAAATCTCAGCATCTTCCTAGGAAATCAACTTTCTCATTGCCGCGGCGGTTTCAGGGTTGCTCGGATAAAAGCTCTCAATGACTATACCGGCCAATGTGATATTCACAGCCGTCCCAAAAACCGTGGTCGTACTCAAGAACTCAAGAGTTCTCTCTTCGCTGCTGATTCGAAGAGGCACTGCGATGCCTTTCAAGGATTCCGAGTCTGGTTGTCGTGACGCCTTTTGCGAAGGATTCTTTTGCAAAGGGTCCGGATAGGAAGCAAGTTCGTCTCGAAGCAGGGCTAGTTGATCGTCGGCTGACGTCTCGATATCACGAGCCAGCCGGTGAAGAATGTGATTGCGCCATTCAGTATAGTTCAAAATGCGCGAAGCAAGGCCTTCAGGATGAAGACTTAACCGCAGCACATTGACGTTGCCCACGAGCAGGTGTTGCGCCACGCCTTTTAACAAGACGCCAACACCCTGGTTGGCTGAAATCAAATTCCAATTCCGGTCCACAGCAAGAGCGGGGTTCGGGTCATTTCCCTTGAGAATGCGCTCGATGATGCCTCTTGCTGATTCGAGCTCCGGTGCTGAAAAATCAGGTTCCGTGTAAAATGACGCAAAACCGGCAGCGTGCAGAATGGCATTACGCTCCCGAAGCGGGACGTTCAAATACTCACAGAGTCGCAGCACCATGTCGCGACTGGGCTGAGACCGACCCGACTCCATAAAGCTGAGATGCCGTTGCGAAATCTCAGCTTCATTTGCCAGGTCAAGTTGACTGAAGCGTCGGCGCTGGCGCCATGAGCGCAGCAGTGTACCAAAATCTTGCTTTTGCATCGCCATGAAGACTCCAGAATCCAATACTAACCTGAAAAAATGTCGATCGCCCGGTGATTTTCATCGACGCCGTTCATGAGAAACAGCTCGCCTTCACAGGCCTGCTGCCTGAGCGGGATGAGCGCCTGATAAGCCGGAGAGTGATACCAGGCTCGGGCGTCTGCGATGTCAGGAAACGTGATTATGATCAGATCGCCAGCGGAATAGCCTTCAAGCTGCACTTTTTCGGCGCCATGAATGATGAAGCGACCCGAGTAGGGGCGCAGCGTTTCATCAATGCTTTTAACGTAGACTTGAAGTCCTTCGTTCATGGTGACATTTCTCAGCTGGGCGACGGCGTAAGCAGGCATTTCTAGTTCTCCGATTTTGAGTTCAGTTATTTAAGCACTCGATCATCATGCTAACCCCTCAAGTCATCTGATAATATCCTCTGCAAGCCGACCCGCATGCGTGATCATCAGACCGTGAGCCGCATCCTCATAGACCAAGAGCTCGGCGTTCGGAATGATCTTGGCGTAATGCCGCGCGGTCAGGTCGATAGGAGCACTCACGTCTTCTGTTCCGTGAATGAGCCGCACCGGCACATCGATTTTCCTGGCCTCAACGACGAAATCCGTCTCGAGAATGGCGCGCTGGAAATCAACAAGTAATCGCCGTGACGAGTCTCGCGCCATCGTTCCCAGCCAATCGAGCGTGGCTTGATCAGCCCCCGGTGCAAAGGGAGCGAGGTTTTCTTGAAGCCAGCTCTCAAGATCGTGCGCGATTTGATTCACCGAAAGCTCTACCAAATCTTTTGGAATTCCTGGGTCTCCGGGACTCTGCGCAACCATCTTCGGTCCGGTAGCCCCGACCAGTACCAGCCTGGCAACTCGCGTAGAACCATATCGGCTGAGATAGCGAATGGCTTCTCCGCCGGCGCCTGAGTGCGCGACAAGGATGATCTTGTCGAGACCAAGACGATCAATTACGGTCGCCAGGTCATCCGCAAGAAGATCATAACTGATCACGCCAGGATCCGTGGAGCGACCATGACCCCGGCGATCCATACTGATCGCGCGAAACCCCGCATGGGTAATCCGAATCATTGTCTCTGCCCAGCCGCGACTATCCATCGCCCAGCCTGACAACAAGACTACCGGGGTGCCCGCTCCCCAGTCTCGAACGAAAAGCTGGTGTCCATCCGCGATTTCAATAAATGGGCGTGCAACCTTTTTTTCTAAGCTGTGCATTTTATCCTCCATTAAGTTTCTTCAGTGAAGATCTCATTGGGGACAAAGCAAAACAATTACCTGAGGGGTAATATTCCCGGATATTCCCTCGGCCTGAATTTCATGATTCGAGTAGTTTTTTCAAACTTTCCAGGACGAATTTCCAATTCGTTTCACAACGCTCCTGCTCTTGCTCAAGGCAATCCTGACTGACGCTCACCTCAGTAGCATCTGAACCAGCCCGTAGTTCGTAGGTAACAGTGACGTAGTTTTCTGGGAGATCCGGTTTTCCGGAAAAGCTGCTCCAATGGGTGTAAGATATCCGGCGGGGCTTTTGAAACTCGAGAACTTTGCCCTTGTCCTCGTAAGGTTTTCCTTCCCAAACTCCTCGGAAGTAAATTGGGCTGCCTGGTTGCCAGTCGGTTTCAGTGGTCGTACCAAACAGGTACTTTTCGATCAGCTCCGGGCGGGTTAACGCTTCCCAAATCTTGTCGACGGATGCTGAAATCGTCACGGATATTTGCATAAATGACTCCAATCTTTAAAACTAGAATATCTTGCGTAGAATTCCGGATATTGTAAAAACGCGGCTTTTATTCGAACGAGAGGAAAACTGATGGCTCAGCCCAAACACGGTAACACCCGCGGAATCCTTCGACCCAAGACGGGTGAGCAGAAATTCAATCTGACCCGTATTCCTCCATCCTCTTTGCTGAGTCCCTTCATTGAGCAGTACTGGATGGTCTCCTGGAATCTCATGGGAGAAAAGCCATATGTGTCCGAAACCCTGCCCTTTCCTTCAGTGCACATCGCTATCGAAAAGCAGCGTCCGGAACTCTATGGTGTAACGACAGGTAGGTTCACTAGGACATTGAAAGGTTGCGGACGGGTATTTGGCGTGAAATTCAGACCCGCCGGTTTTTATCCTTTTTTCAGATTTTCCATTTCATCGTTAACAGATCGAACGACAAGTCTTCGCGAGGTCTTCGGCGCGGAAGGAGCCACGCTCAGAACGTTGATTCTCAGAGAATCCGATGAAAACGCGCGTGTGAAGCATATGGAAGAATTTCTGACGGCAAGACTCCCAAAGCGGGACCCTCTCTTTGAGAAAATCCGAGACGCTGTCGAGCGCATCGAAAAAGACCGATCCATCACACGAGTCGAGCAAATTGCCTCGTTTCTGGGAATCAGCATGCGCCCCTTGCAGCGAAAATTCGACAAATATGTTGGGGTCTCTCCCAAATGGATTATCCAAAGATACCGCCTTCAAGAAGCAGCTGAGCTCCTGGCAAATGGATCCCCAGAGGAGTCCGTGTCCGAAATCGCATTGAGCCTTGGATACTTTGATCAGGCGCATTTTATACGCGACTTCAAAAAGGTGATTGGAACCACTCCAAACGCTTATGCAAAAAAAGAGCGGTTATCTCAGTAGAGCTATTCCCACTCAATCGTCGCAGGCGGTTTAGACGTCACGTCATAGACAACGCGATTTACGCCCCTCACCTGATTGCAGATGCGATTGGAGACATAGCCCAAAAACTGAGGCTCAAACGGATACCAATCCGCAGTCATTCCATCCGAGGATGTCACGGCACGAAGAGCCACGACATAATCATGAGTGCGACCATCGCCTTGGACACCCACGCTTCGAACCGGAAGGAAAACGGCAAACGCTTGCCAGATCTTGTTATAAAGACCTGCTTCGCGAATGGATTGAATGAAAACTTCGTCAACGCGTTTCAATAGATCCAGGTTTTCACGCGTAATCTCGCCCATCACACGAACCGCAAGACCGGGCCCTGGGAATGGATGACGACCAATGAAATCCTCTGAAATCCCAAGTCGACGACCGAGTTCACGCACTTCATCTTTGAAAAGATCACGAAGTGGCTCAATGAGCTTGAACTTCATGTCCTTTGGAAGCCCACCCACATTATGATGCGATTTGATGGTGACCGAATGCCCATGGCCTGGGCTGGATTCAATGACATCGGGATATAGCGTTCCCTGCACCAAATACGCTGGCTGATGGCCAATCTCATTGGAAACTTTCGTAGCCGCTTCATCAAATACGGCAATAAACTCCGCGCCAATGATTTTACGTTTTTTCTCAGGATCCGTGACTCCTGCAAGCTTTGTCAGGAATCGATCCGAAGCATCGACGCAGGTCACAGGAAGGTGAAGCTTCTCAGCAAACATCTTCATCACGCGCTCTTGCTCCTGATAGCGAAGAAGACCGTGATCCACAAAAATGCAGTGCAAGCGATCACCAATCGCCTGATGAACCAGCGTCGCAGCTACAGCCGAGTCCACTCCGCCCGAGAGTCCGCAGATCACATGCTGATCAGGACCGACCATAGCGCGGATTT
>JBJMMA010000011.1:0-10276 GCA_045805065.1 Bdellovibrionia bacterium | reverse complement strand
CGCTAAATCCGTTTTTTGGTCGGATCCAACGAGCTTCGCCTTGAATTGGCGTTTATCATAAAGCGTGACGATGACTTCTTTTGCGTCTC
Organism: Bdellovibrionia bacterium; assembly: GCA_045805065.1. Lineage (GTDB taxonomy): Bacteria > Bdellovibrionota > UBA1018 > UBA1018 > UBA1018 > CAZCBS01. Next base: position 10,187 of record JBJMMA010000011.1, on the reverse strand, counting down.
TGACGACGTGATTGTTCGTGATTAGGAAACCATCTTTATTGATGAGAAATCCTGAGCCCAGCGAAGTCTGCTTACGCTCCTGAGGGATGCCCCAAAAGCGCATGAATTCGTCCATTCCATAAACGGGTTGGATGGAGACAGTGGTCGAGCTGACGTTGACGACACCTGGCAGGACTTTTTCGACCAGATCAGGAAAGTTGGCGGGAGTCAGGGCTGCCGCATTTGCGGAACTACCTCCTAAGCTGGCTATGCCTGGAAGTGATCCGTTCATCGAGGTCGTGAATGCGGCTACAGAAACAAGCAAACGAGCAAGTAAAGTTCGGCGCATAAAGTCATTTCTAATCGGTTGTTCGTATGAACTCAAGTGAAAGAGCTTTCATTAAGGTGGTCGCCTACTTTTGGTAGCGCATGTGCGTCAAAGCGCGGCAATTGAACAAATCAAAAAGGAACTAAGCGTTGAGCTAAAAACCGAGTCGTTCCCAGGCAGGATGCCGAACGGGAATGCGACAGGAAGTCGCAACGAGGGCTTTTAGCTCAACGCTTAGTTCCTTTTTGATTTGCTCACGTGCGGCAATTATGACGCGGTGTCGCTACCAAAAGTAGGCGACCACCTTCTGGTAATCAAAGACGGAATGTGTCAGAAAGATAAGCCTATGGCACAAAAGTTTGCGTTCTCTATGCAGGGGGTGGGTAAGACCTATCCACCGAATAAGCAGGTCCTTCGGGATATCTATCTTTCATTCTTTTACGGCGCGAAGATCGGCGTTCTCGGTCTGAACGGCGCGGGTAAGTCGACGCTTTTGAAAATCATGGCAGGCGTCGAGAAAAATTTTAACGGCGATGCTCGTCCAGGCGACGGCATCACGGTTGGCTACTTACAACAAGAGCCGCAGCTCGATCCAAAGCTCAACGTGCGCGATAACGTCGCATCCGGAATGGGCGATCTCGTGAAGTGGCTCAAGCGCTACGAAGAGATTACGAACTCCTTTGCGGATCCGGATCTGGATCCAGACAAAATGGAAAAGCTTCTCGGCGAGCAAGGCGAGCTTCAGGAGAAGATCGAACATGCGAACGGCTGGGAAATTGATCGTACGCTCGATATCGCCATGGAAGCACTTCGCTGCCCGCCGCCTGAAGCGGACGTCAGCAAGCTTTCCGGTGGTGAAAAGCGCCGCGTGGCGCTCTGCCGTCTGCTTCTTCAAAAGCCGGACATCCTGCTTTTGGACGAACCGACCAATCATCTCGACGCTGAATCTGTTTGGTGGCTTGAACAGTTCCTGAAAAATTACCAGGGCACCGTTGTGGCGGTCACCCATGATCGCTACTTTCTCGATAATATCGCGGGCTGGATCCTGGAACTCGATCGCGGTCACGGAATTCCTTGGGAAGGAAATTACTCGTCTTGGCTGGAGCAAAAGCAGAATCGCCTGGCTCAGGAAGAGAAGACCGAGACCAAGCGTCAGAAGACTCTTGAGCGTGAGCTGGAGTGGATTCGCATGAGCCCACGGGCTCGTCAGGCCAAGAGCAAGGCGCGCGTCTCGGCTTACGAAAAACTTCTGGCTGAAGATCGTCCGGAAAGAGTTGAGGAGATGGAAATCTATATTCCATCAGGCCCTCGCCTTGGAAACCTGGTCATCGAAGCCAAGGACGTGAAGAAAGCTTTCGGCGACAAGCTTCTCATGGATGATCTCTCGTTCATGATTCCTGCGGGCTCAATTGTCGGCATTATCGGCGGTAACGGCGCGGGTAAGACGACGCTCTTCCGAATGATCACGGGCCAGGAAAAGCCGGATTCCGGAACGCTTCGTGTGGGCGATACCGTGAAGCTTGCTTATGTGGATCAGAACCGTGACGCGCTGGATCCTGAGAAATCCGTCTGGGAAGAAATCTCTGACGGTAAGAACGAAACGATCATGCTGGGTAACCGCGAAGTCCAATCGCGTGCTTATTGCGCGCGCTTTAACTTCACGGGCTCAGACCAGCAGAAAAAAGTTGGATCGCTCTCAGGCGGTGAACGCAATCGTGTTCACCTGGCCAAGATGCTCAAGTCCGGTGGAAACGTTCTTCTTCTCGACGAACCGACCAATGACCTGGATGTGAACACGCTTCGTGCGCTGGAAGATGCGCTCACAACCTTTGCGGGTTGCGCGATGATCATCAGCCATGATCGCTGGTTCCTCGATCGTATCTGCACGCACATCATGGCGTTCGAAGGGGATTCGCGCGTTGTGTTGTTTGAAGGCAACTTCCAAGAGTACGAAGAAGATAAGAAGAAGCGTCTGGGCGCTGAGGCTCTCAAGCCTACGCGCGTGAAGTACAAGAAACTTACGCACGAATAAGCGTTACAGAACTCTTAAAAAGCAAAAGCCTGAAAGGTCAAACCTTTCAGGCTTTTTTTATTTTTTGGCTTTACTGGCAAACTTTGCCATCTGAGTGACGGTTTCGCGAAGGGACTCGATTTGTCCTTCTTCGCGCAAGTCGCCCAGGCCCAGTTCATGGAGCGCAAGGCCTGAGATCGGCGCGCCATAGCGGCGCAAGAAGTAATGAGCGGCAAGGGCTGCGGTTCTGCGGTTTGCGTCTTCAAAGACGTGCGAAAGAACCAGGGCAGCGTAAATGTCGACAGCAGCGTCGATGACGGCGCCGTTCTCGCCAAGCTCTGTCGCATGATGAAGCTTTTCGCGTGCGGTGATTTTCGGATCAGCGATCAGCGCAAGAGTCTCCGTGCGACCTGAGGGAAGTGTGACGGTCACTGGCTTTTCTCGCCATGGCTCTTCGCTCGAGTCCTGTGGTTTACCAGTCAGGATATTGTTCATGCGAGCAAGCTCGGCAGTCGTCAGAAGCGCCCGATGATCTGCCAAGCTCTCCGCAACTTCCATGGCACGGTCAAAACGGGTCATCTCCAACTGACGTCGGAGAGAGTTTGCGCCGCTGGTGTTTCCGCCTGAATTGGTTTCACTCATAGAATAGTTGTCCCATAGGATTGAATTGGCCGCAAGCCGCTCGCATCTTTATAAGCGTAGCGGCGAGGCCGCCTCGACTAATCTGAGTCAGCAAGCGATTACACAGCTCTTACAAAAATCGTGGTCTTCATGAACTATTCATCTAATATGAAATTATGATACACAGGCCTTATAGGCGGAATAGATCCCAACAAGGTGGCTCGGTCCAGTCCAGTCATTCCTCGAACCTGCCGCATCGTCCAAATGGACTCGGTCGAGATACAGGTTTTGATACGGGGCGTATTAGGCGTAGTATTAGAGGAAGTATCTGGAATATGGCATCGTCCCATTCGTCTGAGTCGGCAAATTCGCCGAATTCTGAAGAGGGATCTGGGGGCATCGACGTCGCACTCGAAGATGATGTTCGAGACGAGTTGCAGCAACCTCCGAAGTTCGCGGTCGTGTTATTGAATGACGACTACACCACGATGGAGTTCGTAGTCGAAGTTCTGCAACGCTTCTTCAAAAAAACTGGAGAAGAGGCGATGCAAATAATGCTTCGCGTTCATCAGGAAGGCCGGGGCGTAGCAGGCGTATACAGCCATGATATTGCAGAAACCAAGGTGTTTCAGGTTCTACAGCTTGCAAAGTCCCGCGGCTATCCGCTCCATTGTGTGATCGAGCCTCTCAAGTGATTTGAGTGGTACTTAGAATCGACTAAGTAGTATCTAAAGTGGCACTTCTGGTGCACCTTTTCATCAACCGAGAGTACCTGTCGAGGCGGGCTACGCCCGCAACGCGTATAAAGAGGCTCTTAGGCTTTGGATCACAAACTGACTTGGGGAGGCCAACATGATCGGTCGCAAAGCAGAGGCGGTGCTCAATCGGGCAGTTCGCTTCGCAGTCGAATACGAACACGAATATTTTACCCTGGAACACGTTCTCTGGAGCCTGCTCTCGGAAAAGAGCATTATTGAAACGGTGCAAGCCTGTGGGGGCGATGCGGAAAAACTCAGAAACGAGCTGGAGCTTTACCTGCGGACGGAAATTCCAAAGGCAGCGCCTGCATCCGATCGTCTCTCAACAGATGGCTCAGGTGATCCTAATTCGCCTGACTCCTCGAATAGCGATCCGTCCAGTAATGGTTCAGAAGACGAGGGACGGCTCGAACATCCGGTTGCAACGCTCAGCATTCAGCGGCTCATCCAGCGTGCGTTGTTTCAGGTTCAATCAGCAGGCAAGGACGAAATCCAGCCAACAGACCTTTTTGTCGCAATGTTTCAGGCAAAAGACTCACACGCTCTTTACAGCCTGACAAAGCAGGGAATTGAAAGACTTGATGTCCTCAATTTCGTTAGCCATGGCATTCGCTCGGATCGACGCGATCGCGACGAGCCTACGCTGGGCGACTTCACCGACGCGTCCAGCGGAATGGGCTCAGGAAGTGGCTCAGATGACGAGAGCGATGATTCTTCAGATCACTCAGGGGATCATTCGGGATCACATATGGGGCCATTCGGGAGCGATATGGATAAAGAGCGCGAAGATCGTGGAATGGGTCGTGACACTCGTCACGGAGGAAAAACCGTCGGAGACGACGCGCTTTCTCAGTACACCGTCAATCTCAATGAGCGCGCAAGAATCGGAAAGATTGACCCACTCGTGGGTCGTCAGAACGAGCTTGAGCGAATGATCCAGACGCTTTGCCGCAGACGGAAAAACAATCCGCTTCTGGTCGGCGAAGCAGGTGTCGGTAAAACGGCACTGGCTGAAGGACTGGCTCTGCGGATCGTTGAAGGCAATGTGCCGGATCTTCTGGAGAACGCGATTGTCTACGCCCTGGACCTGGGATCGCTCCTTGCGGGCGCCAAGTTCCGCGGCGATTTCGAGCAACGCTTGAAAAAGGTCATTCACTCGATCGAAAGAAAGCGCGACAAAGGCTTCCTTCCGATCCTGCTCATTGATGAGATCCACACCATTGTGGGTGCGGGCTCGGTGAGTGGAGGTGCGCTCGATGCGGCAAACCTCTTGAAGCCTGTGCTCTCGCAAGGCGAGCTTCGTTGCATCGGTTCAACCACCTATGCCGAATATCGCAGCGTCTTTGAAAAGGATCATGCGCTTGCACGCAGGTTCCAGAAGATCGATGTGCCAGAGCCTACGCAGGAAGAAGCGATTCAGATTCTCAACGGACTCAAGCTCAAGTTCGAAGAGCATCACGGCGTGAAATATACGCCTGAGTCGATTCGCTCTGCCGTTGAGCTCTCATCCAAGCATCTCACCGATCGTTTCTTGCCAGACAAGGCAATTGACGTGATCGATGAGGCGGGTGCCAAGGCAAGGCTCAAGGTCGCGGCTGGAAATGCTTCCGCAAGCGTTGCAAGCATTGCTTCGGCCAAAAAGGGAGCAGCGCTTGAGCCTGCGGCTCAAAAGCCAACTCTGGATAGTGAGGCGATTGAGGAAGTCATTGCTCAGATCGCGCGCATTCCGGCACGCTCCGTGAGCGTGAGCCAGAAGACGCGTCTCAAAAATCTTGAGCGTGATTTGAAACTCACGATCTTTGGACAAGATCATGCGGTCGATGCATTGGTGACCTCCATCCGTCTGGCAAGGTCGGGACTGAGAACAGGTGAGCGCCCTGTGGGATGCTTCTTGTTCTGCGGTCCAACCGGTGTCGGTAAGACGGAGCTCAGCAAGCAACTCGCACACTGCATGGGAGTTCCATTCCTTCGCTTTGATATGTCCGAGTACAGTGAAAAGCACACCGTCTCGCGACTCATCGGAGCGCCTCCGGGCTATGTGGGATTTGAGCAAGCAGGTCTTCTCACGGATGCCGTGATCAAGAATCCGCACTCGATCATCCTTCTCGACGAAATTGAGAAGGCTCATGGCGATATCTGGAATATCCTGCTTCAGGTGATGGACCATGGAACCTTGACCGATAACAACGGTCGCAAGGCGGATTTCAGGAACTCGATCATCATCCTGACGTCAAACGTCGGATCTCGAGAGCTTGAGAAGCGAAGCCTGGGCCTGGTTCCACCGGATGCCAAGGAAGCGAAGGGTGCCGCCGCTCAGAAGGCCGTGGAGCAAACCTTCTCGCCAGAGTTCAGAAACCGTCTGGATGCGATCGTCTACTTCAACCCACTCGATATCATGACGGTGGGCCAGGTGGTCGGCAAGCAGATCGTCGAGCTTGAGTCACAGCTTCTTGCCAAGGGTGTCGATGTACACCTGGAGGCAGATGCTCGCGAATGGCTTGCACGCAAGGGCTATGACAAGCAGATGGGGGCGCGCCCATTGGCTCGTCTCATTCAGGATAAGATCAAGAAGCCACTGGCTGAGGAAATCCTCTTCGGCAAGCTTGAAAACGGTGGTGATGTGACGATCGTGATCAAGAATGACGACGTCGCCTTTGAAATCAAATCGAAGGCTCCATCAGTTAATGAAAAAGGCGAAGGCCGAGAGCGCGAGTCCGTGACAGTTCATTCAGGAAATCATCGCGCTTAATCTCAACGGCGCCTAATGCCTTCATGTGCGGAGTCAGCATTTGGATATCGATCCAGCTGGCTCCGCCTTTTTTTAGGTGCTCAATCAGGTAGAGGAGCGCGAGCTTTGAGGCGTTGGGCTTACGATAAAACATGCTCTCGCCCGCAAACGCGCCTCCGGCATCCACTCCATAAATTCCACCCACGAGCTCGGCGCCTTCCCAAACTTCCACGCTATGGGCGTAACCCAGGCGATGAAACTCGATGTAGGCATCGATCATCTCAGGCGTGATCCAAGTTCCATCCTGGCCGGGACGGGGAACTTGCGAGCAGGCGAGGATCACTTTCTCAAACGCCTCATCAACGCTGAAGCGCCATGCGCTTTGGGCTTTTCGTTGGGCTCTGGCCAAGCTTTCCGGGATGTGAATGTCTGAAAATCTCAGAATGGCCCGTGGGTTGGGGCAAAACCAGGCAAGGATCGGCTCGGGTTCGTCAGGATCATGGACTGGCCATGGAAAAATGCCTTGGGAATAGGCAAGGAGGAGACTTTTAGGATGCAAATCACCCCCTACGGCCAAAAGACCATCCTTTGGAGCACGACGCGGGTCAGGAAAGTGCGTGACAGGCATTCTGTTCTAGTTTAGTAAGATTCTAGCAAAAAAGGAGATTTTTAGATGGCTACCCAAACCGCAGCGACCTCTGCTGCCAAGACCGATAAAGCTGCTGTGGCAACCAAGCGCAATGCACGTAAAACTGCTCGCCGCGCAGGCAAGAAGAAGCTCGTTGCAAAACTGAGCTCTGATAAGGAATTTGCGAAAACTTATTTCGAGGCACGCTCCAAGCGCCAAACCGAAAAGAAAGTCGCATTCCGTAAGAAAAAAGCTCGTAAGAAGTAAGATTTAGCTTTTAGCTACATGACCAGGCCGGGCGTATGCCGGGCCGAGAATGTAACGAGTTCAAAGGCTCGGGATTTCACATTGATGTGAAGCTCCGAGCCTTTGCTATTTCTATTTAGTCCATTTGTTATTAAGCTAGCCCCATGCTTAAGTCCTCCGCTTTAGGATTCTTGCCAGAGTTTTTAAAAGATAAAGTTCCGGCCACCTTTCGCGAGACCGCGCGTCTCAGGCTGTTTGGGCTTTTTAAGATTCCAGTCATCTTCTTTGTGGGCCCGAAGGTCATGGAGATTGATGACGAGCATTGCGTGATTGAGATCCCGCTCAATCGCAGGACGAGAAACCATTATCGTTCCATGTACTTTGGAGTCATGGCTGCAGGTGCGGACCTGGGGGCGGGTCTCATGGCTCAGTTCCTTGCGGAAAAGCATGCCGGCGGAAAAATCGGGATTTTGTTCAAGGATTTCAAAGCCGACTTCCTCAAACGCGCTGAAGGCGATACGCGCTTTATCTGTGAGGAAGGCCAAAAGATCCGTGAGGCCATCAGTGCGGCCATGGAAACCAAGGAACGCCAAAACCTTCCGGTCCGGGTTTATGCGACCGTTCCAAGCAAGTCCGGGAGCGAACCCGTTGCTGAGTTCGTTTTAACGCTTTCTCTAAAGGCAAAAGCCTAATTATCTCCAAATCTTATAACTAAACTTCTGAAGTATAGTACCTGACCAAAAAGGTTGACTATAAAGGATGAACCATGCTAGTCTACCGGCGGCTGACAGCGCCCTGACGCAAGCTAGCAAAAAGCTTTGGTCCGGGTTAACTTGAGTGAAACCTCAAGCGAGCGGCTAAGTCCGGAATCTTTACCGGAAATTTTATAGGAGAATGTGTTCTGAAGAAGAACTCAGGTATCACGCAATTGAAGAAGCTTTCCAGCGCCGCTCTGGGCGCGGGCTTTCTCCTATTAGCGCACTCCGCCTGGACAGCGGAACTCTCCAATCAGGACTTAGGCGAGATCTCGCTCGCTCCCCGCAAGGCGTTTGATTGGGGTGGAACGCTCTCCGCTGAAGCTGCAGGCTATCTTTATTCTCCTCGAACCAAGACCGAGGACGTGTATTCGACTTTGATTGCTCGGCCTTATGCGCATCTTGAAGGCAGCTGGGTGGAGATGCGAGCAGGGCTTGAGGCCATCGCCATGGCGCCGCTCTCCAAGCAGGACTCGACTCAAGCCTATATTGAGATGCCGGAAGGCTATATTTCGACCTCCTCCAAGATTGAGGTTGCAAAGATTTCGCTCGGACGAAAGCTCGAGGATTGGAACCATCTCGATGAAGAGTGGCGTCTGGGGATCTGGCAGCCGCGCTATCGCTGGGATTATCTTCGCCCGGATACCGTCGCGCTTACAGGAATTACGGTTGAAGTGGAGCGCCCGCTCTTCAAAGCTGTGATTTTCGGCACTCCGATTTCGATTCCTGAGCGGGGCGTTCCCATCAGTAACGATAATGGGCAGTTGATCTCGGATTCGCCGTGGTTCATTTCGCCTCCAAGAAAAATCCAGGTCATGGACCGCGACACTCCGCTGAAATACGATCTGCAGATCCCGTCCATGAGCAAGCTTTTGCTTCATCCGGCTGGATCCGCGATGGTTCGCATTGGCGACAAGATGGGCCCGTGGATCGCCGGCGGTTATGCTTACAAGCCCATGAACCAGCTTCTTCTCTCGTATCAAGGTCAGCTGGTTGTGGATGGCAATCGCTCCACCGTGGACGTTGCTGACGTGCCGGTTGCGCCTCGCGTGGTGTACCACCACCTGATTTCCGCTGAAGCAGGCTTCAATCATGAGATCGTTTCAGGATGGATTTCTTCACTCATTGATCGCCCGGGACATGATTACGGCCCGGAGCTCACGAGAACCTGGACCGAGCAGACGGTGACTCGCGCCATCTCGATCAGCCCGACTTTGCAGTTCCACATCACGGACCAAAAAGAGAATCAGATGAAAGCTGCGTTGAGCTATCTTTATCAGGATGGTGGAAACGGCCCTGACGTTTCGGGCGATGGAAACGCGCTTCTGGGCGGGCAATCGGTTTTCGAATCCCGCTATCCCTATCAGAGCGCCTTGAAGGCCGGCGGCGAGCTTGAGATGCCTGGCCTGCTCTCTACCATTGGCATTCATAATTCGGGAACCGTTGTCGTGGCATCGAGTCTTCTTTACGATACGAAAAATCACGGATCGATTCTCTCCATGGATTTCAAATATCTTCCTTCCACGCGCTGGGAGATCGGGCTGGGTGCCGACGTGCTCGGAAGCCAGGACCCGAAAGGCGGAGCAGGCAGCAACGAAACGCCCAACGATTTCATCGGTCGCTATCAGGCCAATGACCGCGTGCGCGCCGGGGTGAGATATGTTTTTTAAACGTACGGGCACTGTCCTTCTTACTGTGCTTGCCGGAGCTTCAGCTTTTTCAGGCTGCGGTCTGAAGATCGGGGAGCGCCCCAATCAGGACGTCACGGTTCAGCTGGGATCCGCTGAGACGGCTTGCCTGTCCGGCGCCGCGCATACGCTTTCAGATTATTTCCACGGCCATGCTTCGGATAATCAGATTTCAGGCGTCTTCAATTGCGCCTCCAATTCCCTGAAGCTCTTTCAGGAACGAACCCGCGGTGCGCGTCCGGGGGTTTACTCGCCGGCCGAGCTGAGAAAGTTTCTTGAGCGCTACTTTTTGCGTGATTTCACGATCTCTGATGCACTTTTGTCCGAATTCATGGAGCTCAAGAAAACGCTTCTGGGCGGCTCAACCGATGAGCTCACGATGGATGAGCTGGAGCGCTTGAGAGGTCTTCTGGATACGCTTCGTGACGTGGTTGTGCGACTGCGT
>JBJMMA010000010.1:0-29409 GCA_045805065.1 Bdellovibrionia bacterium | reverse complement strand
GGGCAAGACCGAAAAGTTCAACGACGCAGGCAAGCTCGTTCGCGTGTCCGATAAAAACGGCAACTTCGTTGATCTCAGCTACGGCTCCGATGGACGCCTGGCTCGCATTGTCGACAACCAGGGCCGTCGCATGAACTTCTCCTACAACAATCACGGCCTCGTTGCCGCGATCGAAGGAGAGAACGGCAAGAAGGCGACCTATCAATACGACGGCTCGAACATGCTCGTGAAGAGCACCGACGTTGAAGGCAATACCTACACGTTCAAATATGAGATGGGCACCAATAACCTGGTCCCGAACATGATCGAGATCGGCTACACCGATAAGACCACGATGAAGATCGGGTATTGGGATCGTAGCAAGAACCAGAACGTGAAGAGCGTGAAGGATCGCGATGGAACTTTCACCGAGTATAACTACGGCACGAATGCCAGCGTTCCAGGTTACTCGATGGTGAACGTCACTGTGCGCCCATCCGAGAAGCTGACGGATGAGCACGGAAAAGCTGTTCCTCCGATCTCAGTCAGCAAATACGAGTACTACTTCAAGAAGAAATCCGATGGCGACGAGTGGCAGTATAAGCTTGTCACCACCTTGGATGGTGATCGTACCGAGACCACGTACAATGAGTGCTGCGGTCTTCCTTTGCTGATCAAGCACAACACTGAAGAGACTTCCTTTGAGTATGACACCAAGGGACACGTCACCAAGAAGATCACTCCGAACGAAATCACCGAGCTTGCCTATCATCCAACGGTTGGCAAGGTCACGAAGGTCGTTCGTTACTCGAAACGTGACAAAAAGCAGAGTAATTGGTCGACGTTTGAATACGACGCAAAGGGTAATCTCACCTTCGCCAAGAACAGCGAAAAGAAGGGCGTCAGGTTGTTCTATGATGGCGGCGGACGCATTCGCAGCATGGTGGATCAGGACCGCCGTCGCATCGACTTCAAATACAATGAGAACTCCAAGCCAGTAGAAATCAGTGATCCTTCCCTGGGAACGATCACCGTCTCCTACAAGCAAAGCGGTGAGATCTCCAAGGTTGAGAGCACGGCAGGACGCAAGATCGCGCTTCAAGTGACCTCTGCGTTCCAAAACCTCCTGGACATCATTCGTCCAGCTGGCGTGAGCCTGAGCTTCTGACCCAAAACCGTAAAAGGTTTGGACAGTGCCGGGGGGTTCAGACGTTTAATCTCAAGCCCCCGCACAAAGGCAGTTCTAAGTTGTTGATTTAAATAGCATATATTTAGCAAGCCTTGGCATGTCGGTTGCTTAATATCAGATAACTGAATGAAACGGATTGGACTCAGGATTTGAGGGCAATCTGCCGATAAGAGAGAAACGAGAGGAAATAACCATGAAGAAATTCAATCAAGCATTCGTTCTGGCAATCGTCACCCTCATGAGCGCAAGCGCATTTGCAGCTGGGGCAGGCGAGAAAAAAGATTCCAAAGACTGCCAAGAAGTCACGACGAAAAGTGGCGACAAGGCCCAGAAGGCATCTAACGTCAAAGCAGCTGACGAAGAGAAGAAAGACTCTAAGGCTGCCGAAGCTAAGTAATTTTAGATCGATCAATTTTTGATCCTCTCAATCGAGAGTATCTGAGAGTGATGAATCCCCACAGGGCTTCATCCTTCTGAGGTGCTCTCGATTTTTTTGTTTCTACAACCCGGTACGTCTTGCTCCGGGATCAGCCCTGTGCGATTTAAAGAGTATGCTCGAGATCGTAGGGCTCGAAAAATCGTTCGGATCTTTCAAAGCGGTGAATCGCGTCGATCTGACGATTCCTGAAGGCGAGTTTTTCTCTCTTTTAGGACCGAGCGGTTGCGGCAAAACGACCCTGCTTCGCATGCTGGGGGGCTTTGAGTCTCCAACGGCAGGCGAGATTCGCCAAGGTGGACAGCGCATTGATCAGCTTCCGCCCAATCAGCGCCACTTTAACATGGTGTTTCAGCGCTATGCTCTCTTCCCCCACTTAAGTGTTTGGGAAAACGTGGCCTTCGGCCTCAAAGTGAAAAAAGTCGCAAAGACAGAGATCAAAGGGCGTGTTGATGAAATGCTTGCGCTCGTCAAGCTCATCGGCATGGAGGATCGGCTGGTCACGACGCTCTCCGGCGGTCAGCAGCAGCGAGTCGCCCTGGCGCGCGCGCTGGTCAATCGCCCGAAAGTCCTGCTGCTGGATGAACCCTTGTCCGCATTGGATCTCAAGCTCAGGCAGCAAATGCAGGTTGAGCTCAAGGCTCTTCAAAGAAGACTGGGCCATACTTTTATCTTTGTCACCCATGACCAGGAAGAAGCGCTGACGCTATCGGATCGCATCGCGGTGATGAACGATGGCGTGATCGAACAGATCGGAACTCCCGAAGAGATTTACAATCATCCCAAGACACCGTTTGTGGCGCGCTTTATCGGGTCCATTAATGAGTTCTCCGGTACGCTCGTATCCTTGGAAGGTGAGCGAGCCAGAGTCCGTACCGTCGCAGGTGAGTTTGAAATCACCAAGACCCGCAAGGGCTCTCGGCCATTGCCCGCGCTGGATCTTAATCAAAATGTCAGCGTTTTGATTCGTCCAGAGAATATGAAAATCGGCCCCACTCAAACCACTCCGACTCCGAACGCGATTCCAGGTGTGTTGAAAGAAATTCTTTATCAAGGACCGATGACCCAGTTTTTAGTCGAATGTGCTCTCTTCCCCGGAATGAGCATCGCCGTGGCAAGCCCTACGTCCGCGCTCCATCAGTTTCATCAGGCAATTGAGGTCTCGGATCCTGTGACACTGAGCTTTGATAGCGAAGACCTGCTTCTGATGAAGGCAAGCCGGTCATGAGCGCGGCCAAGCCCGGGGCTGCTCCGGTGCAGCGAGTGTCGGGGTTTCTGGGTTTTCCTCCGATCGCATGGCTCATTCTTTTTTTCCTGATTCCACTTCTGATCGTTGCTCTTTACAGCTTTGCTCAACGCGGTACCTACGGGGGAGTGGAGCTTTCTTTTTCAGCAGAGAACTATCATCGAGTTCTGGATTGGATTTATTTTCGGGTTTTCTGGCAAAGCATCAAGCTCGCCATTGCAACTTCGGTCTCGTGTCTTCTCATCGGTTATCCGATGGCTTACGTCATGGCCACGGCATCGCGACGCTGGAGAACGATTCTTCTCATCTTGGTTGTGATCCCGTTCTGGACTAACTTTGTGGTCAGGACCTACGCGATCAAAGCAGCGTTCTCAGAAACCGGTCCCGTCAATCAGTGGATGATGCATCTGGGCTGGATGAAAGAGCCCTTCGCATTCAGTGGGACCTATTTTGCCATCTGGCTTGGAATGGTCACAAACTACCTGCCATTCATGGTTCTTCCTCTTTATGTCGTTCTTGAGAAGTTTGATTTCAGCTTGATTGAAGCCGCTAAAGACCTGGGAGCCAGTCGCTGGCAGCAGCTGACTCAGATTTTGATTCCGCTCACCAAGTCCGGAATTATCACCGGCCTTGTCTTTGTTTTTGCGCCGGCTCTCGGTGAATTCGTGATTCCGGACCTATTAGGCGGAGCCAGAACCATGCTGGTTGGAAACCTCATGACGGAGCAGTTTCTGAAAACTCGCGACTGGCCTTTTGGCTCCGCGCTTTCGATGCTTTTGATCTGTGCAGCCGTTTTAAGCGTCTTGATACTCAAGTCGGTGAGTGCCCGAAAAGCGCTCGGGCAGGAGACGCAGGCATGAGAAAGACGCTTTACGGCATCACTTTCGCAGCTTTTGTCGCCCTTTATTTTCCGCTGCTGATCATGCTGGCTTACTCATTTATTGATCACGCATCGGATGGAGCGTCCTTTTTCACGCTCCATTGGTATCAGATGGCTTTGTCCAATGACCAGACGCTGGCGGCGCTCAGGGTCAGTCTTTGGGTGGGCTTTTGCAGTACGGTCGTCGCAACTGTTCTTGGAACCCTCGGAGCGATCGCGCTCCAGCGCTCACGTTTTATTGGAAGAGAGACTTTCGGGATGTTGTTCTATGTCCCCTTGGTCATGCCTGAGATCGTGATGGGTCTTTCGCTGCTGATCTGGTTTGTTCGACTGGGAATTCCACTGGGGCAGTTTTGCATCATTCTGGGACACATTACTTTCAGTCTTTCTTATGTTCTGATTACCGTGCGAGCACGCCTGGAAGACTTTGATCCATCCGTTGAAGAAGCCGCTCGCGATCTTGGCGCAACGCCTTGGCAGACTTTCTCGAAAGTGACCCTGCCGCTGATTTCTCCCGCCGTTTTATCGGGCGCGTTGATCGCATTCACGCTTTCCTTTGATGACTTTCTGGTCACTTTTTTCACGGCAGGCGTCGGGTCAGATACCTTGCCGGTGCGCATCTATTCGATGATCAAATTTGGGATGTCTCCTGAGATTCATGCCTTATCGAGCTTGGTGCTGGGCGCAACACTGGTCCTGGTGCTGGGCTTCTTTCGCCGTGCCGCGGTTTGACAACCCATCGGTCGCCCGCTACAACTTGAGAATGAACCTTGGACTCATTCCATTCGCGCTCCTGGCTGTCCTCATTCCAGCAAATGATCTGATGAGCTCGGCCATGGCCGCAGAGCCGGCCTCGCCGTTTCATAAAGTGGCGGCAAGCTCTCTTCCCGAGGTTGCATTGGAAGGGGATCTGGAATCTTTCAAGACGGCACTCCAGCGACAGATCGCTCGATGCAAGGAGCAGGATCTGAACGCCAAGTTCCGCTTTGGAGACCGCGTGGTCACCCGCAAGAAGTGGTGCGTGGAAACGAATCAGAAATTCCTGGAGCTCGCACAAACATCGCAAGACTTCTCGGATCTCATGCATCGCGCCCGTGACCAGTTTGAGTGGTATCAGACGAATGGTCGTGACGGAAAAGGGGAGGTCCTTTTTACGGGATATAACTCCCCAACGCTTCATGGCTCCCTGACGGCCACGTCAGATTTCGCAGCGCCTCTTTACAAGAAACCAGCAGATCTCGTTCAAACGGTTGAGAACGGAAAAACCGTCTGGCGCCGAAAGAATCCTGATGGATCTTTCAGCAAGCACTTCACGCGCAAGGAAGTCGATATCGATGGAGCCCTCAAGGGCAAGGGACTGGAGCTTGCGTACTCGACCGATTTCTTTTCCATCTCCAAGCTTCAGACAGAAGGCTCTGGCATCTTCATGCTTCACCATCCGGATGGATCGGTGGAGCGAAAGTTCATTAATTACTCCGCGTCCAATGGCCATCCCTGGGTTGGGCTGACGCAAATTCTCAGAGAAGACGGAGTTCCAGAGGAGTCGCTCTCTTTGCAAGGCATCAGAAGATATTTCGCGGCCCATCCTGAAAAGATGATGCCTGCCTTGGCCAAGAACCCAAGCTACGTTTATTTTCGGTTTGCTGACAATGGCCCGTTCGGCTGCGATTCGGTTCAACTTTCACCAAGACACTCCCTGGCGATAGACACCACGGTCTTTCCTCAAGGTGTCGTGACGTTTTTTCAAACGCAGCGCCCTGAGTTCAGTGGAGAGGATTTCAGCAAGTGGAAAGACTTCTCCACTTTTGCCGTGACCCAGGATACGGGAGGAGCCATCGTCGGACCGGGCCGTGTTGATTATTATCTGGGCGATGATGATTACGCTGAGCTTGCGTCCAATAAGATGCACAGCCTGGGAACACTCTTTATGGCGATCTCTCCTGAAGAAAAGCGCCAGGGCGCTTTATGAGATCCCCTTGGTTATTTGTCCCATCTTTATACTTCCAGCAAGGTCTTCCAGTGATTCTGGTGCAGCAGTTTTCTGTTCTGCTCTTCAAGAAACTTGGATTTCCTAACGATCAGATCCTGTATTGGACGAGCTTACTTGGCTGGCCCTGGGTGATTAAGATGTTCTGGGGTCCGGCAGTCGATATCAACGGCACCAAGCGCAGCTGGACGCTTTGGATGCAGCTTGGGATCACGGTTTGTCTGTTTGCTTTGGGAATGATCGTCGCCTCGGGTGCAACAAGCTTCATCTGGGCAGCAAGTCTTGCGATTCTTTTAGTCATCGCATTTCTCTCTGCGACTCATGACATTGCTTTGGATGGCTATTACATTGTTGCGCTTCCCAAGGATGCGCAGGCCTTTTTCCTGGGCATTACTTCCATGTTCTTTCGTCTGGCCATGATCTTTTGCACGGGAGCTATGGTGATTCTCGCAGGGCTTTGGGAGCGCCAGGGCGTATCGGTCTCCGCAAGCTGGTCGCGCGCGATCTTTGTGGCTGCGGCTCTTTATGCGGCACTTGCGATCTACGCGTCTCGGATCATGCCTAAGTCCACTCTGGATCGCCCGGCTCTCAAGAGCTCGCAAGCCAAGCTTGGCTCCTTTGGAGAGGCATTCGCCACTTTTTTTACTCAAAAAGACGCGATTCCCATCATCTTGTTTGTTCTGTTCTATCGCTTTGGTGAGTCCATGCTCTCCAAGATGTCAGGACTCTTTTTCCTGGATTCAAAAGCTGCAGGTGGGCTGGGACTGGACTCCGTTCAGGCAGGAACAGTCCTTGGAAGCTGCGGAGTGATTGCTTTGATGAGTGGTGGGCTTTTGGGCGGAATCGCGGTTTCACGCATCAGTCTTCGTCGATGCCTGCTGCCCATGGCGCTCTTCATGCACATTCCTAATCTGATGTACGTCTGGGCTGCGCATCGCCTGCCAGGCCCTTCCGTCATGTACTTCATTGTGGGAATTGACCAGTTTGCCTATGGCTTTGGGATGGCCTCTTACATGGTTTACACAATGTATGTTTGCCAGAAGTCCCGGTTTCAGGCTTCTCACTATGCGATCGTAACGGCCCTTATGGCGCTGGGGGCGATGATCGCTGGAATGACAAGCGGCTACGTACAGCCACACTTTGGATACTTCTGGTCCTTTGTCACCGTTTGCGCTGTCACTGTGCCAGGGACTCTCTTGCTCTGGTGGATTCCGCTCGAAGGAATCGATACGGATCAGGAAAAGTTGCTGGAAACGGCCCCTGTCTCGGAAGTGGAAGCAATATGAAGGCATTTCGACTCGGAATCGTAGAGGGCTTTTACGGAAGACCCTGGTCCTGGGAGGAGAGGCGGGCGGCTGCGCGCTTCATGCGCACGCAGGATTACTCCTTTTATCTCTACGCACCTAAAGGTGATTTTTATCTCAGACGCCTTTGGAGAGAGGCTTGGCCCAAGGAGTTCTTCCAAAGTCTTAAGCTCATGGTTGAAGACTTTCACTCCCAGTCCATTGAAGTGGGAATGGGGCTGAGTCTTCACCATTTTCAGCAAGACACTCCTGAGCAAGCGCTTCAAGCGATCCGGCGAAAGTTGCGCGAGATGGAATCCCTTGGGGTTGATCATGTGGCGATTCTCTTTGATGATATGCGAGGAGATTTGCCGGATCTGGCCAAAAGGCAGATTGAGCTTGTTCATGCCGTGAAGGAATTCAGTCCTTCACTGGGGCTCAGCATGTGCCCGACTTATTACTCGCTGGATCCACTTCTGGATAAGCTTTTTGGAGAAAGGCCTGCAAGTTATCTTGCCGAGCTCGGTGAGGGGCTTGATCCATCGATTGAGATCTTTTGGACGGGTGAGAAGATCTGCTCAAAGAGCTACAGCGCCGAGCATTTAAATGAAACCGCAAAAGTCCTGAAGCGGCCTGTACTTCTTTGGGACAACTATCCGGTGAATGACACTGAAAACATGTCGCGCTTTCTTCATCTGAGAGCTTTTCAAAACAGGCCTTCTCAAATGCGTGAGCATCTTTCCGGGCATTTGATCAATCCGATGCTTCAGGCGACTTTGTCTCAGATTCCGATGAGTACTTTGACTGAAAGTTATCGGCAAGGCGACCATTATCAGCCTGAAGCAGCCTTTCTCAAGGCATGTAGATCAGTGCTGGGCGAAGGCCTTTCAGATCTGGTCGAAAGAGACATTAGCCTTTTTCAAGACCGAGGTCTTCACGAGCTGAGCGAAGATCAGAAGCGCCAGCTCGGAAGTGACTATCAAAAATACGCCGAGCACCTCGCGGCGCGCGAGGTGCTCGGATGGTTGGACGGCGATTATCGTGTCACGCGAGAACAGATTCTCGCTCAACAATAACTCCGGCAGACGCAGCCGGCTCGATATTGTCGTGACCAGGGCGGGCGGAGCCGGCCCGAGATCAGAATGACTAACGAGCGATCACTTTATAATGCGAGGGCAAGTCGGACCTAAGTTGTCCGCGAGCATTCGCTGGAAGAGTGATCGTGTCAGGATCGCCATCGCTGACAAAGCGCATCTCCGGATGCTTATCGAGAAACTCGATCCAGTATCCGCTGACCGGAAGCGTCCCAGTCACATCCTGTGCACGCACGCGTGCGATGTGAAGGGGATTCCAGCGCTTTGAATAAGGCGAAACGGAAGGATCCGCGCCGACCTTCATGAGAGTGTCATGATGGTAGGTTTCGCCCTTATAGGAGCCATCCACAACCCATTCGGTCTGGGTGGGATAGATGCCAAACGGAAGCGCCATCGAGCGCACCTTGTAGTTTGGCAAATACTTATGAATCCATGCTTGGCAGGTCGCAACTTCTTTTTCGATCTGAGCCTGAGTCGGGGTGTCCTTCTTCAAGTTCGGATGAGTGGTGGTGTGGTTTCCGAACTCAAAGCCGAGTTCCACCATTTCCTTCATCCAATCGCCCCAGCGATCCGACTTGCTCTTATCCATGTGCATGTAGAATGGATTCACATAGAACATGGCAGCAGTGCCCATGTCAGGATGCTTGCGAGCAAACTCCAGAATGATTCCGACAGCCGAGTCAGGATCCCATTCTTCATACAATCCTTTTGGTCCATTACGAACGATCTTGTTGATCTGACCGTAGGAGGCGTCATCGAAGGTGAGCACCACTGGCGTTCTTCCGGCCTCCGTCGTGATCTTTCCGTCCACGACGTCGGTGAAGTTGGCCAGGCGGTAGCCGCGATTGTAGAGATTCTCCAAATCGCGTCTGAAGTTTTCAGCCGTTCTCACGTAATCCCGCTCAGGGGACTTGATCTGGTGGTACATGAAGAACATGATCGTTCCCATTTCGTTCGGCGGGAGGCGATCTCCGGCTGCGAAAGCATCGGTCGTGACCAACGCCCCCGCAAGTCCGGCAAAGGCCAGGGCTCCTGCGATCAGCGCTTTCATCGGACCACCACCTTGCTTCCGGTGCGGCGGGATTGATTGCGCTGAGACTTCTTCTTCAAGCCTGCATCGCTGTAGCGGTTCGCTGCGTTCCAGAGCAGGTAGCCAACGCCGCCTTTATTGTCCGAGCCATCGATTTGAGCGCGGATTTCTGCCGCGCCATACTCACGATGATTGTAGGCGTAGTCGCGGAAGGATTGCAGCCATGGACGGATGACCGTGTCTTGATCGGCGCGAAGACGATAACGGCGAACGCTGTCTTCGATGATCTCCTTAGGGTGATCCACAGGAATGTTAACTCCAGCGGTACCTTTGCCAAAGCCTGATGGGTAAACCATTGGGCAGACGTAGTCGAGGTAAGGCGTGATGTCTTCGATGCGTTGGCCGATGCCGCTATCTGTTTTCACGTAAGCGGTGTCGCCAAAGACGTCGGCGGCAACGAAGGCGCCCATTGCGCCCAAAGTCTTGCGCGCTTCTTTCAAGAAGCCCGAGATGGCTTTGGTGCGAGTGTCCGGCGTGAACTCGGTTGGCCATTTCGCGTTGTTGCGATTTCCATCGGTCGGGAAGCGAACGTAGTCAAACTCCACTTCGTCAAATCCATACTCCACCGCCTGCTTGGCGATGTTGAGTACGTACTGATGAGCCTTTTCATTGAATGGATCGAGATAAGTGATGTTCTTATGATCCTGCCAAGGCTTGCCGGTGTTCTTGTCAGTGATCGCAAGCTCTGGGTACTTGCGAGGGGCGATATTGTCCTTGAAGGTCACGATACGGGCGATCATGTAGAGGCCCTTGGCGTGCATCTCGTCGACGTAAGGCTTAAGGCCGACTGAGACACGGCCATCATCGTCTTTCACGTCAACAACCATGGCATTGAGCTCGGTGTTCTTCATGAGCGACATGATGTTTTGCAAGGTGGCGCTGTTCTTGTTCTTGAAGACGCCAGTCTGCACGTAAACGCCATTGATCGCTTGCGGCTCAAGCATGATGTTCAAATCGCCGGCGCGAGGCTTGAGAATCATTTTTCTGAAGCCTGGCTTTTTAATCAGAATGGAGCTCGTGCGCTCGCCTTCAATGTCGAAGTTGAATTCGCCTGCTTCATTGGTGAGATATTCTTTTCCATTAATGACGAGCGATGCTTCGTGAAGGCCCACGCCCTGAAGATCGGTGATCACGCCACGTACGGTACGAGACCAGTAAGCGTTCGTGTCAGGGGATTCAATGAGAATAGGAACTGCGTTGTCGTAAACAGGATCAAAAACTTCGGCGCGTCCGGAGGTCGCGGCCAGAACCACTAAACTCATGGCTAAGGTCGTTGAGAACTTGGGATTGAACCGAATCATCTTCTTTACTCCTTCAACTTCAACAGGTAACGGCTTGAAACTGCTTCAACTGGGCGCGCTCTAAGCGGGAGCGGCTGGCGGAGAATAAACGATCTGAGGCTAATAGACAACAAAAATAGTCAGGTAATTATGGTCTATAAAATATCTTATAAGTTCAAGTACTTATAAAAAGCGATGGGATTGGATAAGTTTCTGCGGTTAATAGTTAGCCTATGTCTAAGCCCAATTGCCGAATAGCTACTCTAGGTGATCTGCCTCAGCTCGTGGAGCTAAGGATTTTGATGCAAAAAGAGGTGAATGCGTCGAGCGCGGACAGGGTCGATCCCAGCTTCCCAGCAGCGCTCGAAAAATACTTCATTCAAGCGATGGGGAATGGGAGCTATGTCAGTGCTGTTGCAGAGATGGACGGAAAGTTGGTTTCGACCAATGGTCTGATCATTTACCACAAGCCACCCTCAATCACAGGAGGGGATGGGCGAGTTGGATACGTGAGTAACGTTTATACTTTGCCAGAATGGAGAGGTCGCGGGATCGCAAGCGAACTCATGAAACTCATTGTAAGCTTCGCTAAAGAATCTCGACTCGATAAGCTCCATCTTGGCGCGACTGATTCCGGAATTGGAGTCTATGAGCGGGTAGGCTTTAGAGCGCCTCGATTCCCTCAATTGGAAATGAAACTCTAAGCATGAAGTTACTTTCCAGCCTTCTTCCACGCCTTCGGCTTGATACAGCCTGAATTTGCCTTTTTAGGAGAGCAATTCACTGTCTGAATCACCTCAGGCTGGCCCGCGCGATCCATATCGATTTTCGATAAAGTGATGCGAACTTTGGAACCACTCCACTGAGCGTCGCGACCGCCTTCAGATCCAGGGGCGCACCAGATCTTCTGGCAACTTTCGGAAGGCTTCTCACAAAACCAAAGGGACGCTTCGTTCGAGGTTTTGCCGGACTCAAGATCCTCGTGAAGAGCGACAAAGTATTCGCCATCTTTTTTATGAGTCGGGGACCAGATAGGGCAGCCGCCGAGCTCTTCCACTTTTCCGGATTTGCGATGAATGACTTTGTAGCCAAAGGAATCTGATCCAGACTCAAACACAGTGACCCACTCGCCATGGGGACCAGCATCGACCACGCGATGGATGTCGGATGCGGCACCTGCCTCATCACCTTCAACCCGATCGTTCAGATCGATCGACTTTCCGTTCTCAAGAGTGATCTTGAGATGGTTTCCATCGCGTTGAGCGACTCCTGCATGAGACTTCAAAACGGAAGCTTCATGAGAGAGCTCTCGCCATTCCGGAAGATCGCATTTTGGTTTTGCTGCAAACGCCGGAGCTGAAAGCGCGAGAGATACGAAAACTGCCAACAGTTCTTTTCTCATGTCTGTCCTTTTGGCCTAACCATTTACGGATAAATCAAAGCCTCTTGCCTGAGCTTCATGAAGTCCTGATTCTCGCGTGAGGCGCGCTCCATGAGTTCATTGACCGGCGTGCCCGCATCGATGCCGCTCTTGAGCCAATCAGCGCCCAGCATGGCGAGCAATCCCTTGGTATCGAACGATGCGCCGAGCACCGACTTCATCTTTTCCAAAACCAGAATCAGACTTCGGAAGCCCTCCAGCTTGGATGGGTTCGTCACGTCAACCCTGAAGCCGCGGCAAAGCTTGCCGAGAAAGATATCGCGATTCGGAACCCAGCTCACGTACTGAAACTGGAGACCTGGCAGTGAAAGCTGCTGCAGCTCTTTCACAAGAATCATGCCTTTTTCCTGCGTGATCCAGGGCGCACCAAAAATATGAAACGCAAACTCGTTGGTTTTCCCGCGACCGACGGCAAGATTCGCCGACTCAAGCGTTCCAAAGAGCGCGTAAAGATACGTTTGCTCAGGAGTGGTGAGGGCAGGAGAGGGAGGAACCCACTGAAGCTTGGAATCATCCCAGAGCATCGAGCGATTCCAGCCGCTCATCGGAACGACGGTGACGTCCGCGCCGATTCCCAGCA
This sequence comes from Bdellovibrionia bacterium, assembly GCA_045805065.1. Lineage (GTDB taxonomy): Bacteria > Bdellovibrionota > UBA1018 > UBA1018 > UBA1018 > CAZCBS01. Next base: position 16,924 of record JBJMMA010000010.1, on the reverse strand, counting down.
TCTTGTTATAAAGAATCGCAAGCTCTCCCAACGTCATTCCATGGCGAGTGGGAACTGCGGCCAGAGTAGTCAGGCTGCCATTGGCCAGTGAACTGTCGAGCAGGGCACCATCGACAACTGAGCCTCCCAAAGGATTGGGGCGATCGAGAATGAAAACTTTCGTTCCATTCTTCTGACATGCTCTGAGCGTGTAAACCAAAGTGGCAGGATAAGTGTAGTAGCGAAGCCCAACATCTTGAAGATCAATCAGAACGGCGTCGAGTTGAGAGAGCATCTCATCCGTTGGCGCTTTTCTTGGGCCATAAAGCGAATAAACCGGGAGCCCTGTCATCGGGTCCTGCGAGTCAGGCAAAAGCGTGTCATCGACGCTTCGATAGCCATGCTCAGGAGCAAAAATCATCTTGAGATCAAACTCATGATGAGAGGCAACCCAATCCACGACGTGCGTGCCGTCATGAGTTCGGCTTGCAGCGTGAGCCAGGATTCCAACGCGTTTTCCTTTGAGCGCGTCCAAGTAAGCTGGCTCAAAGAGGCGATCACTTCCCAAGAGCACTTGCTGCGAAATCGGTTGTTGCGCGGTTGGTTTTGTCGCAAGCGGAGGCTCATCAGCAAGCGCAACAGGCAATGAAGCATAGAGTGAAATTGAGCAATGCACCCCGGTGAATAACAGGAGTGCGCAGAGCGTCGCTGATGTTACATGCCTGACTCCGAAACGAACGTTCACGAGTATAATGAGTATCATAGCCTTGAGTGTTGCAAAGCATTTTCAGCGAGTCATTTCTGGGGCACCCCGTCTTGCTTTTGCCTACACGCGCGGTAAGCTCCCAGAAATGAGCGACAGTCCTTCAAATTCCCAGGCCAATATTCAGGTGACGTTAAAAGAAACCCGCGTTTTTCCGCCAAGCGAAGAATTTGCGGAAAAAGCGATCGTGTCGCCAGCAACCTATCCGGACGTGATCCGTCACGCGACGTCTGATCCTGAAGGATATTGGAGCGAGGCTGCACTGGGGCTGGATTGGTTCAAGCCCTGGGACCAGGTTTTGGAATGGAATCCTCCATTCGCCAAATGGTTTGTCGGTGGAAAGCTCAATGCTTCGTACAATTGCTTGGATCGTCACCTGGCTGAGCATGGGCAAAAATCCGCGATCATCTGGGAAGGTGAGCCGGGCGAGATCGTCAACTGGTCCTACTCGCAGCTGCATCGTCAGGTCGAGTGCTTCACGGCATCGCTCAGAAAGATGGGGCTGAAGGCGGGCGATCGTGTTGCGATCTATATGCCGATGATTCCAGAAGCCGCCGTTGCGATGCTGGCGTGCGCGCGTGCAGGCCTGACTCATACCGTGGTCTTTGGCGGATTCAGCACCGAGGCTCTTAAGGATCGTATTGGTGATGCTGAAGCCAAGCTCGTTATTACCGCTGATGGCGGATACAGAAAAGGCGCCTGGGTTTCTCTTCGAGCCAATGTCGTTGCTGCCTTGGAATCCTGCCCAACAGTGAAAAATGTCGTTGTTCTCAAGCGCGCGAAAGCCGGAACGCTTGCAGCTACTTTCGAAAATCGCTCAGCAAACCCAGTCGATCGTGACGGGGTGAAGGAGTGGGATTATCACGACCTTCTGGCCGGTACGACTCATGCGGAGAGAAAATCGCTCGGTGGGGCGGAGCATCTGGACTCTGAGCATCCGCTTTATATTCTCTACACGAGCGGGACCACGGGTAAGCCAAAAGGAATCGTTCATTCCACCGGCGGTTACATGACCGGTGTTCTCAAGACGACAAAAACCGTATTTGATCTCAAGCCGAATGATCTTTACTGGTGCACAGCCGATGTTGGCTGGGTCACAGGTCATAGCTATGTGGTTTACGGACCACTCGCTGCGGGTGCGTCGATTTTCATGTATGAAGGTGCGCCAACGCATCCGGAGTCGGATCGTTTCTGGGCGATGATTGAGCGTCATTGTGTGAACATTCTCTATACGGCGCCGACTGCGATCCGCGCGTTCATGAAACTTGGGGATCAGTATCCAAAGTCTCGTGATCTGAGTTCTCTGAGGCTTTTGGGAACCGTTGGCGAACCCATCAATCCTGAAGCCTGGATGTGGTACCGCGATGTGATCGGTGGGGGACGGTGCCCAATCGTGGATACGTACTGGCAGACGGAAACCGGAGCGATTGTGATTTCTCCGCTTCCTGGCGCTGTTCCCACAAAGCCGGGATCGGCGACCAAGCCTCTTCCAGGTTACGACGTCGATGTGGTGGATAAGCAAGGCAACTCCGTTCCGCTGGGATCGGGGGGATTGCTCGTCATCAAAAAGCCGTGGCCAGCGATGGCGCGCACCATCTTCAAAGATCCAGAGCGTTTCAAGAAAGCTTATTTTTCCGAGTTCCCCGGCGGCATCTACTTTACGGGCGATGGCGCTCGCAAAGACGAAGACGGCTACATTTGGTGCTTGGGTCGCGTTGACGATGTTCTCAATGTCAGCGGACATCGCTTGGGAACGATGGAAATCGAAAGTGCCCTTGTCGCGCATGCAAAGGTTGCCGAGGCTGCAGTCGTTGGACGTCCTGACGATCTCAAGGGCCAGGCAGTGGTTGCGTTCGTCACTCTCAAATCCCAGGCAACAAAAGACGCCGGCGGTGACGCAAAAATACTCGATGCGATCAAAAACGAACTCAGAGCTCACGTAGCAAAAGAGATTGGAGCGCTCGCGCGCCCAGATGACATTCGTCTCGCCGAGTCTCTTCCCAAAACAAGATCCGGAAAAATCATGCGCAGACTTCTTAGAGAACTCGCAGCCACTGGTCAGGTGAAGGGCGACACAACGACGCTCGAGGACCTCAGCGCAATCGCGGCTCTCCAAAAAGACGAAGACTAAACCAAAAGGTGGTCGCCTACTTTTGGTAGTGCTCGTGCGTCAAAGTCCGATAGTCGAACAAATCAAAGCGAGTTCAGACTTAAGATAAAACCCGAGTCGTTCCCAGGCAGGATGCCGAAAGGGAATGTGACAGGATGTCACAACGAGGGCTTTTATCTTAAGTCTGAACTCGCTTTGATTTGCTCACGATCGACAGTTTTATGACGGAGAGGTGCTACCAAAAGTAGGCGACCACCTTTGGTTGCTTAGAGTCGGAGTCGGTTGCTATACTTTTGAGTGACAGGATGTCTGACTCTTCAACTCGCAAAGGATTTGCTTGTGAACCGATTTCTATTATCCGCTTTATTGATTACATCATCTGCGTTTGCTCAGGAACGACTCGTAGTCGTAGGTGGTGGCAATATCCCGCGTGAAGCAGCCTCTCAATTTGCGGAGTGGGCTCAGGGTCAGCAAGCCAAGGTCCTGATTATTCCCTGGGCGACAAAAAAGACTCAAGAGTACTCGGGAAACATCAAAAAAGCAGTTGAGCCTTTCACAAAGTCCGATGCGTTCACGATTGCTCCTACTGCTCCTTTGAGTGCTGAGGACAAGGCGAAGTTTCTAAAAGAGCTTGAGCAGGCTACGGGCGTTTTCTTTACGGGTGGTGATCAGGCCAGAATCGCGAAAGTTCTCGAAGATGAAGAGATCAAGTCAGCTCTCGATAAAAAGTATCGCTCCGGAACTCCTTTTGGCGGTACGAGCGCGGGAACCGCGATCATGTCGAAGGTCGCCCTGATGGAAGAAAAGAAGCTGCCACTCGGTCCGCTAGATCTCGAGAACGGTTCTCCGGATGTTACTACGGGCCCAGGACTCTGCTTTCTGCCATCCAATGTGATCGTGGATCAGCACTTTATCATCAGGAACCGGGAGGCCAGATTGAGGATCATGATGCTGAACAATCCGGGCTCGATCGGTGTTGGGATTGACGAGGATGAAGCCCTAATTGTTGAGAACGGCATCGGAAAAGCCGTGGGTCCAAGCGCCGTAGTTGTCTTAACTCCAGACGACAAAACGCTTTTGAAAAAGGGCGAGAAGTACGATTTGACCAATAGAAAGCGCGTGAAATAACGCCTCATTCACTCGCAGAGGGGTGCCCGTGAATCGACTCATTCTTGCATTATTGTTTATTGCATCTTCGGCTGTTGCTCAGGAGAGATTGATCGTTCTTGGAGGAAGCTTGGAATTCCCCAAAGAGGCAGTCACGAAATTTGTTGAATGGACCAAGGGCAAAAGCAAGAAAGCTAAAGTTCTTGTGATCCCTTGGGCGACTCGATACCCGGATTACGCAGAAAACATCATCAAGCAACTCAAGCCCCACCTGGGCGACGATGCGTTCGTCGTCGCGCCGGGTTTCCCCTTGAGCCCAGCCAGGAAAAAGCTGTTCCTCAAGCAACTTGAGGAGGCAACGGGGGTTTTCTTTACCGGCGGAGGCCAAGAGCGAATTCTCAAAACGATCGAAGATAACGAGATCCGATCGGCCATCGCCAAAAAATTCAAGGACGGGACACCGTTTGCCGGAACGAGCGCAGGGACGGCGATCATGTCAAACATCGCAATCATCGCGGAAAACGATCCCACGCCAACTGGAGATCCTAATCTGGTCACTGGGCCAGGCCTTTGCCTGCTTCCATCGCACGTCATCGTGGATCAGCATTTCATCGTGCGCGATCGCGAAGCACGTCTGAAGTTTCTCATGATGGCAAACCCAGGCACCATCGGTGTCGGCATTGACGAGCCTGCCGGATTCATAGTCGAAGACGGCGTCGGAAAAGCGGTTGGCCCAAGTGCCGTCGTCGTCCTCACGCCTCAAGGCAAAGAAGTCCTTAAGCCAGGCGATAAGTACAATCTGATGACTCAAAAAAGAGAGCGCTAATTAAAATAGAGCGACCATCTTTGCTTCACTTTTTCTTGTGGTAAGACTTGTCTCTATGCTCGTATCGATCACTCGTCTTCGTCTCATCAGCTGGACCCATCTTTTTAAATTCTCAAAACTTTCCAACCCTGCTTTGGAGCAGGCGGTTCAGGACCCTAATTGCCTGGCGGTCGCAACTTACATGGGGCCATGGCTCACTTTCTGGACCGCGACCGTGTGGACTGACGAACCCTCGATGAGAAAGTACGTCTTGACCGAGCCTCATAAAAGCACGCTTCCATGGTTCTCACGCATTTGCTCGGAAGGTGCGACCACTCATTACGAGACCGACAAGAGCGAATTGCCACAAAAGACCGACATCGTGGCCAAAGTCGCACAAGCACCAAAGTTTTTCCGGGTTGAAAAGCCAACCGCCGCGCACGAAGCGAAAATAATTCCCGCAAAAAAACCCTGGTTCATGACCAAGCTCAAATAACCAAAAGTACGCGACCACCTTTTGGTTTTAGTAAGTACAAACGAGCAAGCACATGCCCCCATTGACCGAGCAAGAAGACACAGTTCCGGCACCACCGCAAGTGCCCAGGCAAAGGCTCGGATCACACAAGGAAGCAGGACAGGTCGTACCAAATGCTGTCGTAACGGCGGCTCCTGTAAAGCTGGAAAAGCATACGCCAGCTGTCACGCTACCACTGTAAAGAAGGCTAGCTCCCAACAGAGCGGACACTCCAAAAGCGAAACCGATGGTCAGAAGCTTTTTCATTTAAACCCCAATGGTTGAAAAGCAATAAGCGGATATCTTAAATTGTAACGCCCGGCAAAGACCAAAGCAAATCAAGCTGTGTTGAGAGTGTACTTCGAATCTCGAAGTCATGTACGCATTGTAATAAGTGCGAATTACACAGAAAAAGTTTAATTCAGCGGCGAAGTTTCCGCATCAGACCGACATTCAATTCATTGATGTTCATCAGAAACCGAACTCCATCCGCAACCCAAAGATCAACCAGCGAACAAATCACAGAAAGTGGTGAGAAAGAATTTAAAGGCCGAGTCATTCCCAGGCAGGATGCCGACAGGGAATGTGACAGGAAGTCACAACGAGGCCCTTTAAATTCTTTCTCACCACTGTCTGTGATTTGCTCAGCGACAAACCTTACATGCGGAATACGCCGAAATTAGTCTCCGGAATCGGAGCATTCATCGCAGCGGAAAGCCCCATGGCAAGATACTCGCGGGTCTTCCAAGGAACGATGATGCCGTCATCCCAGAGGCGTGCGGTGCTGTAGTAAGGATTGCCTTCGCGCTCGTATTGCTCGCGGATCGGAGCCTGGATCTTCTCGATCTCTTCGGCAGAAAGCTTTTTGCCCTGAGCTTCGAGTTGCTCGATCTTCACTTGCGAGAGAACGCCACCGGCTTGCTCGCCGCCCATGACGGAGATGCGCGAATTTGGCCACATCCACATCATGCGAGGCTGATAAGCGCGTCCGCACATGCCGTAGTTTCCGGCGCCAAAGGATCCGCCGACCACGACCGTGAACTTAGGAACCTGTGCGTTCGAGACCGCGGTCACAAGCTTTGCGCCATCTTTTGCAATGCCGCCGGACTCATACTTGCGTCCGACCATGAAGCCCGTGATGTTCTGCATGAAAAGAAGCGGAATCTTTCTCTGCGTGTAGAGCTCGATGAAGTGCGCGGCCTTCAGGGCGCTTTCGCTGAAGAGAATTCCGTTATTGCCGATGATGCCGACCGGATAGCCATGAATGTGAGCAAATCCGCAGACAATCGTCGTGCCGTAGAGCGCCTTGAATTCATGAAGGCGAGAGCCATCGACCATGCGAGCGATGAGCTCACGCACATCGAAAGGCTTGCGAAGATCGGTTGGAAGAATGCCTGCGATCTCTTCCGGATCATAAAGCGGATCTTCAGGAGCAATGCGCTCGATCCAGGTCGGAGGCTTGCGGTTGAGATTGGCGATGATGTCGCGGCAGATCTCAAGCGCATGCTCATCGTTTTCTGCGAGGTGATCGGTCACGCCGCTGGTGCGCGAGTGGACATCGCCACCGCCCAGGTCTTCGGCAGAAACGATTTCGCCCGTTGCGGCCTTAACAAGAGGAGGGCCGCCGAGGAAAATCGTTCCTTGTTTGCGAACGATGATCGTCTCATCGGACATCGCAGGAACGTATGCGCCACCCGCCGTGCAGGAGCCCATGACGACAGCAATTTGCGGAATGCCCATTGCCGACATATTGGCTTGATTGAAGAAAATACGTCCGAAGTGATCGCGATCCGGGAAAACCTCCGATTGCATCGGAAGAAACGCGCCGCCTGAGTCGACGAGGTACACGCAAGGCAGGCGGTTTTCGCGCGCGATCTCTTGAGCGCGGAGATGCTTCTTCACCGTCATCGGGAAATAGGTGCCACCTTTGACAGTCGCATCGTTGGCAACGATCATGACTTCGCGGCCATGAACCACGCCAATGCCTGTGACAACGCCAGCGCTTGGAGCAGCGCTATCGTACATCTCCCAAGCGGCGAGAGCGCCGACTTCAAGGAATCCCGTACCTGGGTCTAAAAGTTTTGCGATGCGGTCCCGGACAAAGAGCTTTCCGCGCTTCTCGTGTTTTTCGCGCGCGTCTTTTCCGCCGCCCTGGCGGATCTGTCCGATTCGGCCTTCGAGTTCAGAGGCGAGCTTTCGGTGATGCTCTGCATTGGTTTTGAACTCGGCACTGCTGGTCTGGATCTGAGATTTTAAGGTGGCCATCGTTTTCCTCTCGGTCCGGCTTTGCCGGACCTGGTCACTCGGTATGTATTAGGAATAGTCCCTGAATTCAAGCCGGGAAAATGACCAGGGCAGGCGGAGCCAGCCCGAGATTACAAGACGATGGCCACCCTAAGATTTCGTGGTCCTTTGGAGTCTCAGGACCGATTAGTTCGACTTTTTGAAAGATCCGAAGACATAACGGTAACGGATCTCGTAGTGGCCAGGGGTCTCGTAGCAGACTGGATGGCCGTGATGACCTGGCTGGCAAACCATTTGTCCAGGGACGTAGAATTCATAGTGGCCCTTCACAGCCGAAACATTGATGACCGTTCCGTCGTCACGAGGAGAAACGTTGACTTGAAGCTCGCGGCCTTCACCGCAGTAGCCTGGGTTGAATTGGAAAGTGGCGTCTTGGATTGCGACTTGATCGCCATCAGAAACGGTAACGGACTTCATCAGGCCGATCGAAGAGCCGCAGCCTTTACCCATGATGTCGTTGCCTTGACCATCCGTGAAGGTGAGAACTGGGGTCGTGCCTTCGATCTTCAGCGTGAGGTCGCCCGCCATGTGCTCAAAATGGCCGTGGTAGGTTCCTTCGTATTTTTTGGCGGCATCGACGTACTCAGCTGGAATTTTTCCATCTGGGGTCTCAATGGTTTTACAGGCCGAAACAGCAACTGCCATCAGAGCGATGCTCAGAAGGCTTGAAATCTTCATGATTTTTTTCACAACAGGTATCTCCTTATAAAGGTACAGGACAAATAATGAGCTCAGGTATACACCCGCTCGCTGGGCATGCAAAGAAATGCAATTCGCGTCATTCAAATCTTGAACGGCAAATCCTGATCTCGTTAATACGGTATAGAGGCCTGACAAAGAATGAGAACCCTTTGAAAATCCAAGGGAGTTTGGATACGTTGGCCCGATCATGTCGACTTATCAAACTCTTCAAGTAAACCTGGACTCGCGCGGCGTGATGACAGTCGCGCTCAACCGCCCTGACATTCGAAATGCCTTCAACGAGACGATGATCGAGGAACTCGGTCGCGTTTTCGGAAAAGAAGTGCTGAAGCCTGAAGTCAGGCTCGTCGTCCTCAAAGGCGAGGGCCCCGTCTTCTCAGCGGGCGGTGACCTCAATTGGATGAGAAAGTCCATTGAGCTCGATTACCAGGGCAACCTCAAGGACACGATGGCGCTCACCGAGATGTTTGCCACGATGAATGAATGTCCAAAGCCCGTGATTGGTGCGATCCATGGCGCAGCCATCGGTGGCGGCGTGGGACTTGTCAGCATCTGCGATATCGTGATCGCAACGCAGGAAACTCAGTTCAGCCTGAGCGAAGTTCGTTTGGGAATTGTTCCTGCGTGCATCGGCCCGTTCGTGATTTCAAAAATCGGCGCAACGCACGCGCGCAGCCTCTTTGTGAGCGCGGAAAGATTTCTGGCACCGCGTGCAAAGGAAATCGGCCTGATTCACGAAGTGGTTGCCGATCAAGCAGCCCTCAAAACCGCGCTCGATCGCATGGTCAACAACATGCTTCAATGCGGCCCGAACGCCATGGCAGTCGCAAAGCGCCTGGTTTTGGATCTCGCCTGGCCAGAGCGCCGCAAAAAGCTTCCCGACTGCATGGAGTATGTCGCAAAGACTTTGGCTGAGCTTCGCGTGTCGAAAGAGGGGCAAGAAGGCCTTCGCGCGTTCTTGGAAAAGCGTAAGCCAAACTGGATCTCTGAGAACTCCGAAAAGTAATTCACTCAAGGGCATGACATGGAAAAACTCCTCGTTGCGAACCGCTCCGAAATCGCCTGCCGCATCTTTCAGACCTGCCGCGAGATGGGGATCCCGACTGTTGGGATTTTCGCTCCTGGAGACGAAGAAGCGCGCCATCTGACCTATGCTGATGAGATCATCCCGGTTGCAAGCTACCTGGACGTGAAGGCAGTCGTTGAGGCCGCGCAAAAGTCGCGCGCAACGTTGATCCATCCTGGCTACGGATTCTTGTCCGAGCGTCCCGCGTTTGCCGACGCGGTCGAAAAAGCCGGAATCCACTTTGTCGGCCCGCGCGCCGAGACCATGGAGCTCATGGGTGGAAAGATTGCGGCAAAAGAACTTGCCGCAAGCCAGAATGTTCCAACACTGCCTTGGGCAAAGGTTGCTCGAGGTTCGGATATCCTCAGCGTTGCCAAAAAGATTGGTTTTCCGCTGCTTCTCAAGGCTTCGGCTGGCGGGGGCGGTAAGGGCATGCGCCGGGTGGATCGCGTGGAAGACGTCGAAGCCGCAGCCGAGAGCGCAAGCGCAGAAGCGCTGGCCGCGTTCGGCGATGGCACCTTGTTTCTGGAGCGACTCGTGGAAAGACCTCGCCACATCGAAGTGCAGGTCTTTGGCGATGGACGCGGTAACGGGATTCATCTTTTTGATCGCGAATGCTCGCTCCAGCGTCGCCACCAAAAGGTTTGGGAAGAGGCAACCGCTCCTCATCTCTCGCACGAGACGCGTACCGGATTGCACGAGGCTGCTCTGAGACTTCTTCGCGCCGTGAAGTATCGTAGCGCAGGCACGCTTGAGTTTCTGGTTGATGCGAACGGGGGGTTCTACTTCCTGGAAATGAACACGCGTCTTCAAGTCGAGCATCCGGTCACCGAACTGGTCACAGGAGTCGATCTGGTTTGGGCACAAATCACGCAAGCCCTGGATCCTCAGGAGACGATTCTGACTCACACGCCTGAGCCACGTGGCCATGCGATCGAAGTTCGCATCTACGCGGAAGACCCGGCGCAAGGCTTTATGCCGACGCCAGGAAAAGTGGAGATGCTTCGTTGGCCAACGGGGCCAGGAATTCGCGTGGATAGCGGAATCGAGGAAGGCCAGACCGTGGGAACCTCATTTGATTCCATGCTCGCAAAACTCATCGTGCATGCTCCAAACCGCGATCACGCGCTGGCCCGCATGCGCTTTGCCCTGGATGAAACCGTGATCCTGGGAATGGGGACCAATCAGAACTATCTGCGTACCCTCGCGGATGATCCAGCCGTCAAGGAAGGTCGCGTGCATACCGGTTATCTCGGAGAAAAGTACGGCGATTACGCGCCAAAGATCGAAGAGCAAGATCTCTCCATTCTGGCAGCGGCGCACAGTCAACGCGTGACATCTCAACGTATGAGTGCAGCAGCCAGTGGCGCTGCCAACGGTGCCCCTCAGGCTGTTTCTCCATTTTCCATTTATAAAGGAGATGCGCGATGAGCGAGTCTCTGAAAGTTTCAGGAAAGAAGTTCAAGGCTCCCGCTGAGCTCTCAGTTTGGAAGTTCTCTGTCCGTCCAGGTGGATGGATCCTGGCTGAAGGGCCTGCCGGGGAGCGTCGCCGTTTTGCGTACGTCGAGGGCAAGGGTCGCGCAAGCGCTGCCATCGGCGGACAGCTTTACTTTGGGGAATGGATTTCGGAACGCAAGGGCCATGGTGCGCAAGCGTCAGGCGGAGACTCCGATCTTACCGCGCAGTTTCCAGGCAAGGTACGCAAAGTGCTGGTGGAAGCGGGTGCTCAGGTCGAGGCAGGGGTGCCTTTGATTCTGATCGAAGCGATGAAAATGGAATTTACCGTGAAAGCTCCTTCGGCAGGAGTCGTCAAAAAGATTCTCGTGGCGGAAGGCCAGCAGCTCTCCCCGGGAGATCGTTTCTTTGACTTTGAAGAGTCGGGTGAGGGGTCCAATGGCGGATAACCGCGTCACCGTTTTTGAAGTAGGTCCTCGTGACGGACTTCAAAACGAGCCTCGTCCTTTAAGCCTGGAGGATCGCCTCTGGTTCATCTCTGGCCTGGTGCAGGCTGGAGTGAAGGATGTGGAGATCGGCGCATTCGTACGCCCGGACCGCGTGCCTCAAATGGCAGATACCGAGCGTGTCTATGCGGCCGTGGACTCCGGAAAGCTGAATCTCGCCAAAGCGCGAGGCTGGGCTCTGATTCCCAATCAAAAGGGCCTGGAGCGCGCACTTCAGTGCGGTGCAAAGAATCTTGCAGTTTTCACAGCGACCTCTGAAGCTTTCAATCAGCGCAATATCGGAATGAGCGTTTCTGAATCGCTCAAGCAGATTGCGGCGCTGGTTCCTGCAGCTCGAAAGGCATCGCGTAAAGGAACGCTGATTCGCGCTTATGTGTCGACGGCCTTTGGCTGCCCGTTCGAGGGCAAGGTGCCACCCAAGAAGACGCTGAAGGTCATCGAAAGCCTGGCAAAGCTTGGCGTGGACCAGATCTCCATCGGGGACACCATTGGCGTTGCGACTCCTAAAGATGTCGATGCCGTCATTCAACCTGCACTGAAAATCTACGGTCGTTCAGAAGGCCCGAAGCGAATTGCCGTGCATTTTCATGATACTCGCGGCACCGCGCTCGCCAATACCTTGCGCGCGTTGGAGCTCGGGGTTCGAATCGTGGATAGCTCTGCAGGAGGACTGGGGGGCTGTCCTTTCGCTCCTGGCGCTACGGGCAATCTCGCGACTGAGGACCTGGTTTTCATGCTCGACGGGATGGGGATGAAGACCGGAATTGATCTCCAATTGCTGTGTAAAACGAGCTTGGAGATGGCTCAACGGATGAAACGCCCTCTATCGAGCCGCTATTTACAGGCTTTCGCCGCGGCTTGCGATCGCACGCTTTAGTCTCATCAGTTCCCTAGTTAGTTCTCACCATCTCTCCTCTTGACCTATTTGACTCATCGGTCTGACCCGGGGCGAAGCAATCCCCTGGCCTGGAATTCGCATTTCTGGCCGGAACTTGCGGGGCTTCTCGAGCAACAACTGATGGGCAACTAAGACAGAACAACAAGGCAGGAGGATGCGAGGTTATGGGAACTATGGACGGGAAGATGCTGGAGCAAATCCGCGACAATCTGCTCACACGCTGGAAGAAAATCGGACAGAACTCGGAGTATGACATCAATATGATGGACCACCTCAATACTCCGCAGGCTGAAATCATTGATATCGCCCAAACGCTGGAACAGCTGGGCCGTGATGCTTCTCTTGCAGAGCAAGAGCGCCGCGAGCTTCTGGCCATCGAAAGAGCCCTTTCGAAGATGTCCACCGGTAGTTTTGGAGTCTGCGAGGACTGTGGGGAAGATATTCCACCACGGCGCTTGATGGTCTTGCCAGAAGCCCGGTTATGTGCGAATTGCCAGACCTTCGAAGAAAGGCAGAACGCGCGGACTCGGAGTCCTCATATCGCGACTCGCTGATCTTCGGGCTCCGATGATTCCGACTTACGGGATCAGGAGTTTTGAGGAGCAAGGTCCTTGATTGGGGATTTAGGAATAGATCTTTGTCATGAGATTTTGGGGTAGTTTAGTGCCGAAATGGCTTTGGGGGATTCGCGTTGAATGGCGATTTCTTGCAACTTGAAACGTGCAATTTGCAAGAAGTGGTCTGCCTGAGGTTCACGCGATTTGTTAAGTGCCTGAAATCAAAAGAAGTCACTTCGGTATAGCATTTGCGTTAGCTCGCCAGCTAGGTAAAGGACCACTTTCGTTTGAGGGGGGCGAACGCATGGGGACATTTTCCTTTCCTTCTTCTTTAAGAAGGTCAGCGCAAAATCTTTTTGGAAGCCAAAGTTTCTCGTTGAAGAGACGTGTCTTTTTGGTTTTCGCGGCACTCGTGTGCCTCATCGCGTCCGGAACTCTCTATTTAGTCATCAAGCAGAATCAAACTTCCATCCGAAATGCCCAGGTGGCTGATGCCTCCCGCAGGCAAACTTTGTTGGGAAGTGAGCTTCTGGATGGGCTTTCAGAGATTGATCAGCGTGCGCGCTTAGGCGAAGCCACGACTTGGGAAGTTCGCCGATTCCGCGAACTGATGCAGAATTACGCGGGTGAGTTCAAAGACTCCCACGAAGCCCAGGACATGCTGAGTCGCCTGGACATTCGGTTTCAAACCTATATTCATGCTCTTTCTGGCGCAGATCCAATTCGTGGAACGGATCAAAGCCGTGCATTATTACGCACTTACTATCAAGATGTCGCCAACACCGTAAACGGCCTCATCGAGCTCAACGCCAACTCGACCTTTAAAACCCTGCATGAGATCAATCTTTCGCAGGAAAACGCGAGTCGTACGGCGCTTTACTTCTTGGCCATCTTTATCCTTCTTTGCGTCGTGGCAGGATGGCTCATTTTTGCCGTGGTGACGCGCCCACTGAACTCACTGGTCAATTTCCTGGACCGAGTGAACGTGGAAGATGATCTGCCAGGCGAATTACCGCAGCTTGAGTCTCAAGCTCCTGAAACGGCCCTGGTTGCGAAAAGCTTTGAGCAGCTTCTTCAAAGACTTCGTGGTTATCGCGCTCTGAATGTTCGACGTCTTCTGATTGAGAAGCGTCGCGCGGATATTATTGCGGCGTCGATTACGGACGGGATTTTCCTTCTTCGGGGAGACGAAATCCTTTACGTGAACCCCATTGCCCAACGCATGTTGGAGTCCAATCGGGGAGGGAAGAACGTTGGACCTCAAAGCGGGGCCATCAGCAATGTGGGAATGGCTCCTGTAGGAATGAGCCTGCGCTCTTTGGCTGAAGCTCCTTCTCATGTACAGTCTCAATCAGAGTCTGGCCTCTCTGACCCAGAAGATGATCGCAGCAATCGGTGCGCGCGAGCCATCCTGGCTTCCATTACTCAGACGATGCCAGTTGAGATGGAAGTTGAAGAGCGCGATCGCAAGTCTTACTACCTGATTCAGGCCTATCCGATTTCCTACGACCTCATTGAGCAGATCGAGCATTCGGTGAAAGGCCCGCTTGAGCAGATCCTGGATCGCTTCCAGGCCAATACGATCGTCGTTGCTCAAGACGTGACCCTGGTTCGCGAAAGCCAAGAGGCCAAGGGCCACTTTCTGGCCACTCTTTCTCATGAGATCAAAACGCCTGTGACCAGTCTCACGATGGCGACTCGTCTTTTGAGCAAGATGATTCAGGAGATTCCAAATCCGACTCATCGCAATCTGATTTTGACCTGCGTTGAGGATGTGGATCGTTTGCGTCGCCTGCTCGATGATTTGCTGACGATCTCTCGCTTCGATCTCATGATCCAGAAGCTTGAGTTCCAGAACATTGATCTGGTCAAGCTGCTGAAGAACTCAGTGCAATCTTTCCAAGTTCAAGCTCGTCAACGCGATATCACGCTGACTTTTGCGGCTCAGGGCAAAGACGAGAACGAGCGCATCGTTAAGAATCTGATGATCTCGATGGATCCATCCAAGGTCGCTTGGGCGATTTCGAACCTATTGACCAATGCCCTTCGGCATACGCCTCGAGGCGGTGCTGTTGAAGCACGCTTGATTCATTCGAGCGACGAGTGGGTTGAGGTTCGGGTCAAGGATTCTGGACCTGGAATCGAACTCAAACGTCAGAGCAAGATTTTCGATAAGTTCTCATCTTTCTATGATATCCGAGTAGCCCGTTCTGGCAGTACTGGCGCAGGACTTTCTATTGCCCGTGAAATCGTAACAGCTCACGGGGGACGCATCTGGGTATCGAGCGAGCCTGGACAGGGAGCCGAGTTCGGTTTCACCCTTCCAATCAAACGTAAAATGAGCGAGTCCTTGCCTAAGAGTGAGGCTTCGCAATCCCAATCCCCATCCAAATCTAATGAATCTCTCGGTTTAAAGTCTCCAGCCGAAGCACCGGAGCCGGTGGCTGTAGACTCAGTTCAGGAAGTTTCAATGTCTCTAGTGAAGAAAGGAGCTTCGAGTGGCGCGTCTGCTTGTGGTTGATGACGAAAAGAGTATTTGCAGCACGATTGAGGCGGCGATGAAAGCTGCCGGACATCAGGTGGAAGTTGCGGATAGCGGCGAAATGGCTCTATCGCTTATGCGACGGAACATCCCGGAAATCCTGCTCACTGACCTCCGTATGGATGGCATGAGCGGCCTGGATCTTCTTGGCAAGGCACGTGAGTATTTCCCAACCGTGACTGTCGTGATCATGACCGCCTTTGCAACCATTGATACGGCTGTTTCTGCGATGAAGAACGGCGCTTACGATTATCTCGTTAAGCCGTTTACGCCTGAACAGCTCGAGCATTTGGTTGAGCGTATCGAAGAGTTCCGCCGCTTGCGTGAAGAGAACACCAAGCTGCGCGATCAGGTGGATGCTCTTTCTGAGCCTTCATCGATTCAAACCGAAAACGGCCGCATGCAAAAAGTTTTGGATACTGCAAGGAAAGTTGCAGTGACCGATTCCACGATTCTCATCACGGGTGAGAGCGGTACCGGTAAGACTTTGCTTGCTAAGCTGATCCACGATGGTAGCGCGCGCGCCAAGGGTCCGTTCGCTGTCGTGAACTGCGCGACGTTGTCTGAGAACTTGCTGGAGAGCGAGCTCTTCGGTCACGTCCGTGGATCGTTTACGGGCGCTGTGAAGGATAAGATGGGCCGCCTCCAAGTGGCTGATACCGGCACGGTGTTCCTGGACGAAATCGGCGAAATCTCTCCAAGCCTTCAGACGAAACTTTTGCGCTTCTTGCAGGAGCGCGAGTTTGAGCGCGTCGGTGACACTAAGACCATCCGCGTGGATGTTCGTATTATCGCTGCCACGAACAAGGATCTGGAGCGCGAGGTGAGGGAAGGTCGTTTCCGCGAAGACTTGTACTTCCGCTTGAACGTGATTGAGCTTCACATGCCATCTCTCCGCCAGCGTCCAGAAGACATTCTGACATTGGCTGAGCAGCTTCTCACTCGTTCATTCGTGGCAACTGGCCGCAAATCTCGTCCATTGAGTGATGGCGCTAAGAAGGCGATTCTCGCTTACGGATGGCCTGGTAACATCCGTGAGCTCAAGAACGCTCTTGAGCGCGCAGCCATTCTATGTGCTGGTGAAATGGTCACGGTTGAAGATCTTCCAGACCGCGTGCTTGAGCATGCTGGACAGCCTGGCGATGGGCTACATGGGCTGCATGGACTGCATGCACTGACGGCTGGGCAGATGAGCGCGATGACTCCAAGTGATGTCAGCTTAGAAGAGCTTGAAAAGCAGCACATTCAACATGTGCTCAGCACGGCTGCCACGCTTGAAGAAGCGGCAAGCACGCTGGGAATCAACCTCAGCACGCTTTGGCGCAAACGCCGTCGCTATGGTCTCGAATAAGTCCAACTAAAGTCCGGTTAAATTCTGGGCCGCTCGTCTTGAGTGGCATATCGGATGCATTTCTCGGGTGTGACCGCGCTTCGGTTCGGTCATCTTCGAGTGATTAAAATCGGTCAGAGCGCACTGCCCCCCAAACGTCAGTGCCCGCTCTGACCGATTTTTATTTTATGGGCCGCTATTTCTTCTTCTCGGGCGGCTGGGAAAGTATATCAGAGAGCTGCTTTTCTAAATCCTGGATACGTGCCTGATAAGCGGCGACATTCAG
>JBJMMA010000009.1:0-7729 GCA_045805065.1 Bdellovibrionia bacterium | reverse complement strand
GATTCGAATTCGACAGGGCTTATCGAGATCACCATGCCCAAAAACGGAGAGCACGTAGTCCGTGACGTGAGAGATTGGAATTCCAAGGAGCCCTACTTCCTAAAAGACGTCCACGACGAGATGTTACACTACTATTTCTCTCCTCTTCACGGCACCACGAAATTTGCCAAAGAAGGAAGAAACCCTCCCATACTATCTGCGATCCGCTTTCTCACCAAAGCCTTCCAATACGAACTCAAGATCAGACCCGAAGATCTGGAGCAGATCAAAAAAGTCATTCAAGAGTTTGATCCCAAGGAAACCGCAAAAAACGACTACGTCGCAAAATGGATCGAAAAGAACGGCAAAAAACTCATTCAAAACGCAGTCAACATCGAGTACGCTAAAAACACTCTCGAACAACTCGGCTTGAGAGAGAAACTTCAATCCATCAAAGGTGACGTCAGTCTGACCGAATCTCTCGCCTGGTGGATGAACAAGGAACCTCTTCGCTCACACGCGCTCGGTCAAGGTACTGGAAAAACCGCCAAGGAGCTGGGACTGGATATCGTGGCTCACGAAACCAAAACTTTCCTGGCTTATGAAAGCATCACGCGCGCACATACCGGAGACCCAAACGTCTTGATCTCCCGGAACGACGCTTCAGAGGAATCTGCCGCCTATGGTGACGGCTTTTATACAAAAACCGGAAAAGAAGGCGCGCGCGGCACGGGACTCACGATCCGCTTTCATTTGGATCCGAACGCCCGTGAAGGACATGATTTTTCGTACGTCCCCGAGCACGATTTCGTCGTTGTAAAAAACAAAACCGCACTCAAAGTCATTCCAGAAAGCCTCGACATCGGGCCTCTCGAGTACTTTCAGATGCTCTCAAGTTCTGAAAGCCAACTCAAAAGCAGTGATCGTGGAATTCTAGAAAAACTGAGAAGGCGAATTGATGCCAAACTTCAAGCAATCAGCGATGAGGAATTCCAGGAAATTTTGAAAATCATCCAATCGGAAGTCCAAAACTCAAGAAATCTCGAAGAATCCCCTGTATTGTCTGAGTGGTTCTCACTACCGACTTCTGCAAAGCACCCTGAGATTGTCACTGCAGTTTTAAACAAGGGCACGGCGGACAAATTGATCGTTCGGTACGCACTTTCTCAACCTCATTGGAAGAATCATCCTGAGTGGGTTGAGCAGCTTTTGAAAAAAAGAAAGTTACATTTTGAGATCATCGATCATGTTCTCTCCCAGCCTCACTGGAAGAATCATCCTGAGTGGGTTGAAGAAGTTTTGAATCACAAAGCGTTAGACTTCGCGATCGCCGAGCACGTTCTTTCCCAGCCTCACTCGAAAGATTATCCTCAGGCTTCTCAGTGGGTTGAGAAAATCCTGCGAAGGGGAGATTGGGACCTTTGGATCGCTCACTATGTACTTGACCGACCCCATTGGAAAGATCACCCCGAGTGGATTGAACGGCTTTTGAAAAAAGGAACTGTCAAAAGTGACACCATGGAAGTCGTTCTCGCCAAGCCTCATTGGAAGGAGCATCCCGAGCTGCGACGTCTTGCTGAGAACCAGGATCCCACAGTAGAAAACCTCAAAGCGGCGTTTGCCCGAGGCGAGTCCGTGCGAACTACTCCCCCGACACGGAATTGCGTGCTTCAGTTTCTTGCCAAGATTTTTCGCTAAAAGTTAACGTGAGCGACCTTCAAAAGGATTCGGTGGCTTTCCATCATCCGCGGCAACTGCTTCTGGAGGACGACGAACGCCGAGCCATTGAACGACCCAAATCGCTGCTTCATACATCGCAATGAGTGGCGCGCCCAAGATGAGCATCGAGACCGCATCAGGTGGCGCAAAGAGAGCTGACACAACCGTGATTCCGATGATGGCGGACTTGCGCTGCTTACGAAGAAGCGGCGCATCGACCAGACCCAAGTATCCAAAGAGCACGATCAAAACCGGAAGCTCAAACGCCACGCCAAAGAGCAAAAGAAGCTTCAGGCAAGTACTGTAATAAGAATCCATCGTGAGCAATGGAACGTCCGTCGGACCGCCGTACTGAATGAAATACTTAAAGCCGACCGGCATAAGGACAAAATAAGCAAAGCAGGCGCCGGCGATAAAAAAGAACGTCGCAGCCGAGATGAACGGCACAACGAGCTTTCTTTCCTTAGGATAGAGCCCTGGCGCAATAAAGCCCCAAAGCTCGTAAAAGAAGTAAGGCGAGAGAAAGAAAAGCGACGCATAACCTGAGATCTTCAAATGGGTCATGAAGTTCTCAAAAAGACCCGTAAAATAAAGCTTTTGCTGATCCGGCGGGAGTGCGTCAAAAAGAGGCTTTTTCAAAACCATCAGCAGCTGATCCGAGACCAGATAACAGACAACGAATCCCCCCATGAACGCCCAAAGGCCGCGCATGAACCTCGCGCGAAGCTCATCGAGATGATCAAAGAAGGCCATTTTTGAAGAATTCAGTTGTGACATACGGACTTGCCAGCCATATTCGCTGTTTTATAAGAATCCTGCAAGTGAATCAGATACCTGAACAAGATACCCGAATAAGATACCTGAATAAGAAATAGGCTAACCTATGAACCGCTTTCAAAAATGGCTTCCTGCTCTCTTTGGGCTTCTCATCATTGTACTGATTGCGATCGGAGCACTCTCCTGGCTTCGCGGAACTAACGAAACCACTCAGCAGCTTCCACTCACCAACGCGACCGAAGCCATGCCGGCGGCTTCTCTAGTACCTGCGCCCTCACCCCTCGTTTCCGGTTCTCCAGTCCCTCTGGTTTCGCCATCTGCCGTTGCTCCGGCTCCGGCTCCGGCTCCGGCTGTGGCCAGTGGAAAGGCAGACCTTACGGTTGATGCGAACGGATTATCCAAAGCCACCGTGGTCATGAACACCACTCAAGGCGTGATCAAATTCAAGTTCTACCCACAAGATGCGCCCCACACGGTCGAGCGCTTTGTCGACCTTGCGCAAAAGGGTTTCTATAACGGCCTGACTTTCCACCGCGCCATCGATAACTTCATTGTTCAAACTGGCGATCCGACGGGATCTGGAAACGGTGGATCAGGCCAGCAGCTCAAGGCCGAGTTCAACAACCGCCGTCACATCGAAGGCGCTGTTGCCATGGCTCGCGCGCCATCTAACCCTGATTCCGCGGATTCTCAGTTTTACATCACACTGAGCGCGCAGCCTCGCCTGGATCATAACTACACGGTCTTTGGTCAGGTTATTGAAGGAATGGATGCTGCCCGCAAAATCAAAGTGGGCGATAAGATCAATTCCCTTACGATTCAGTAATTTTTCTCTTTGAACTCCAAATAGCCTTTTGCTTTGAGTACTGCAGAAGTCTCGGAGTCATAGCAGGTCAATCGTAGACGCTGAACGTAAGGGTTACCCTTAAGGCCGTTTGGAACATCGAGATCGATTGAGGTTGAACCGTTCAATCGAGGTAAGCGAATAGTTGATCTTACCAATGGCCGCGTCTCCGTTGCGTCTGCAGCGAGCGTAGCAGTAAATGAGGTATTTTGCGCATACATCATCACGAGCGCGAAGTATTGATCATTAAAATTGAAAAACCACTCCTGAGCAGTGCCCGACGTAGACATGGCTTTAGATTCGAACCTCTGGATCGGAAGTGGGTCAACGCCAAAGATCGGTGCATCTCCAAACGCCTTAAGTACACAGATAAACGGAGCAGCCTTATTTTCATCCGCAAATGAATGTGTCGCGTGAATCAACAGAGACACAGCCAATACCATCATCAAGTTTAAGTACTTCATATTGCAGTTCCCTATCATTCAGTTTTTCACGCAAGCATCTGCCATATTGACTTGAATCGCTGGAGAATGAGCGACAGGCAGGGATTTTACGAGAATTCCATAAATCCTTCTTGAGTCCAAAAGGTCTTGCCACGCCTCAGCGGCGCTTTCGCCTTCACCAATCACATCCTCATATGAGTTTGGATTTCCTCGCTCCATAGAAATTGCGGCACAACTCCATTTGAAAACAGGCTCAGGCTCGCTCACGACAAAACTCGCAAGCTTTGAGCTCACTCTGTAGTCATCGGTCTTTTCGACCTGCATGAGGCTCAAAATTTCATGAGCAATAAATGAAACCTGAACCGTAGGCTGTACTCTCATTTTTCGCCAACCGGCTCTTTGAATCATGATCGTCTTATCCTGAGGCGTATTGATCGCATCGACAGCTTGCCCACCTAAGATGAGAGAAGCATCAGTGAAACTGATTTTCGTGCTTTCAAGTGCAGCCTTGAAGTCGTCGGCTCGCACTTCAGGAAATTCATCCTGATGAGCGCGTAATGAATTCAATGCTCGTTGCGCAACGATGAAAACTTTGAGTTTCTCTCCGTTGCCCCCGCCACTGTCCCTAGCCGCGAGCGCAGCAATGGGTTGAAGAACCATTCCAAGAGTCACGAGTGCCAGCAAACTATTGGATACTTTGAGTAGCGCTTTCATTCGTCTTCAATCCTCCTCACCCCTTTTGTTGAGGTGTTGGAGGGCGTTTTATAGCACTCTTTCCGATGAAAACAGATCATTTTAATCAGTAATATCTAATAATAGTGCTAAAAATAGCACTATGATATAAGTGTCTGAAATCAGGTGAATATATGATTTTCGAGTTTGACGATTACAAAAAATATGTCGAGAAACGGATCTCTGGAATGCCCAAAGGTGGACGGGGCGAGACCCAGAAGATCGCTCAGCATTTAAGGATGCATAGCACGCGTTTGAGTCATGTATTTCGTGGCGACGATCATCTTACTCTCGAACAAGGCCTCGAACTATGCCGATATTTTGGGATGTCTGAACTTGAGTCGGAGTACTTTCTGCTCCTTCTTCAAGAAGCCAAAGCAGGGAGTAAGTCCCTTCAAGAGTTCTTTCAAAAAAAGAGAAAGCTACTGCTGGAAAAATCACGCGAGCTTTCAGAGCGCGTTCCCGGAGAGCACAAGCTTTCTGACGCCGAAAAAGCACTCTTTTACTCGAACTGGTACTACAGTGCGATTCGCCTTTATTGCTCGCTTCCAGGCATTCACAACGTCGATTCGATCGCGCAAAGATTCAATTTGCCTCGCAGCAAGATCAACGAAGCGATTCAGTTTCTATTGAAAAACGGTCTCTGCGTCGAGAAAAGTGGAAGCATACAGATCGGACCGAAATCCACTCATCTCGAGTCAACCTCTCCAATCGTCGCGAGACTTCACTCGAATTGGCGAATCAAAGCCATGGAGAAACATCCATCGATTTCCGCACAAGAACTTGCGTTTACTTCCCCGATGTCAATTTCAAGAAGCGATGCTGAGCGCATTCGTGAGATTTTAGTTCAAGCAATTGAAAATGCATGTTCATTTGCCGACACGGACACTCCTGATTCGCTTTACTGCATCAATGTCGACTTCTTTGAATTTTAGAGTGTCTACCTTAGTATGCAGAGCCAGCGCCGCTTTGCGGTCCTGAGCTTTCAGTCGCTTCGGTCTGGCCAGTAGAATCATTGATAGGGCGCGAACCGGGAGCTGGCTTTTCTTCAAGTCCATAGACTGTAGCATCAAGAGTACATTGGTAGCCTTTGGTCATTTTGAAGACGTGGCCTTCTTTCACTTTGTCCACGCGCTTGCCTTTCACAGTGAGTCGGCAGTGATGGAGCTTGTTTACGATGCAGTACTGATCCGCTGCCTCTAAGAGCGATTGATACGCACTATTGTCAGGCCGAATGGCAGTGCCCTTGGGCAGGTTCATTCCGCAAGCTTCATAATCCTTGGCAAAGATGCTCTTACTGGATGCTTCGATTTTTCCATAAACAAACCGATGGCTTTCGTCCTTAAACCAATCCTTGAAATCAGCCGGATGTTTCTTTGAGGTAATGTCCTCACTAAAGACTGCGGCGAAGGCTTTCGTTTTTTTCGCAGGATCATAATAAGCAATGATGATGCGACCTAAGTCATCGTGTTCCGCCACGACGCCGCCTTTAATGTCTTTGGTATCGACCTTGTCTCCGATACAAATGTCACGAACGTCACACTTCGATTCAGAGCGCTCAAAATCGTCGCCTTGAGCGTAGCTCAGGTGACTGACTCCCAGAACGATCAGGGAAAACAACACGCTCTTTTTCAGGATGTTACGTGACATACCCAGGCTTCCTCTCTCCAATAACGTTGATTTCACCGTTATAGAGAGCAGGAATAATGCCGCGCTTTTGGGGTGCCAGACTCCCCTAAAATAGAGATAACAAGGCTGAGGTGTCTAAAAAGTAGACACCCTCTTAAGCAGTTTTCGATTCTTCTGAAGCAGCAGAAGCTTCGCTCGCAACCACAAGTCCACTGACCTCAGTTTCAAGCTCAACCCCAAATCCCACGGGCATCTCATGGTCGGTTTTGACCCAGGTGAGCGTGAATCCAAAGACACGGCTTCGGGCATATTGCTGAATGGCTTGAAAGCCTGCGACGGCATTGATGAGATTGACGATCGGTAGTCTGACAATTCCAACAAGGGCCATCGAGAACCCATACACCTGCGAAACGCAGTACATTCGCTGCAGGATTCGGTTGAGCATGAAGAACGCGTTGAACGCAAATCCAAAGTAAAGAAGCGGCGAATCTGACAGCGCCTGAGCAAACGCTGGCTGACTCAGACCTCGATAGGCGCAGTAAAAAAAGAAAACCCAGCCCGATGCCACCAGAAGATGCGTATAAGGCCCCTTGCGATCTCGGTACAAAAAGTAGCGCTCAAAAAGTCCGCCGTGCCAGCCCAGGTTCTTATAGCCCTGGAACGCAATGCCCACGGTCCATCGTGTCTTTTGACGAATGGAGCGCGAGAATGACTTTGGAAAATACTCGCGAGTCGCGATGTATTCGACTTCATTCTTTTCGTTTTGAAAGTAATGACACGCAAAGGCTGAGACCAGATCGTATCTCGATGTTGAAACACCGAGCTCGTAGTCTTCCGTCAGGCTCTTTTCATTCAGGAGATTTCCATCTTGCGCATCGAGATAGACTGCCACGAGTCGAGACGAGAGAGCTGTTCCAACGCCTGCTGAAGGAATCGGGACTCCAAGCTTGTGACGAAGCAGAATGTCTTTCGTGTGATACTCACTGAACTCATCAATGTAGGTCCCGGCGACAAACTCCGTCTTTTCGACTGGAAGCGAGAAAATTGGGATTTGAATGAAGTCGGCGGTGTTTAATTGCCAGTTCACCAGTGGCAGCGCATAGCGATGGATAATGTCCTCGCTATCATGAATGAGATAGCCGTCATAACCTTCAGCCGCTCGGATCATCTCATTGAGCATCTGTCCTTTGGAGGTGGGCCCAGCAAGCGAGTTCACGACCACTCGAACGTTCGGATGTTGTTTGGCGAGTTCCTGAGCTTCCTCGAGAGTGTCAGGATCATTTGGATAAACTCCCAAGATAAAATCATAGTTTCGGTAGCGAATGGTGCGAGAATTTCCGCGCACCATTTTTCGGAGGACACCGCTCTCTTTCCAGGACGCGACAAGAATCGCAATTTTCTTCTCATCAGCGCTCAAGATCTCTCGGAGCTCCTCGCGATCGAGACCGGAAGGACGACACTCGAGCGCCCAGGCCAGAAAATCGACAAAAAAGTCATCCAGACCAAAGATAAAATAAAGAACGATCAATGGAATCGAAAACATCAGAACGCATTGATCCAAAAGATTCAAATCATGAATCCAGCCAGTCATTAGAGTGCTCCTGAG
>JBJMMA010000008.1:0-15906 GCA_045805065.1 Bdellovibrionia bacterium | reverse complement strand
TCTTCGAAGGCCTCACCACCCTTTACTGCATTCAGAGCGTTTTGAGCCGCCTCACGAGTGGCTTCAGGTGTCTTGTAGGTTTTTGGAGAGATGAAAATCAGGCGAAGCGTATATGAGCGATTTCCCTGATCGCCTGCAGGATAGTGAGAGAAGAAGTAATTCTTCACGTCCTCATCCGAGATCGAAACTTTGGTTCGGATATCGCGGTCAATCAGGTTGCGCTTACTGGCGCTCACGCGAATCAGTTCAAAGTATTCATCAAAGGTGAATCCTTGTTCGGCAAGGGCTGCACGAAGCTGACCGCGATCGATGTGGTTATTGGATTGAATGGAGTTGATCTCCTGCTCAACCTCAGTGTCACCCACTGGGAAAGCTTGAGCGATGAGCTTTTCATCGATGAGAAAATTGACGATTTCTTCGGTCGAAGCGGACGCGCCTTTTTGCGCAATGGCTGTTCCTGCGAAAATCGGGTCAAGCTGGCTTCTGAGTTTGAGCGTCTTTCTGAATTCCTCAACGTCTGAGAGAAGAACGAGCTGAGAATTCACCGCTGCCTCAAGGCGATCAATAATGACCGGCTCGGCGAACGCCGTGCCGATGATCGAATATGACGATTGAGACAAAATCAGTGCGAAAACCGAGGCTAACAGCCATTTTGAGGTAGAAGTCATCACCTATACCTTCTCGCACATCCTGTGCTCGACTGTCCACTGGACATACGGGGCCCTGGGGCGAAGCGTTAAGTCGAGGCGGCCCCGCCGCTACGCTTAAAAAAACAAAAGGCGCGGGGTGAAAAATCACCACGCGCCTTAAACAGGAATCCGACTGGTTAGAGTCAGTTATTCTTTAACGAGCTCGTTATGGACCATCACCTTTGCGTTCGAGCGGAGCTGATTCATCAACTTGTCGAAAGCATGGCGTTGGCGCTCTTCGATCACCAGACGCTTTACGGCTGCGTGATCCACGTCATCCCAGCTCTTCACGGCCGTGAGCTTGATGATATGATATCCGGCTTGGGAGCGAACAAGTCCGCTGACCCGACCTGGGGAGCGCAGAGCAAGTGCGGCATCGTAGTAAGCAGGATCAATCATGCCGCGCATCTTGTAATCGACGTCGCCACCCATGGGGGCTGCGGCGCCTTCGGAAAAGCGCTGAGCCACTTCGGCAAAGTTCTCTTTTCCGTTACGAATATGCTCGTCGTAAATCTTTTGGATGCGTGCCCGTGCCTTTTTGTCTTCGTCAGGCGTGCTGTTGAATGGAGCGGCTACGAAGATGTGGCTGGTACGGATCTCAGGATTCTTTGAATAGTAATCCTTCGCATCAGAATCAGAGACGTTGATCTCTTCGAATTCTTTGGAGAGCTTCTTGGTAACCAGAGCATTGAACAGAACGGTGTTCATCGCTTCAATGACTTCCGGGTCCTTATCAAGACCAAGCTTCTTGGCTTCCTGAATTCCAAGCTCGCGCTTGACTAAGTCATCCAAGAGGCCTTTTTTGGTCGGCGTCTTTGGCTGGTAGAATTGAAGGCTCTGTTGATATTTCTTATTGAGTTCTTCAAGTGTAATAGACTTGCCGTTGACTTTAGCGACTTCGGTGGCGGCAACAGAGGTGCCGGCGGCGATCAAGCCCCCCAACAAGCCAAAAAGAGTCACATAGCATTGTGCGCGTTTCATAAACTTTTCCTCACGTATCCTTAAAGCGTAGCAGCTTTTTTAAACTTGGCAAATGCAACCAGCACTCGCGCAAAGTGACCTTGAGTCTGTGACAGTCAAAAGGTCGCCGCCGCGACCGATTTTGCCCAGTTGAGCATCATAGGTATAGGCGTAGCGGCATGGCCGCCTCGACAAATCAGGCGGCCATGCCGGTCAGTTTTTTCAAAAGCGACTCGATGGCAAAATAGAGGTCCCGCAGTGTGCCTGTTGGGACCTTGGCAACAAGCTTGGTATGTCCTGGCCCGGACGGGTCCGGCGTGAGCTGATAGCGCGTGCGATCGCCAGCCACAACCGAGATTGCTTTTACCGGATCAACGGCGCTGCCCGAGCCGATGATCATCGATACTTTTTCAGGCCCAGCGGTTAGGCTATCAATACCGCTACGAACCAGAAGCTGTTTGAGTCGGATCATCCAAAGCAGGTTTTGAGCCTCCGGTGGAAGCGGGCCAAACCGATCCCTGAGTTCCTCTTCCAGGGCATCGAGCTCACCTTCCTGAGTCGTTGCAGAAAACCGCCTATATAAGGAGAGGCGCTGATGGATGTCAGGAACGTATTCCTCTCCCAAGAAGGCAGCAAATGGCAGTTTGATCTCAGGCTCGCGACGGGTCTGAGTCTGCGCTGTTTGTGGGGAACCCTCAATCTCTTGAATGGCTTCTTCAAGAATCTCTGTATAAAGGTCAAAGCCCACGGCAGCAATATGCCCGGATTGCTGCGGACCCAGAAGGTCTCCCCCTCCGCGAATCTCCAAGTCATGGGAGGCAATGCTAAAGCCACTTCCAAGCTCAACGAAGCGCTGAATGACCTCAAGACGTCGTTTTGCATCCTCAGTCACTGCCCCCTCGGCAGGGATCAGAAGGTAAGCATAAGCGCGCTGCTGTCCGCGCCCGACTCGTCCGCGAATCTGATAAAGCTGAGCAAGCCCCAGGGAGTCGGCGCGATTGATAATGATGGTATTGGCCGATGGGACGTCGAGGCCGGATTCAATGATGGTTGTACTGACCAGAACATTGGTCCGCTTCTGGTAGAAATCGAGCATGGTCTTTTCAAGCTCGCCCTCGCCCATCTGACCATGACCCACTCCAATATTTGCCGTAGGCACGAGCTCTTTGATTCGCTTTGCCAGCTCATGAATGGATTGAACCCGGTTATGAAGAACAAAGACCTGGCCGCCACGATTGAGCTCATAGTTGATCGCCTTTTGAACCAAGGCATCATCAAGTTTTGAGACATAGGTGCGAATCGGGAGACGGTCCACAGGAGGCGTATTAATCAGGCTGATGTCACGAAGTCCAGAGAGCGCCATGTGAAGCGTGCGTGGAATTGGAGTCGCCGTCAATGTGACGACATGGATATTGGTTCTAAGGGTTTTGAGGCGCTCTTTATGTTCCACGCCAAAGCGATGCTCCTCGTCCACGATCACGAGTCCCAGATCATTAAAGGAGACGTCCTTGGACAAAAGCCTGTGGGTGCCGATGATGATGTCGATCTTGCCTTTGGCGACGCCCTCAAGAATGGTCTTTTGTTCTTTCGCTGTTTTGAAGCGCGAGACGGATTCAATATTGATTGGATAATCTTTCATCCGAGCTTTGAAGTTCTGCTCATGTTGAAAAGCCAAAACCGTGGTGGGAACCAGGACGACAACTTGTTTTCCATCTGAAACGGCTCGGAAGGCTGCGCGAATGGCGACTTCAGTCTTTCCATAGCCCACATCACCGCAGATCAGGCGATCCATCACGCGACCGGATTGCATGTCATCCAGAACCTGATCAATGGCCTTGAGCTGATCCGGGGTCTCATCAAACGGAAAGCGCGCTTCAAATTCCTGAAAAAGCGAGTCGCGACCCGAAAAGACGTGTCCCGGCCTGATTTTTCTTTCGGCGTAAAGTTTGACGAGATCGATTGCGATTTTCCGAACGGCATCGCGAACCTTCTCTTTTGTCCGGGCAAAGGTCTGACTTCCCAGTCGATCCAAACTGACGGCGTCTGCCCCGCCCGAGTACTTTTGAATGACGTTCAGGCGATAAACAGGAAGATAAAGCTTATCTTTGTTGGCGTACTCGAGTTGAAGGAAGTCACTCGGTGCGCCCGAGAGGCTCAAGCGCACAAGCCCCTGATACTTTCCAATGCCATGGTCCAGGTGAACAATGGCATCACCTACTGCAAGATCAGAAAGTGCCTGAAGACCCGACCAGTCCTTTGCGGCCGATCCGCTTTGTGCGGTGCTTGCCCGGCGCTGCTTCTTTTTATGTTTTGCTCCCAGGATCTCGTCTTCAACCAGGATGACAAGACCTTCGGCGGGCCAACGAAACCCGGCAGACAAGCTTCCGATCTTAAGAGCCACGCGCCCTGGTGCAGCCTCGGCATGAGTTGTGATCTGATGCTCTTCCAAAAGATAGCGGATGCGCTCAAGCTGGCTTTGCGTTGAGGCTAGAGTGATGATCTTAAACCCTTGCTTCACCCAAAGCTTAAACTTTGCCTCAAGCTCACCTAACGAGTGCTTGGTTCCCCTGGCAAGATCCTGATTGCCACGAACAAAAACGGTGTGGCGCGATGAGACTTCAGGCTCTTTGGGACCTGTGAGTGCTGCGGCTTCTTTGTCTTCATCTCCTTGAGGAAGAGACTCAAGATCTGCCAGCTGAACGCGATCCAGATAAAGGATGCTCTGGCTGCGAACCTTCTTTTCGGCCGAAGGACTCCATTGATAGAGTTCCTCTACCGCAGGCAAAATCAGCTCAGGGTGGTCGGACTCGCTGGAGAGGCGCTTTTGCTCATCCAGATGCTCATCCCATCTTTGAAGAATGCTGAGCTCATCGACCCAAAACGTTGTTGCACCATCATTGAGATAATCGAGCAGCGTGGCCGGGTTCTCGTAGGCTAAGGGGGCCCAGGCGTCGCTATGATCCGGATAGTTTCCGCTATGAATGGAGGCCATCACCGGATCACGAACGGGTCTTGGAACCCCGCGGTCATCGGCGCGAGCTTTGACTTTCTCACGCACGCGAGATGTCGTGACGGAATTGATCAGAACCTCGCGTGCAGGAGGAACGGTGACTACTTGAAGATCGGGTACCTCAGGCGACGCCGTTCTTTGCGTGGCTGGATCAAACTCGCGGATCCTCTCAATCTCGTCCCCGAAAAGCTCAATTCTTAAAGGCTGATCCCGATCGGGCGGATAGACATCGATGATATCGCCTCGGACCGCAAAGTTTCCCGGATCCTCGACGGGATCAACACGAAGGTATCCCGCCTCAAGAAGACGCTGAATGAGTCTTTCACGGGACTCAACGCTTTGACCTGTCTCCAATTTCAGCGAATAACGAATAAACTCTTCATGTGGAAGAGTAGCTTGGCTCAGGGCAGCGATCGTGGTGAACAGAACCGGAACGCGGCCGCCAGCGCCGCTCGCTAGAGTGCTTAACGCAGCGACTCTGGCTAAACGTGTTCGGATCGAAGGAGCAATCGGGCTATACGGAGATTGCTCCCAAGTTGGAAATTGGAGGATGCAAGGCGATGGTAAATCCAGCGCTGCCGCAAGAGATTCAACATCCCCGGCAAACTCACTTGCAACGTCATCATCCGCACAAAGAATGACAATAGGATCAAGTCGGCTCTGGGCAAGACGTGCTTCAATGACACGAAGAACAAGAAGTGCTTGTGCGGATGGCGTTGCTCCATGAACGCGCACTGGCTCGTGACTCGATGAGTCTGCATGTCGAGAGTTAAGCTCGTCGAGCGAGCGGCAGATGATGGAGCTCCCGCTAGATGTCATTTGATATGTCTGGCGATGTGTCTCAACATAAGCGTAGCGGCGAGGCCGCCTCGACTTAAACAATAATCAGTATCCACGAAACTTGACACCCCTATTCTACTTCAGTAACCTTTTCGCGAGGCTTCAAAACCTTAATAATTCATAAAAAAACAGATTAAAATTTATCCTTCCCTGAAACCATCATAGGAGGAACGCTGCGGCGTTCATTGAGTCATGCCAAGCAGCTGGGATGTTTACTACGTTGTGTTCCTTTCTGCGCTGCTTGCACTCGGCGTTCCTGCCTTGCTTGGCCTTTTCTCCTATTTGGTCTCAGCGGAGCGCGGCAAAGCCTCAGCCCAAAAGAAGCCCGTACAAAACGCCGTCACCGCGGAGCTCTTGAGAAGAAAGATCAATGCGCGATTTTTCCTGGGCGTTAACGCGGCCCTGATCCTGATGGCAATCGCGCTTATTTTGATTCCATGCACAGGGATGCTTCAGCAAGCCACGGATCGGGGAACATTTCTTCGATGCCTGATTGCGATCGTATCGCTCGCGACTTTCTGCGGACTTGGACTTTTGTACTCCTCCCGTAAAGGTGATCTGAGTTGGGTGCAGTCATTTCAGAAAACTAAGGGGAATGGGTAAGCGATGGCTGGTTCTTTTTACACCTCTACTCTTGGCAAAGCATTGAAATGGGCTCGCTCCCAATCGCTTTGGTACATCTCAACCGGCAGTGGCTGCTGCGCGGATGAAGTTCTCAACACGATGGGGGCGCGCTACGACATGGAGCGCTTTGGATGCCTTCCTCAGGTCGATGCAAGACAAGCGGATTTGTTAATCATCAGCGGAATGGTTTCCAAAAAGGCCGCGCCTCATCTGCGCGAGCTCTATGATTCCATGCTCTCGCCTAAATACGTTCTTGCGGTCGGATCGTGCGCAAACTGCGGCGGACTTTTCGGACCCGACTATTCCTACTCAACCCTTTCAGGCGCGCACGAAGTGGTCCCTGTGGATGTTTACGTTCCAGGCTGCCCCCCACGCCCTGAAGCCATCATGAACGGCCTGATTGCCCTTCAGGAGAAGATCCGTGGAAGCGAACGCGATACTCTCAAAACTTGAAAAGGCTGCTCCGGGCAAAGTCCTTGAGTCCGGCCGCTTTGGACGATCGGATCTTCTTTCGGTCTGGATCGAATCCACAGCGGTTCACGCGTTTGCAAAGGCCGTGAGTGAAGAGCCGACTCTCAAGCTTCAATGGCTTGAAAATCTTTCCGTAGCGGAAGTGGGCGACTCACTGGTTGTCTCCTGGTTTTTGCGCTCGCGTGAAACCCAGGCGCAGCTCGTGATGCGAAGCTCTGTTATCATTACGTCAGAAAAAGAGGCCGTAGAGCTCGCCTCTGTTTGCGACGTCTGGCCAATGGCTGCACCGTTGGAAAACGAGGCTGCTCAGCTTTTTGGAATCCGGTTCAAAAATGCATCCGGAGAGACGATTGAGACGTGCCGAACGCTCTTAGCGGATGACTCTGAGTTTCCGATGCGCAAATCCTATTCCGTTGGAGCTAGTGCGAAATGATGCACCCGACGCCAAAAAACGAAAGTCATCGTTCACGCTCTGAGTGCCTTCGCACGGACCTCATCGGCTGGGAGATTGGCCCTTATCACTCATCGCTTCCTGCGCCCATGAAGCTGCGCCTTGTTTTGGATGGCGAGATCATCGTTTCGGGCAGCGTGGAAACGGGCTTTCTCCACAAAGGACTTGAGAAGGCCATTGAAAAGCACGACTGGAACGCATCGATTGCTTACTCGGATCACCTGGATCCAGAGGCCGCCATTTACGGCGAGCTTGCGCTTTGTCTGGCCGTTGAGGAGATCGCTGGAATTGATGTTCCTGCGCGTGCGGTCAGCATTCGTGTGATTTTGTCAGAGCTGACGCGCCTCTCCGCGCACATGCTTTATCTGGTCAATGTTTCAAAGGCCGTGGGCGCTGAAACGCTTGTTCACTACGTGTTGCGCGATCGAGAGCGCATTCTCGACCTCTTTGAGCTTCTGACCGGCGCAAGATTCTCGATTAACTTTTTGAGATTTGGCGGCGTGAGCGCGGACGTGACCGAAGGATTTATCGAACGAGTCCTTGAGGTCTGCGATCTGATTCGAATCCGGATCAAGGAATATAATGATCTTCTGACTTTCAATAATACGTTCCTCAAGCGCACGGCCAAGATGGGCATTCTCTCCGCTGAGCTTGTGAACCGCTTTGGAATTACAGGCTCCAATGCGCGTGCTGCAGGCGTCACCTTTGATGTTCGCAAGGCGCATCCTTATCTCAGCTATAAAAGCCTCGATTTCCGCGTTCCAGTCGGACGCGGAACAGACGGCGTCTTAGGTGATTCTCACGACCGCTTCCTCCTCAAGCTTCTTGAGATGACGGAAAGTCTTGAGATCCTCAAGCATGTTGCTGAGACAATTCCGTCAGGCGCGTTCTTGAACCGCCAGATTCTCCCCGAGGCAGGCGCTGAAGACTATCGGATCAAAGTACCATCCGGCGAAGCTTACACGCGCGTTGAGAGCTCACGCGGAATGATTTCTTGTCATGTGATCTCGGAGGGCGGACCAAAGCCTTCTCGCATCCAATTTCATACGCCAACGACTGCGGCTCTGATGGCGCTTCCGGAAGTTCTGGTTGGAATCAGAATCGAAGACCTTCCTGTTCTACTTGCAAGCCTCGATCTGAGCATTGCGGAGGCTGACCGATGATGACGCTCGCTCAAACCCTTGAAATCTGGAAATCCACGATCGGCCTTCCTTCGGGAACGCCTCTATGGATTGTTGCGACGATTGGGATCTTCTTCATTTATACAATCGTCATTCTTCCCAGCGGTGCAGTGGTCTCATTCGTGGATCGCAAGTTAAGCGCGGATTTTCAGGCACGCGTTGGCCCAAATCGTTCGGGTCCTTGGGGACTCCTTCAGCCACTGGCTGATCTTCTAAAGTTTTTGCAGAAAGAGCCTTCCAGCGAATGGAACTGGCATGAAACGCTCTGGCTTGGCGTCCATACGATGGCACTCTACTCAACCGTTGCCGTCATGCCGCTGGGATCTGCAGCCATTCTTGTCAACACGGACATGAGCGCGTTTCTTCCGTTTTGGTCCGCCCTCGTTCTTGCTCTGGGCACCATGCTCATGGGTTTCAGCCAGGGCACGGTCAGTGGGTGGTTTGGCGGAGTCAGGCTTGCGGCTCAAGCCCTTGCTGGCGCTTTTCCCGCGCTGATCTGTGTGCTTTGCGCAGGCATCCGCTCCGGAAGCTTTCGTTGGGCGTCGTTCGCGGAGGTTCAAGGCGCATCACCGCTTCATTGGACTGCGACGACCAATCCTTTTCAATTCATCGCGATGATCGTTTTCATCGCCAGCGGACTCATCATCATGAACGTTCCGCCGATGGATGGTGGTCTCTCCGTGATGGATCTTCATGGCGGCGTCTCTTCGGATCTCTCTGGAAGAAGACTGAGCCTGTTCCGCCTGGGTCGATTCTACGGATTTTTTCTTTGGTCTCAGATCACGGTCGTTCTTTTCTTGGGCGCATGGACCTTGCCGTCGTGGCTGGTGGAGCGCGTGACCGATGGCAGCGAGCATTTGCTTCGTGAGATCATTGAGCTTGTCTGGCTGTTGGCTAAGACCTACGGCCTCATGATGATTCTGATTTGGATTGCCAGAGTAAACCCACGCGCAAGAGTGGATCAAACGACGGACTTCTCATGGAAGGTTCTGAGTCCATTCTCGCTGGGAGCTCTGATTGGTGCGGCCCTGTGGGCAGGGTGGAGGGCGATGTTGTGAATCAGTCTGTTTTTTCGACGATTCGAGCCTACTTTCGGGAAATCCTGCTGGGCGTTCGCTCAGTGTCGGGCTCTTTCATGACGGCGCTGCCGTATCTTTTGAGTGCAGGAGATCTCCGAAAGGAAGTCACCGAGCAATACCCCGATCCGATTTCCTCGAAGACGGCGGATGATCTTCCGCCGCGCTCCCGGGGACTTCTTTTTAATGACATCGATAAGTGCACGGGTTGTGGCGCCTGCGAAAAGGTTTGCCCCACCCAATGCATCAAGATTGAAGTTCAACCCGGCACGGACGTTGGCAAAGACTGGGTTTCCATTTTTGACATTGATTATTCCAAGTGCATTTTTTGCGGACTTTGCGTGGAAGCCTGTCAGCCTGTGTCTCTGACTCACACCCGCCGTTATGAGAACGCGGCTTATGAGCTTCCAGAAATGGTCGCAAGCTTTGGCCGTGGAAGAGTCACGCCGGAGCAGCAAGCTAAGTGGGCCGAAATGCGCAGACTGGCTGAAATGGGAGATAGCGACTGATGATCAGCTGGGTCTTTTCAGCAATTGCTTTAGGTGCGACTCTGACTGCAACGGTGGTTCAGGGAATGAGACAGGCGATTCTCTCGCTCTGGATCGCAGGCCTTGCCATGGGATGCATCTTTCTTACCGTCGGCGCTGAGACTCTTGCCGTTCTTCAGTGGATCATCTCGACTCTGGTTGCCATTGCGCTTTTCTTCTTTGCGGTCATGTTTGGCGAATACGAATCCCAGCAACGCGAAAAACGCTCGCTCCGTCAGATGCTCAACCGTAAAGTCATTGTCTCGACATTGATTGCAACCGCAATCGGTGCGGCTTTTGCGGCGATTATTTATCTTGGCTCCGCCGATCTCCCAGGCGGTCCAATCCCTGCTCCAGCTGCTGGCAACGATCTCGCTTCTTTGGGCAGAGTCATGGTTGAAAACCACATCATCTCTCTGGAAGTCCTGGCGCTCACCTTGTTTTTGATCTTGGTAGGCGGCGGAGTTGTCGCGCGTCCGGAGTCTGGTGACCGAGAGTCAGGCGACAACAAGTCAGAGACCCAATCGGGAGGTGAGTCATGTTAATGACCGTAGCTGGCCTGATTGGAGCCATGGGTCTTGTTTGCGTCGTCATGAGAAGAACCCTCCTGGGTCTTTTGATCGGACTTCAGCTCATGATCATGGGCGCGACCATGATGTTTGTTGTCGCAGGAATCTTTGCTGGCGCAACTCAAGCCGGCTCTGCCGGCGCTATTCAAGACGGCGTTGTGCGCGCGAGCGGTCACGCTGGTGGCGTTTTCATCGCTGTGGGCGGTATTGCGCAGCTTGTGGCAGGATTCGCCCTGGCCATTCGTTTATTTTACCTAAAAAACAAAATTGAAATGAGCGACCTCAAGTCGCTGAAAAACTGAGCAGAGCCCATGATCCAAAACCAGAGCGCACCGTTCATCTTAGTTCTCAGTATCGCGCTTCTTGCGTTAAGCGGCGTAATCACGCTCGCTTGGGGACGAAAGCTTCCCCGCAACGGCGACTGGTTAGTGGGTCTCTTTCTGGCCGTATTGGCGGGCGCACTGATCTTTGCCGGAAACGGACTTGTTGAAGAAGCATCGCGCGCACATGTCTGGCTTCGCGGCTGGATCTGGCCCGTGGACCGCGAAGGCGCCGTTCCCGCCGGAATCCTTCAAGACCCGCAAGGACTTGTGCTCGCGGGCTTAGGCGTCATCTTTGCCGCCCTCCTTCTTGCCGGCGTGCGCGTTCTTCCAAGTCAGCCTCGCCCCGAGCGCACGCATAGTGCGATTGCTTTTGCAGCAGCCGGATGCGCACTGAGCTGGCTTGCCTTGACCCCATGGCTTGCTCTTGGGGGGCTATCGCTTGTGATCTTCGCGGGCTTTCTCTCCTTGGGTTCTCGCTGGGACGCTGAAGAGGAATCCGAACTTGCGATCCGCTTTGGAAGAGAGCGCGCCTTTGGTTTGATTCTCTCCATTCTGGGAGCTTGTGCTCTCGCGGGAGGTCGCGCGCCGCTCATTTGGTCCAAAGCGCAGCACTGGATCACGGCTGCTCAAGGCGCATCACTTTCCGAAACTGTGGGATCCGTGTTGCTGCTTGCAGGACTTCTGGTTCAACTCCAGCCCTTCCCATTGCTCTCTTGGACCGTTAGCCCAGGAAGAACCTCTCCTTGGATTCGGATCACGATGGCTCAGGTGTTTCCTGCCTGGGCGACATTTGGAATTCTGATTCGCCTTCAAATGAGCTTGGGCGACCAGATGGTCTTTTCTGTCTTTGGCTGGATGCTCCTTGCTTCAACTCTTTTGGCAGTCATCTCGGGAATGTTCCAAACCGAGTGGGAAGCATCCCTTGGAGCCTGGTTCTCCTCAGGCGCAACGCTTGCCGCCGCAATCCTCTGCCTGGCTTCTCCACAGGCAGCCCTTGCCCTAATTGTTGGCCTGGGACTCGGAGTCTCAGCCTTTACTTGCTGCCAATCTTTGCTTCAGTCCGCCGAAGCGCCACTCAATGATGAGACCGTAGCTGGCGGAACCGTGATTTGGGCGAAGACCGCTGGCTTTTTTGGGATCGCCGCGGCGATCGGTGTTGCAGGATTTGTCTCAGCAGGTGGTCAGATCGATTGGCTCATGCAGTCCTGGCATGATCCAGCTCAAGCTGCCGCTGCTCTCTCGAGTCTTGCTCTCTTCTCTATCTTAGGTTGGAAGCTTGGATGGATGATGAGCCGTCGCAAAGTGGCAAGCATGCCTCATTGGTCATCGCTTGTGATTCCGACGATCCTGATTCTTCTCTCCCTGGGTGTTGCTTGGAACGGCGCTATCTTGGGAGGCGCGCTCCCAGGCGGCGCGGACAAAGTCGCGCCATCCTTAATGGAACTCCTTTTCGGAGCTCCGACAGCTGGCGTGGAAGAGACCGCTACAGTTTTTGGCGCCTACATTGGCGCATTGATCCTTTCTCTGGGCGCAGCTTACTGGGCATCGCTTCAAACGATGCAGCCTGAAGGGGATGGCTTTGCTGCCAAGATCCACCACGTAATTGTTTCAGGTTACGGAGTGGATCGACTGGCAAAGCGCACGATCGATGGAATGACCTGGGCAACAAGCCAGGCAGATTCCCTGATCGAAAAGAACGTTTGGCAAAACTGGATCCCGAAAGCGTTGACGACAGTCATCCGCTCGACAGCCAACGGAATCGTTCGAGTCGACACCGCGGTGTCATTGAATGGAAGAAATCTGGTTCGCAGATGCATTGATTCTCCGGCCAAGTTTCTTCAGCTCATCCAAAACGGCGATGTGCAATGGTATCTTTTGTTTGGAATGGGTTCAGGACTTGTGATCCTGGCTCATTATTTGTTTGGCGCGGGAATGCTGCGCTAAAGCGAGGGGCAGAGTGTTTAATTACTTGATTAGCTTGATGATCATTCTTCCCGTAGTCGGGGCCGTCCTTCAGGGTTTTCTTCCTGATGTCTCCACTCGTGGCGAGAACCATTTATCCCGTCCCGCAGGACGCTGGGTCGCGCTGGCGACCAGTCTCCTTTCAAGTCTGTGCGGAATCCTGACCGTGGTCTCCATGCAGGCCGCAACGGCAGATCCTCAGGCAACCGAGAGCTTTGCCTGGATCGGCTCTTACGCCATTCACTACGACATGGCAGTCGACGGGCTGAATGCTCCGCTCGTGCTTTTGATATCGATTCTCTTTCCTATCCTCATCTCTGCTGAGTGGAACCGCCGCACCGGCGTTCGCGGAATGCATGGTTTGTTTCTGGTTCTTCAAACCGCATTCATTGGAGCAGTCTGTGCGCAGGATCTTTTTCTTCAGCTTTTCTTCTGGGCCCTCACCGCATTCCCATTTTATTTCCTCATTGGGATCTGGGGCACGCGCGACCGCGAAAGCGCGGCGTTCCGATCGATTGTCACCGCTTGCGTGGGAAACGCATTCCTTCTTGCAGCCCTCATCCTCATTTACTACTCGATCGATCCGCACACTTTCTCGCTTCATGACCTTGCCGGCGGAAAGCTCAACGGAAAGATGTTTGAGTTCCTGGGCTACGAAGCATCCGTTCCGGTGGTTGCCTTTGTCTTGATTTCCATCGGACTTGCCTTCCGTGCTCCGATCTGGCCACTTCATGGATGGTTCATGCATGCCGCTGAAGAGGCCCCCCTCTCGGTTGTCGTGGCGCTTGGCGCAGCATCGGTCCCGGTGGCGGTCTATATCTTTGAACGCCTGACCTGCACCCTCTTTCCTGAAACGCTTCTCCACTTTGCACCCGCAATTGTGATCGTGGGAACGGTCAATCTTCTCGTCGGCGCTCTTTGCGCAGTCACACAAAGAAACCTTAGAAAGCTCTTGGCCTTCATCTGCGTCAGCCAGGTGGGCATCCTACTTTTGGGCGTAGGCTCTTTGAGCTCGCCAGGTTTTGTCGGCGCTGTTTATCAAAAGCTTGCTCTTGGACTTGCGATTGCGGGCTTTGGACTTTTTGCAAATCTCCTGGGCGAGCGCTCTGGCACAACGGATTTCCGCACCGAAAGCGGAGGTCGCGTGTTTGATGGAATTGCTCTTCAAGCCCCGACGGTTGCAGTGGTGGCAGGCGTCGTTGTCGCCTCTCTGCTTGCGTTCCCGGGCTCAGGCGGATTTGTCGGAAGCTCACTGATCATCATCGGAGCCTTCTCGTCTTATCCTGTGGCAGCGCTTCTGGCCGGCATCTCCGGACTTTTGGCCGCCTACTGCTTGTTTACGATGTATCGCTATGTGTTCCTTGGAAGCCTTGCTGACTCTGAACAAAACGGAGCGGCAACCTTTACGGATCTTACGATTCGCGAAAAGCTCTACCTGCTTCCTTTGGTCGCAAGCCTTCTATTCTTTGGAATTTATCCTAAGCCACTGATCGAGCTTGTCAGGCCGACGGTTGTGACTCTTCTTTCAATGGTCAAATAGGCACTGGTCAAATAGGCGATGGTGAAATAACCGTGAATGAATTCCTGCTGATTCTACCTGAACTGATTTTGGCCGTGACGCTAGCCTTCGTCGTGATCTCAGAGATCACGTACCACGGAGAGCAGCATCGCCTTGTGCAAGCTTCGGCCCTGTTTGGGTTGGGGGCGGCGTTCATCCAGACTCTGGCCACGTACCGACTCGGACCCGCCCAGATTTTCCACGGAACTGTTTCTGTCGACGGACTCTCGCTTTTCTTCAAGCTCCTGTTCATCGTCCTTGCGGCGCTTGCCGTCGTTGCGTCGCGCCATAGTAAGCAAATCCCAGAAAGTCGTCACACGGAGTTCATGGCTCTCATTCTGGCTTCAACGCTTGCCATGTGCCTGGCCGCATCTTCGGCCGATTTGCTTTTGATTTTCATGGCCCTGCAATGCCTCAATATCTTGGGCTATTTTCTGGCCGGCTATGGAAAACAATCGATGCCATCTGTTGAGGCAGCCGTAAAGTACATGGTTTTCAGCGCCGTCGCCGGGGGCCTGCTCCTTTATGGATTTGCTCTTTTGTTTGGCCACACCCAAAGCCTGAACCTTTATGAAATTCACCAAAGCCTGCTAGCTCACCCGCTCAGCCATACGGCGATGCTGGTGATCTTCATGCTCTCGCTCTTGGCCTTGTGCTTTCAGGTTGGCTCCTTCCCGATGTACTTTTGGACGCCTGACGTCCTTGAAGGTGCTCCAACGCCAGCTGCCGCGTTCCTTTCTGTCGGAGCTCGGGCGGCGGGCTTCGCTGTAGCGACTCGTTTTTTCATCTCTGTTTTCGCACAACCCGCCCTGGAGCCAGGCCGTTGGCAAATCCTGGGATCACTCGAGTGGCCAAAAATCATTGGCCTGATTGCCGGTATGTCGATGATGATCGGCTCTCTATTGGCTTACCGCCAAACCAGCGCCAAAAGACTTGTCAGCTGCCTTGTGATCGTTCAAACCGGATTCATGCTGCTCGGCATCCTGGTCTTGGATCAGGTCGGTGTCGCGGCCCTCCTCTACAACCTGGTCATTGAGCTCTTTGCCTTGATGGGAACGTTTTATGTTCTGTCCTTCTTTTACGAAGAACTGGGGTCAGACCGACTCGTTGATCTCAGAGGCATGCTCGTTCGTGCGGTACCCGAGTGTATTTGTTTGGTGCTTTTCCTTCTTTGCTTGGTTGGAATTCCACCGATGCCGGGCTTTATCGCCAAGTTTACTTTGATCGGCGCAGCGGTTCGCCATCAATGGTTGGCGCTTGCTGCTCTCGGAGTTTTTTCGCTCACTCTTTCTTCGGTGGCGATCGCGCGACTCTCTTTCAACCTGATTGGCGATCTCTCGGTGCCCGGAAAAACGCCTGTCACGGGCGACTCTCGAAGGCGGATGTTTCTGGTCGTATTAGTAGTGCCGATGGTCCTCGCAGGCGTCTTCGCAAACCAGGTTCTGACCTGGGCCGGAAAGTCGCTCGGCTTTATTTTATGGTAGCAGTGGCCTTTCCGTAAGGCTATACCAGTAGATATGGCTTACATTCCCGTTTTGATTCTGATGCTTGCAGGTGCAACCATTGGCGGTCTGGCTCTGCTTGTGTCCTACATCCTTGGACCCAAACTACCTACTCGGCGAAAGAATATGCCATTCGAGTGCGGCGTGCCCCCGATTGGCGATG
>JBJMMA010000007.1:0-21084 GCA_045805065.1 Bdellovibrionia bacterium | reverse complement strand
CGTGCACCTCGCAGAGTGCTGAGCTTGTTGCTGTATGCCCAATCCAACGACATCTGGGTTCCGAACTTCGTGATCAGTGAGCTTTATCAAGGGATCTTCGGGGATGCCTCCCGTCAGATGCCCCAGATTCCACAGGTGTCGCAGCATCAGCAGACAAGTCAGGTGAATGTTTCGAGAGCCTCACCGTCTTTTACGGCAGGTCCTCCACCCAATCCAAGGCAGGTTCATACACACGCGCCGCTTTCAGTTGTCCCGCCAGCGGCCGCCGGATCCCAGGAACGCGCTTCTGAAGCTTATGCGATCGGGCATCTTCATGAGAGGTTGGCTGAGGACC
The DNA here is from genome assembly GCA_045805065.1 of Bdellovibrionia bacterium. Lineage (GTDB taxonomy): Bacteria > Bdellovibrionota > UBA1018 > UBA1018 > UBA1018 > CAZCBS01. The sequence continues at coordinate 20,750 of JBJMMA010000007.1, read as the reverse complement.
CGCGGACCAATGAGCTCGATATCCAAATCGAGCAGGCGCAGGATCACATTCTCCTGCGAGGAGAGGTTTCGGTTCCTGAGCGTCGTCAGACTGTCGAGAAAATCGCTCGTGAGTGCTTTCCAAATTACGACATTGAAAATCAAATTCGCGTGATTCACTTCAATGAGCCTTCCGAAGTGGAGGAAATTGAGTGATTCGAATCGCTGCCGTCGGGGATGTCCACTATGATCGTCATCCTCGCAAAGAGATGCGCGCTCATTTTGCTGCTCTTGGGGATCGGGCGGATCTGCTGCTGATTGCAGGCGATCTCACGCAGGCGGGAACGGTCGAAGAGGCATCCGCCTTGGTGTCGGATCTGAGCGACGTTCAAATTCCCGTTGTGACGGTTCTTGGAAATCATGATTTTCACTCCGACCAGCAAGAGGAAATTTCCGATTTGCTTCGGGAGGCCGAGATCACCGTCCTTGAAGGGCAGAACGCGACCTTTGACGTCCATGGGATTCGCGTGGGCGTCGCGGGCATCAAAGGTTTTGGCGGAGGTTTTTTCGGAGCTTGTGTGACGGAGTTTGGCGAGCGCGAAACAAGAAGCTTTGCCCATCACGCGCGCGTGCAAGCTGAGATTCTGAAGTCAAACCTCATGGCGCTCGATACGGAGTATCGGTTCGCATTGACGCATTTCGCTCCGGTTGATGGAACTCTTCTGGGTGAAAAGCGAGAGATCTATCCTTTTCTGGGAAGTTATCTGCTGGCTGAGGCCATTGATTCGAGTGGGGCGGATGCAGCCTTTCATGGGCATGCTCACAAAGGCGTTGAGCGTGGAGTCACGCCCGGAGGAGTGCCGGTTCGAAACGTGGCTTTGAACGTGATTCGACATGCTTACAATATCTACACTTTTGAGCATAAAGCAGCCGCGCAGCCGACCGAACGTCAAGGTGGTCTTGACCCCGCGCCCCCAAACAGCTACTGAAAAGAGCTATGTCCAAAGAGCGGGAGTACTTTACTTTGGATCCGGCACATACGGATCCAGTACGCGTGCGCAAAGAGCGCGAGAAGGCGCAAAAGCTGAAAAAATCCCAATGGTGGAAGCAAAAGCTTGCCGCTGGCATCTGCCATTACTGCGGTAAAAAGTTCAGCGCGAAAGATCTGACCATGGACCATGTGGTTCCTATCGCCCGCGGTGGAACCAGCACGCAAGGCAATGTGGTTCCCGCCTGCAAAAACTGCAACCAGGACAAAAAGCTTTCGACACCGGTTGATCAAATCTTCGAACAGCTCGCCCAGGAGAGAGCAGCACGCCCAAGCGACTCGGGTGATTCTGATGAATGAAACGCAGGCTCCGAGTGGAAATGCCTGGGGAGATGCTCAGACTCGGTTCTTCTTTGAGCTGACTCCTGATCGAGTTCTGGAAGCTGTCGAAGCCTTGGGGCTTCGCTGCAGTGGACGCTGTACCGCGCTCAATAGTTTTGAAAATCGCGTCTACGAGATTGAGCTCGAGGAAGAGGATGATTCTTCCGATCGCTCAGCATCGGCCGCATTTGCCCGACGACGCGTGGTGAAATTCTATCGGCCCGGCAGATGGAATCGCGAGCAGATCCTCGAAGAGCATGAGTTTCTTCTGGATCTCAAGAAATCAGAAATTCCTGTTGTTGCTCCGATCGAGTTTGAGATGGGAGCAGAAAAATCGCAGACCCTTCATGTTGCTCAAGAGAGCGGAATTTTTTACGCACTTTTTCCGAAAGTGGGGGGACGATCCCCAGATGAGCTTCAGGATGATCAGCTCCGATGGATCGGGCGGCTTCTTGCGCGGATTCATTCAGTAGGAGCGCTCAAGCCCGCGCTTCATCGAATCGGGATCGGTCCAGAAACTTACGGACGAAAAAATCTTGCGTCGCTTTTAGAAGGGAACTGGATCCCGCTGGAGTACGCCGCTCGCTATCAGCAAGTCGTGGAAGAGATTTGCTCATTTTCAGATGACTTATTTTCTGCGCTTCCTGTCAGCGCGATTCATCGCATTCACGGCGACTGTCATCTGGGAAATCTTCTCTGGAACCAGAGCGGGCCTTTCTTCCTGGATTTTGATGATATGGTTCGTGGCCCTGCGGTGCAGGACATCTGGTTATTGGTGCCCGGAAGAGATGAGGAGTCGATTCGCCAGCGCCAGATTCTGCTTGAAGGGTACGAGGAGATGCGCGAGTTCAATTTTTTGACGCTCAGGCTCATAGAGCCTCTTCGCGCGCTGAGATTCGTTCATTACTCGGCGTGGATTGCAAGACGTTGGAGTGATCCTGCCTTTCCTGCGGCCTTTCCGCAGTTCGGAACTCATCGCTATTGGCAGGAGCAGTTGAGAGATCTCGAAGAACAGCTTCTGCTCATGAAAAAATTCTAATGAACTCAAAATTTGACTTAAGCGCTTCTTGTTCGTTATTGTTTTGTCGTGCGTCTACGACTAAGAGCGTTGTACATCATTACTGTGTTGGGAGCTGTCAGCAGTTTGGCTCCTTTGTCTTTTGCGGCGGAAGGATCTGTAAAGGCTTCTCCTCGCGTTCATCGAGAGAAGGATAACTCGAATCGCGTTATCGCTTCTTCGTTGATGCCTGAGTTTGATCCGGACATGCCGGAGTCATCCTTTACTCATGACCGTGAGCGCATGGTCAGCGCGTTTCCAACGCCAAACGATCCGGGTCTTGAGAAGATTCCAACGATTGATTTCTGCGCTGATTGGAACCCTGAGTTTCCTTTTAATGGTCATCGCTGTTGCCGGAGCATCGCAAGTGCTCGTGGAAAGAAAACGCGCGTCAGCTGTTTCTCGAAACGCCCTCGCGGAAATTATTGCGGGGAGATGACTGACGAGCAAAAGGAATACATCGAGGCACTTGAGAGTCCGAATCCTTCTTTTGATCCGCTTGAGGCGATCACTCAAGACATGGGACGCAAGGATCAATCTTATTGTACGGCAAATAACGGATTTCTTGCGCATGGCCGCCCGATTGTTCCTAGCGAGAAGAATCGTATTCAGCTTCGCTCACCTGAGCGCTGCACCCGTTTTGGAACCGATAATATGATCGGGATGCTGGAGTGGCTCGGTCGCCAGGTGGCAAGCCGTTTCTCGGCGCCCGAGTTTTCCGGCGTCAGATTGAACATTGGAGATATCGCAGCGCCTCGTGGAGGCTGTCTTGCAGGTCCATCCGGACGCCGCGGGCATCTCTCTCACACGAACGGATCCGATGTGGACGTTGGTCTTCTCAATGTATTGAAGAATCGTCGTTCTCCGGCAGCGTTTAGCAATACGCTCGATGCCAAAGAAAACTGGTGGATGATCAAGCAGATCATGAAAAACCCTTACGCTTGCGTGAAGGTCATGTTCCTGGATCGTCGCCACATCCGCAAGATCGCCAAGGTGGCCGCACGCGATGAAGAGTGGGCCCTTTACGGACGCTTCCTCAAGCATCAAAAAGGCCACCGCAACCATGTCCACGTCCGTATCGGTGACCATCCAGGCGCTCCAGGCTGCTCGCCAGGCGCAAATCCGGATCTTGAGGAAGAAGCCGAAGTCGAGGAGCTCGACGAGCTAACCGAACAGTTGGCGCATCCAACGATGATCTCATCTCCATCGTCCTCTAATGACGAAGCTCCAGGTATTGCTGGCGCTTCCGACATGGAAGACTAAGCACTCTTAGGCATGTGTCTTGCTGCGTCATCTTGTCAGGAGGCTCATTTATGAGTGGTTTTACAGACAAGCTCAAAGGCAAATTCGATGAAACGGTCGGCAAGGCTAAAGAAAAAATGGCCGATATGTCTGAACATCGATCTGAAGATAAAAATGCCGAGAATATGAAAACAGAAGGCCAGACTCAAAACCTAAAAGGTAAGGGCGAAGGCTTGATGGGTGACGTAAAAGATAAGACCGAAGACGTTACTGAGGACATCAAAGATAAGTTTAAGAAAACCGGTTAAATTTTAACCGGTTCCACAGTAATTCTTTTTCTAAAAAGCTCCGATGAGTCCATGGATGAGGACTCGTTTGGGGGGTATTTCTCACGCCGTTGTTTTGATTGCGCTTTTGGTGGCGCCGCAGGCACTTTGGGTGCCTTGTGCGACCTTTGCTGCGCCATTTGAAAAAGATACAGCCTCTCAAACTGTCAAATCTCCGACGCTTCAAGAGTTTGAACATGGAATCGCGGATCGGCTGAAAAGAGTCGACGAGTTTCGCTTCATTGAGCAGGAGGCCGCAAAGCTTGGCGTGCGAGCCTGGCTCTTTGGTGGAACAGCTGCAGGCTATGCCCATTACGTAAAGTGGGACATGCAGCGTGAGAAGGGTGATCCAAGGTTTCAGAAGGATCGCTTTGATTACGACTACACCAATATCTATCGCTCCACGCAAGATCTCGATATCGTCATTGATGGTGATGCGTCCCAGGCACAAAAGCTCCAGGCGACGCTCCAAGAAAGATATCCGCATCTGCAGGGCTCCAAGACTGCCTGGGAAGTGCGTCTGCTCACTCAAGACATGGGCGATAAGCTTGCGATCTTAAATAACCCGGATTTTCTCAATCAGCATACCGACTCAAATTCCACAGGGCTGATTGAAATTACAAAGCCAAAAGCAGGGGATTCTGTCGTACGAGACGTCAGAGACTGGAACTCGAGAGAGCCATTCTTTCTTAAAGACGTACACGAAGGAAAGCTTCACTATTACTTTTCTTCAAATCATAAATCGACCAAGTTCGCTAAAGAAGGTCGTAATCCTCCGATACTGTCCGTAATCCGTTATCTCACCAAGGCTTTCCAATACGAACTCGAGGTCAGGCCTGAGGAACTTAAGAGCATAAAAAAAGTGATCGCGGAGTTCGATCCAAAGAAAGACACGGAAAACTCTTATGTATCGAATTGGATCGAAAAGAATGGAAAGAAGCTCATCCAGAACGCGGTCAATATTGAATATGCCTGGGACACGCTTGAAGAGCTCGGCCTTCGAAAAAAGCTGATCGCGATCAAAGACGATCCCAACACAGTCGAGACCTTGGCTTGGTGGATGAACAAAGAGCCTTTGCGGACCCGAGCGTTAGCAAAAGGTTTTGGAAAGACTGCCAGAGAGCTTGGCCTCGATATTGTTGCTCACGAGACAAACAGTTTTTTGGCTTATGAGAGCATCACGCGTGCTCATACTGGTGATCCCAATGTTTTGATCTCGCGTAATGACGCGGTTGGCGAGGCGGCACACTATGGCAATGGTTTTTACACAAAGATAGGAAAGGAAGGGGCGCGCGGCACGGGACTGACCATCCGCTTTCATTTGAATCCGGAGGCTCGAGAGAACGTCGATTTTATCAGAGAAAGTGACGCTAATTTTATCATTGTCCGAAATAAAGCCGCGCTCAAGGTCATTCCTGAAAGTCTGAATGTCGGGCCAGTCGAGTATTTTGAAATGCTTGCACAGGATCAAGCGGCCATTGATCACAGCGATCTTGGGATTCTAGAAAAATTAAAGCGACGAATCGGCGCCAAGCTTTCGGCCGCGAGTGAAAGTGAGATTCAAGAAATATTAAAAATCGTCAAAAACGAAATCATTAACTCGCAAGATTTAAAGCGTTCCGCTGTTTTAAAGGCTTGGTTTGATTCGCCTCAGTCTTCTCGATGGCCTGAGATCGTAGACTGGGTCGTTAAGCATGGTACTGCGGATTCTTTCCTGGTGGAATCAGTACTTAGTCAATCGCGCTGGCTCGAGCTTCCGCAATGGTCGCGATGGATCTCTGAGCTTCTCCATAGAAAAGTCAAAGACGTTCGTGTTGCGATCGCATCCCGTGTTCTTTCAAAACCGGAAGCTAAAGCACATCCAGAGTGGGTGGATCTTTTACTCGGTCATGGAGACATCGATAGAGTTCTCGCACGAGACGTTCTCTCTCAGCCTCATTGGAAGGACCGACCAGGCTGGGTTGATGACCTTTTGAAAAGAGGAACGGCAGATGAGGAGATCAGCAGATTCATTCTCGTTCAGCCTGACACTATAAAGGCACATCCCGAGTGGATAGATCTTCTGATGGCGCGTGGGAAGGTTGACGAAACGATCATGACAAGCATTCTGACGCAACCTGAGTCAGCGAATCATCCGGAATGGTTGGAGCGGTTTTCGATAAGAGACTTTAATGCGCGGATGCGTTTGATCAAATACGTGTTTTCCATGCCTCACTGGAAAACTCAGTGGCCGGTAATGGAGCGTTTGGTGATGGATGTGATCACGCATCCGGAGCTTTATGGAGCTGAGGTTGATCGCGCTGCTGATGTTTTGGGAACAGTAGTTTTATCTCAACCCCATTGGATAGAGCATCCTGAGTTTATCAAAAGCCTGATGAATAAACGAAATTGGAAAGTTGATGTTCAGCTGATCAGGAATGTTTTTTCGCAGAAGCAATGGGCCGCACATCCCGAGCTCCTTGAGCGGTTCGTAAAAACCACTCACGTAATGGATCTAGTCGCGGCCGATGTACTTTCAAAACCGCTTTGGAAAGATCACCCCGAGTTCGTTGAAATTATCCTCAATAGGTCAATGGGCCGGTCTGGCATGGACCTGGTTTCTCTTCCGCAATGGAAGGATCATTCAGAGTTTGTCATCCAGCTCATGAAACGCCCCCTTGATAGCGACCAGATTGAGTACTTCAATAAGAAGGTTCTTTCTCAACCTCACTGGATGGATCATCCCGAGCTTCGACGGCTAACGGGAGGGCTTCCGCCCACTTATAAAAATCTGAAAGTAGGGATGAAGCGCGCGGAGCAAGGCAGGGGGCCTGCTTTCTCGATTCGTGGTTGTATCTACAACATGCTCAATAAACGGCTGGCTGTGGAGGCAAACGAATGAAGACGCCATTTCATGTCGTTTTTCAAGTGACCGCTTGGATCGCGCTTACAGTAGTGTTCCAGGCCGCAGGGATTTCAAACCGTGCATGGGCTACGCCCTCTGGCAGTACGGTAAATACTCAATCTATCAAAGCATCAACGCTTCAAGAGCTTGAGCATGGAATTTCGGATCGACTCAAGCGAGTCGAAGAGTTTCGTTTTATTGAACAAGAGGCTGCAAAGCTTGGCGTGCGAGCCTGGCTCTTTGGTGGTACTGCCTCAGCCTACGCGCATTATGTGAAATGGGATATGCAGCGTGAAAGTGGCGATTCGCGCATTCAAAAAGGCCGTTTTGATTACGACTACACAAGCATTTATCGCTCTACGCAAGACTTGGACGTTGTGATTGATGGCAGTCCCGAGCAGGCAGAACAGCTGCAACGCATGCTCGAACTGAAATATCCACATCGCCAAGGTGATAAGAGTGCATGGGAGGTGCGCCTTCTCGCCCAAAACAAGGGAGAGAAATTCGCTATTTTAAATAACCCTGATTTCATGAATCAGCACACGGATTCAAGCTCCGTCGGCATGATTGAAATTACGAAGTCAAAAGCAGGCGAAGGCGTTGTCAGGGATGTTCGAGAATGGAACGCGAAAGAACCTGCTTTCTTAAAAGATGTCCATGATGGCGTCGTTCACTATTATTTTTCTCCGCTTCACTCGACAACACAGTTTGCAAAAGATGGACGAAACCCGCCGATCTTATCGGTCATCCGTTATCTGACTAAGGCCTTTCAATATGATCTGCAGATCCCGCCCCAGGATCTTGCTCAAATCAAAAAAGTAGTCGAAGAGTTCAATCCCGCGAAAGATCTTCAAACACAGTACGCCTCTCATGCGGTGGAATACAATGGACGGAAGCTCTTTCAGCACGCAACCAATATCGAGTTGGTGTCGGATACTTTGGAAAAACTTGGGCTCAAGAAAAAGCTTCAAGCCATCCCCGGCAATGTGTACCAACCCGAATCTTTGGCTTGGTGGTTAACTAAAGAACCACTTCGCGCGAAACCTGTTGGCAAAGGGACCGGAAAAACAGCGCGAGAGCTTGGTCTGGATACCCTCGCTCATGAGACGAATAGCATCCAGGCTTATGAAATCATCACAAGCTCATTGATGGGTGATGCAAACGTTCTGAGTTCCCGCGATAGTGCCGTGGACGAAGCTGCGAAATACGGCGAAGGTTTCTACACCAAAGTCGGCGAACAGGGCGATCGAAACGGGGGACTGAATATCAAGTTTCGCTTAGATCCCAACGCTCGCGAAGGCGAGGACTTTACCCGAGTTCTTGAAAAAAACTACGTGATTATCCACAACAAGGCCGCCATCCACGTGATCCCAGAGAGTGTCAACGGCGATCCTGTTGAGTACTTTCAGTCTCTTGCTCGGCATCAGCGTAAGCTAGATAATGGCACTCGCAGCATGCTTGATAAAGTGAAGAGAAAGATCGCTGCTAAATCCAAGACCTGGTCAAAAGATCAGGTGGACAAGATTTTAAACACGATCAAAGAAAGCGTTGATCGCGCGCCATCGGTTTCCATTGAAGTCGGCGATATGTGGAGCAAGAAAACGGGCATGATCCCCGTTCTTTCCGAATGGTTTGATATGCCGATCTCATTGGATCATCCCGAGATCGTAAAAGCGATTTTGGACAAGAGTCCCGGAGATCACGACGTTCAAGCAGTGATAACGAGCGTTCTCAATAGACCCGAATGGAAGGTCCATCCCGAGCTGATTGAGTACATTCTCAAAAACAAGGCCGGAAACTCGCAGTATTATGTCCAAGCCCTTGCGCTTTCCAAGGCTCATTGGAAAGAGCATCCTTCGCTTCTCAAGCTGACTGGCGGAGAAAAGCCTACGGCAGAAAAACTAGCCCAAGCCTTCGCACGTGGCGAGACTTTGAGTAGCACTTTAGGTGCTGGGCCATGTATGATCGGGCACCTTCAACAAATGGACGTAAAACCATAGAGGCTCAGGAATGCGAAATCGGTTGAGTCTATTTCAGATGATTGTTTCGATGATGCTGCTTGCTACGTCGCAGGCATGTTGGATGCCACAGCTGTCGCTTGCGGCAACGTCTGAAATAGCCCATTCGACCCAAACTCCTTCTCTTCAAGATCTTGAGCAAGGGATCGCAGATCGACTCAAGCGAGTCGAAGAGTTTCGATTTATCGAGCAAGAGGCTGCAAAGCTTGGAGTGCGAGCCTGGCTCTTTGGGGGGACGGCTGCGGGCTATGCGCATTACGTAAAATGGGACATGCAGCGCGAGAAGGGCGATACGCGTTTTCAACAAGATCGTTTTGATTACGACTACACCAATATCTATCGCTCCACTCAAGACTTGGACATCGTGATTGATGGAAACGCTGATCAAGCGCAAAAACTTCAAACGGCGCTGCAGGAAAAGTATCCGCACCTTCAAGGCTCAAAGACCGCGTGGGAAGTGAGACTCCTTACGCAAGACATGGGCGATAAGCTTGCAATTCTGAAAAACCCAGACTTTCTCAACCAACATTCCGACTCAAACTCCACAGGTCTCATCGAAATCACAAAGCCACAAGCAGGGGAGTCCGTTGTCAGAGATGTGAGGGACTGGAATTCCAAAGAGCCTTTCTTCCTGAAAGACGTTCACGATGGAATGCTTCACTACTATTTTTCTCCAAGTCATGGATCGACCAAGTTTGCCAAAGAGGGCAGAAATCCTCCGATCCTTTCTGTGATCCGATTTCTCACCAAGGCTTTTCAGTACGAGCTGGAGATTAGGCCCGAAGATCTTAAGCATCTTAAGAAAGTGATTGATGGTTTTAACCCCCAAAAAGGCACTAAAAACTCATATGTCGCAAACTGGATCGAAAAGAATGGAAAGAAGCTGATTCAGAATGCCGTTAATATCGAATACGCCTGGGATACGCTCGAAGGCTTGGGTTTGAGACAGAAGCTCATCCGGATCAATGACAATGCAGGCGACACGGATTCCTTAGCCTGGTGGATGAACAAAGAACCTCTACGAACCAAGCCTCTTGGAAAAGGATTTAGAAAGACTGCTCAAGAGCTTGGGATTGACGTTGTCGCACATGAGACCAACAACTTTTTAGCTTATGAGAGTATCACCAAAGCTCATACGGGTGACCCCAATGTCTTAATATCTCGGAAAAATAATCCGGGAGAAGTGGCTGCTTATGGAAACGGTTTTTACGCCCGCGTAGGTCGAGAAGGAGCTCGAGGCACGGGTTTGACGATCCGCTTTCACTTGGATCCTGATGCACGACAGGGCGCTGATTTTGATTATCTCAAGGAGCATGATTACGTTGTTGTCAAAAACAAAGCTGCTTTGAGAGTCATTCCTGAAAGTCTAAGCATTGGCCCGGTCGAATACTTCCGAATTCTGGCTGGCGATAGCTTTGGGTTTGGGTTCGGTGATCGGGGCATCATCGAAAAATTCAAAAGGCGGATCGGGAATAAGATGCTGGCCTTGGATGAGCGGCAGTTGAATGAGATCTTTGAAGTCGTTCAAACTAAAATCAAAAATGCTTCAGGTGTCGACATCATGAGTTCTCGGTTACTAGCCGAGTGGAGCGCCTTGCCTGGGTCTGAAAACTATCCAGACATGATTCATCTTTTAAGGAGCAAGGGAATTGAGGACGGCTGGATCGCAGAGCGAATTCTGAGCTTACCGCATTGGTTGAAACAGGACGAGTGGGTCGAAGAATGGGGGGCTAGGTTCGTCAGGGATCAGCAGCGTGATGAGCGGGTGGCCCGCTATATTGTGAGTCATCCCATTATTCAGAAGCATCCGGATTGGATTCGAAGCGCGATACGATATTCACAACTCCATCCTGATATTGCAAAGCGGATTTTATCTCAACCTGATACAAAAGAGCATCCCGAATGGGTCAGGACCATTTTGAACGAGGGCAATGCGGACGTGGAGCTTGCGAAGTATGTTTTGACTCAACCGCATTGGAAAGATCATCCGGAGTGGGTCATTGAGTTAGCCGCAAAGGAGGGTGTTGACGTCAACGTAAGAAGGACTCTCTTTGGAGGTGTGATTGGCCAGCCTCATGAGACTCCTCAGTCCCGTTTCATTGTGGAAAGCCTTTTAAAAAAGGGAACAGTCGATCCATATATCGCTGCATATGTTTTGTCCCAACCGTTTTCCAAAGACCATCCCGAGTGGGTGGAGACTCTCCTAAAAAGAGGGAGCGCGGATGAGGAAATCGCGCGCTTTGCTCTTTCTAAGCCTCATTGGAAGGATCATCCTGAATTTGTGAGCAAACTGATTGATAAACTGGAGTCTTGGGACTTCCGCAACAATCTCTCTCCCGCAATTGCCAAATATGTTTTGGCTCAGCCGCATTGGAAGGATCATCCAGAGTTCGTCGAGTCATTAATTAAAAAAGGGGCGGCCAGTCTTGCGATCACGCAATATGTTCTAACTCAACCTCATTGGAACTATCGTCAGGATTGGGCATTCATGGTCTTGGACGATGCAGAGGTGTTTAATTCCCTTTATCGCTCTCCAAGTACAGGGAATTGGAGCTTATATGACCTATTTGGGCACCAGATTCTTTCCGAACCTCAGTGGATGGATCAGCCTGAGTTCATTGAAAAAGTGCTGAAGAAGCGAGGTACTTGGAGCAAGCGAGGTCTTTGGAGCCTGGTCGCTCATTACACTTTATCTCAGCCTCACGCAAAAAATCACCCTGAGTTCATTCCTTTGTTGATCAAAGCAATCGAATCGGACGGAAGTGAAAATGTTTTGGAATCCGTAAAGCGCATCGATAACGAGGTTTTCTCTTTGCCCCACTGGAAGGACCATCCTGAGTTAAGAAAACTGACTGGAGGGTTGGTTCCGACTTATCAGAGATTGAAAACGGGAATAGAGCGGGCAGAACAGGGCAAGGGGCCCGCATTCTCCATTCGCGGCTGTATTTATAACATGTTGAAAAAGAACCTTGCCTCAGAGCCTTCGCCGTGAAGTTCAGGCTCTCAAGTTCCTGTGAGCTTATGAGGATCAGTTAACGAGCGAAGCTCATCTTCAGGCATGAGTCCGCGCGATCGCACGAGCTCAAGCACCGAAGTTCCCTGCGCTAAAGCTTCTTTCACCAGCTCAGCGGTCTGGGCATATCCGAGGCGAGGCGAGAGTGCAGTCGCCACTTGTGGAGTGCTCTCGTAGTATTTGCGCAGCTTCTCTTCGTTGGGCTGCATTCCCTCGACGGCGCGCTCGCGCATGGTTTTCAAAGCGGCGGTCGCGATTCCCGTGGCTTCCAGGAGTGATTGAGCCATAATGGGCATCATGACGTTGAGCTCAAGTTGGCCGGATTGCGTAGCGTAGGCCACCGTTTGATCCTCTCCCAGAACGGCGAACCAGGCTTGGTTCGCCATTTCCAAAATAGAAGGGTTCACTTTTCCCGGCATGATGCTGCTTCCAGGCTGAACCGATGGCAAAAGGATTTCTGCAAGACCGGTCATAGGACCAGAAGCCATGAGTCTTAAGTCATTGCAGATGCGTGTGAGCTCCAATGCCATCAGTCTCAGCGTCGATGAGTAATACATCACAGGCGATTGGGACTGCATCGATTCGACGAGGTTGGGTGCAAGTCTAAAAGACTCACCCGTAAGTTTTGAAATTTCGTGAACGATTTTTTCAGAATAACCATCAGGAACGGTGAGCCCTGTGCCTGCGGCGCTGCCTCCAATTCCTAGCTCCATCATTTCCTTGCGAGCTTGTTCAATCCAGCGCGCGCAACGAGAAACGGTGAGCGAGTACGCCGCGAACTCCTGACCTAACATCATCGGAACCGCGTCTTGAAGATGCGTGCGACCTGATTTCGGAATGTGCATCCAGGCGCGCGCTTTTGAACCCAACGCTGCCGCAAGTTTTTCAAGCTCACGCCAAAGTTCGCGCGAGGCCTCGACCAGCGCCATTCGCATTGCGGTGGGGAAGGTGTCATTCGTGGATTGAGAGCGATTGACATGATCGTTCGGGTGAACCGGTTTGTAACTTCCGAGTAAGCTTCCTGCGATCACGTTCGCAAGATTGGCGATCACCTCGTTCACGTTCATGTTGGAGCTTGTGCCCGCGCCGGCCTGATGGCTATCGACCGGAAAAAACTCCTTCCATGACGCAATGGGCATGGCGAGCAAATCGTTTACGGCTGTTTGGATGAGCCTTGAGACTTCGGAGGAAATGGCGCCAGTGGTTTCATTTGACACCGCTGCTGCCCATTTGAGGCGTAGGTAAGCTCGGATCAATTCAGGATGAATAGAGCGACCCGAAATCGGAAAATTCTCAAGAGCTCGCTGAGTTTGTGCACCGTATAAAGCATCACGGGGAAGTCGCACCTCGCCGAGCGAGTCTTTTTCAATTCTATTTTGAATCTGTGTCTGACTTGCAGCATTAGAAAGGGGCATAATTTTCGTCACTAGCCAATTATAATGGCTGGAATCCTGGCTCCAGATATGCAAGAAGTCTGCACCAGCTTTTATATGAAGCAACTGGTCGAGTCGCCTTCTTGAATTGCCTTCTTGATTGTTTGAGTGGAAATCTAAAGAGATCGCTCTGGAGAGTATAATGAGAGTTCTAGTGGTCGAAGACGATACTTCTGTCCGTGAAACGCTGGGAATGGTCCTTGAGGCGTATCAGCATCAGCCCATTCTTGTAGACAGCGGCGAACAAGCTCTCGAGCAACTCAAGATAGAGTGGCCTGACGTCATGCTCCTCGATCTGACCCTTCAGGGAATGAGCGGCGAAGACGTTTACCAGCAGATTCAGGCTCAATTTGGACGCGTTCCACCGACCGTCGTACTCTCAGCGGTTCAGCATGGGGAAGCTCGCGCTCGCCACTTGCCTGGAGCGTGGTTCCTGGCCAAGCCTTATACCATTGAAGAGCTGGCTGATATTCTGGTCGAAGCGGTTTCCAATCAAGGCGCAGCTTGATTTGTCGCTCACTGTTTAAGCCAGCTTCGGCCGATCGAGCTCCACTAAAAGGGCAGTGTGATCGGAGAGCTCACTCCAGGGCTTTCCTGTGAGGCATTTTGCACTTTTAGCGTGCATGCCACGGAAATAGACTCGATCGAGTCTTAACGCGGGCATCCAGCTTGGAAACGTACGCGCATGATTGCCGGTGAGCGTATAGAACGCTTCGGTGACTTCCAGCTGGTGACGAAGGGGCCGGCTCGCGCGAAGCCGCCAGTCGTTAAAGTCGCCACAGATCACGAGCGGCTCGTCATGCGGCACATGAGAGTCGATCCGGTTCACCAGTTGTTGAATCTGTTTGGTTCGATCTGCTTCCAAAAGACCGAGATGAACGCAGATGGCATGAAGAGGAACGGGCTTTCGACTGCTTTCTCCCACAAGCGATGCGGGAACATCGAGCACCGCGTGCAAAATTCCTCGTCTTTCCATGGCGCTGGTCGAGACATCAATATTATCCCAATGTGTAATCGGATATTTGCTCAAAATCGCGTTGCCGTGATGGCCGGACGAATAAACCGCGTTTTTTCCGTACGCATAATGCGGCCAGAGTTCATCAGCCAGATACTCAAACTGGGACTGCTCGGGCCAGTCCAGTACGCGGTGCCGGTAGAGTTGATGCTCGCCGAGGACCTCCTGCAAAAATACCAGATCCGGGTGAATCTCTCTGAGAGCGTCACGGATTCTGGTCAGCACGAAACGGCGGTTGTACGTGCTGAATCCTTTATGAATGTTGTAAGACAGAATTTTCAGCTTTTTTTGCATGATGAATATCGACTTTGCTACGTCGCGCGGCTCCAATGAAAAACATAATGATCATCCACGGCAGTGCAAGTTCACTCATCAGCTCAATCAGCTGAGGTGATGCTGCAATGGACCAGACCCAGTTCCAAACAGATAAGAGTCCGTACAGAACAGACGGAAGGATCAACCCATTGACCAGCGCAAACCATGCCAGCGGCAGGCAATAAATCCCTTCATAGATGATTTTGTAGTGAAGAGGGACTGCGGGATCAAAAACGGCCAAGAGCAAAGACGGAAAAAATCTCTTTCCTAAATATCTGGCCAGAGAGCTTTGCTTCAGGTTTCCGTACAGCAGGCCGGCCCGAGAGGGATACATTCGCGCGGCAAAATATCCCAGAAGCGAGACGAGCCAGAAGGAAATGATTGGAATTTTGATGGATGCCGCAAGATCACTCCGCGTGAGGCGCGCCAGGTGAGAGAGATCCACTGCGCAAAAGAGCGCGGTCGGTAGAAACGGGACGGGCAGAACCCAGGATGTGCAAAGAAGCAAAGCGTAAGCAACTGAGCGCATCTGCATGTCGGGTGTGCGGCCGGTTCCGCTGAAAAACAGGACGATGGCTGCCGCAAGACAAGTCAGCGCGAATTTTCCGATCGCTCTTTGTATTGGTGTGCGGTCGGAGTTCCAGCGCCTGAGCCAGCGCTTGAAAGGGTAAAGAGGCGAGATCTCAGGATCAAAGAACTTTTCCCAGGCGATCCAGGTGAAATTTGGCGAGGGGGGCTCAAACCAGCGATTCGAGCCGCGGCCATGATGAAGAAGCAGGGCAGGGTTGATCGGCCTGAGCTCGACCGTGCCGGTATGCCAGTGAGCTAAGAGACGATTGCCGAAGTTCTGGATATGCCTTCTCTCTGCTTCGGTTCTTGCCTCAAACGTGAGATTGACTTCACTATCGAGTCGAAGCGCACGAGCCGCAAAGTTCGCGGACCCGATGGAAAGATAGTGATCATCCACAATAACGGTTTTCGAATGCACGTAAACTGGACGAGCCGGGCCTTGAGAGTTTTCCCCTTGAGCATTTTCCAACGGATAGCTGTAAGGCATCCCGAGTGTCAGGCGCACACCGGCAGTCTGAGCGGCGACAACCAATCGATCCAGAAGCCTGAGCTCATATTGAGACATCACGCGCGTTAGTGATTTGGTTTTTCGGAGATCAGCCAGAATCAGGAAGATCTCAAAATCCTGGCCGCGCATCTTCTGGACCTTCCGGATCAATAGATCGTTGAATTCACAGGACCAATAATATTGACCCTCCAGAATCAGTCGCTTCTGCGCCCGGTCGATCAGATCACGATAGAGAAACTCGACTTCCCGAACGACATGAGGCTGGCCGCGCTCGATGTCGATTCGAGCCAATGTTCTGCTGAAGTAAACCGCGTGCCCGCTGGCGTTTTCAGGAAACTTAGGTTCCTGAGGAAACGGAATGCTGGAAATCCGTTCCCACCTCTCGGCGATATGGCGATGGATCTCAAGGCAGATCGGGCCACTGACCTGAACGGCCAGGTCATGGTAAGGTCCATGATGCTCTTCTTTGAGATCGAGCGAGCGTCTTGAGTCGTGATGAAGATGCGCTCGCGTGTCCCAGCGTTCATCACAAAGATCAATGCCTCCGCAAAGAGCGATCCGTCCATCGATCAGACAAAGCTTTTCGTGATGGCTGGCTCCAAGCGGGTGGCGGCTATCAAATATAAAGTGAACCCGGGGATGAATATCTTCCCAGACTCGTCCCTGCCAGACTTCTCGCTCATAGACATAGAACCAGGCATGGTCCCACATCAGAATATAGACCTGTAGGTCAGGCTTTGAGTCGCAGAGGCGAACGATCTTCTGCTTGAGGGATTCGATCGATGGCGCGTTCGTGTTGCGTCCTGTGACGCGTTGAGGGCGCTTCATTGGAAGCCGCGAGTCAATCTGCCAGCCAACGAGCACAATCGAATGCCGTGCGTCTTCCAAAAGCTCTGCAACGCGATCGTAGTAATTGCCCGCTTCCCAGATTTCTTCCCAGCTCGTGGCAACAGAAAGCTGTCCATAGGACCGCCGGGACAATGGAGCCGGGGCCGTTACTGGTTGTTGCACGGAGTCATCAATGAAAGGGTTTGGCCATTGGGCCGGATGCGTTGACAAGCGGGATCAAAGGAAAGCAAACGATATACCCAAAGGCGAATGCCCGGAAAAGCTGTGGAATTTGCTGAATCTTTGAACGCGCGACAATTGCTTTTTTCTGATGCTGGATGTTAACTAGATGGAATGGAAACCTCCGTACAAACTACCAAGCAGATAAATAGAAGTCACACTTGCGGCGAGCTTCGCGCAGCCAATCTTGGCCAAGAGGTGATGCTCTGTGGTTGGGTTTCGAAACGTCGTGACCACGGGGGTTTGGTTTTCGCGGATTTGCGCGATCGCTATGGACTGACCCAAATCGTTTTTGACCCTGCATTGGCAGGAGGAGCGGAAGCTCACACGACAGCAGGCAGGATTCGTTCTGAATTTGTCCTTTGGGTGAAAGGCAAGGTTCGCAATCGCCCTCAAGGAATGGCCAATTCAAAGATGGCCACAGGCGAGATCGAAGTCGCATGCACTGACATTGTGATTTTGTCTGAAGCCAAGACTCCTCCGTTTGCAATCGACGATGAAGCGGATGTCGCTGAGACCCTTCGTTTAAAATATCGTTATCTCGATCTTCGCAGGCCATCGCTTCAGAAAAATCTTCTGACTCGCCATCGCATGCTCTCGATCGTTCGCAATCACCTCGACAAGCACAGCTTCTGTGAAGTCGAGACGCCGATTCTTTACAAGTCCACGCCAGAAGGCGCGCGTGACTTCATTGTCCCGTCTCGCATCAATCCGGGAACTTTCTACGCGCTTCCGCAGTCGCCACAGACGCTCAAGCAGCTCCTGATGATCTCGGGCATGGATCGCTACTATCAAGTCGCACGTTGCTTCCGCGATGAGGACTTGCGCGCTGACCGTCAGCCTGAGTTCACTCAAATCGATATCGAGCAATCCTTCCTGAACGAAGAGCAGTTCTTCCCGATTCTTGAAGAGATGATCGCAAAGCTCTGGAAAGAGATTCTCAACGAGGACATTCCACGCCCATTCCCACGCATGCCGTATCGCGAAGCGATGGCGCGCTTTGGAAGTGATAAGCCCGATGTCCGCTTTGGCCTTGAGCTTCAAGATATTTCCGATGTCTTTGAAAAAAGCACGTTTCAGGTTTTTCAAGGCGCGCTTGCTAAGAACGCAAGAGGCCGCCGCGGCTCAGTTCGTGCAATTGTACTGGAAGGGCAGGCTGAGAAATTCTCTCGCAAGGATCTTGATGATCTTCAAGCTCATGCCACAACTCACGGCGCCAAGGGCTTGCTCTGGATCAAGGTTCAGGCCGGAGGAGAGCTTCAGTCGCCTGCTGCGAAGTTCTTCAGTGAAGATGAAAAAGCTGCCCTCAAAACCCGCTTGGGACTTCAACCTGGGCATCTGGTTCTGGTTGTGGCTGATCCAAAAGACAAGATCGTGTTTGACTCGCTCGGAGCGCTCCGCCTGATGGTGGGTGCGCGCTTGGGAATGATTCCAAAGCCGGGCGAGGGGAAACCAGCGTTCCTCTGGGTCATGAACTTTCCGCTTCTTGAATTCGACGATAAGGAAAACCGCTACTATGCATGTCACCACCCGTTTACTTCGCCCCGTCCGGAACATTTCGAAGACTTTGTTCAAAGCCGCAACCTCGATCAAATCGAAGCTTCTGCGTACGACATGGTCTTGAACGGCGTGGAGATCGGGGGCGGAAGCCTTCGTATTTACCGCCCGGATGTTCAATCGGCGATGTTCCGCGTTCTGGGACTCACCGATGAGGAAGCAAAACTGAAGTTCGGATTTTTCCTCGAAGCGCTTCAATATGGAACTCCTCCGCATGGAGGGATCGCGTTTGGCGTCGAGCGCTTGACCGCGCTTCTTTGCGGTGTTGGTCCGATTCGCGACGTCATGGCATTTCCAAAAACCCAGAAGGGTACGGATCTCATGGCCGAAACGCCATCGACCGTCACTCCTGAGCAGCTTGTGGAAGTTGGAATCTCAGTTCGTCAGCCACCCACGCGTACATGACTTTTCCGGTTCAAACAGAGACGCAGACGGATTTCTCTCATCGCGTGCGCGAGCGCAATCTTCGCAGGCTGAAAGAGGAGACGTTTGATTTTCTGGTGATCGGCGGAGGCATCACGGGCGCAGGCGTCGCGCGCGATGCCGCCAGACGCGGGCTCAAGGTGGCGCTGGTCGAGCGCTCGGACTTCGCTGTCGGGACTTCCTCGCGAAGCTCAAAGCTCATTCATGGTGGTTTGCGCTACCTGGAGAACTTCGAGTTTGGCCTGGTTTTCGAGGCTCTTTCAGAGCGCGCCAATCTTCTCAAGACCGCGCCGCACATGGTGCGGCCACTGAAGTTTTATTTTCCGGTCTATCAAGGCGATGCCAACGGACGCTTCGTCCTGATGTGCGGAATGTGGCTTTACGACCTGCTTTCGCTTTTCCGCGCTCCCGGTTTTCATAAGAGTCTCTCGCGCAAAAGGATGTTGAGAGAAATTCCGTTTCTCAAGAAGCAGGGCCTTCAAGGTGGCTTCAGCTATTATGATGCATCGATGTGGGATGATGTCATGGTCGTTGAGGTCATGAGGTCCGCAGCTCAAAGCGATGCAGTGATCGCAAACTACTGCGAAGCGGTCTCGCCGCTTTGGACCAAATCACCGCGAGGGGACAAGATCTCAGGTTTCAAGGTTCGCGACACTTTGAATCCAAAAGGCGAGGAGTTTGAAATTAAAGCTCATCGTACGATCGTTTGCGCAGGCCCCTGGACCGATGAGCTCGGGCAGCGCATGGCTCGTGATTGGAAAACTTGGCTGAGCCCAAGCAAAGGCGTTCATCTGATCTTTGATCTGAAACGCATTCCGATCCAAGGCGCGATGGTGATGAGTCATCCTGTGGATGGACGCATCTCTTTTGTGATTCCACGCCCGGATTTTGGAAGCGGAGTCGTGGTTGTTGGAACAACGGACGGACCATCCCCGGCAGAGCCCTCGCTTGCAGACGTAGGGCGCGATGATGTCGATTATCTTCTCGATCTTCTCAATCGCTATTTCCCAGACCTGGAGCTTAAAGCTTCGGATATCCTCAGCGCTTATGTGGGAGTGAGGCCTCTGGTCGGTGGGGATGATGCATCGATTGAAAAGCTTCAAAAGGTTTCGCGCGAGCATCATATTGATGTAGGTCCGGGCCGCACAACGGTCGTGGCCGGCGGTAAGTACACGACCTACCGAAAGATGGCAGAAGAGATCGTGGAATTCACACTTGAGCGTTGGAGTGCGGACGCTGAGCGCGAAAGAGACGATCAGCCTCCAGCTTCTTTGCAAAACCCTAACACGCGCGAGCCTATGAACCCGCATGCAACGCCTGAGGCGATTGCCAAGGCAAAGCTCATGGCGGCTTCAAAGAAGATCGATCTTCCTCGCGAGCTTCTGGAGCGCTACGGCGCCAACGCATGGGTTGTTCGTGAGCTTTCCGAAAAAGATCCTGCTCCGGCGATCGCCTGGCCGGAGGGTTTCCCGGATTTAGGTGGGCAGCTTCGTTTCTGCATTCGCTATGAGATGACGATGCATCTTCGCGATTTTTATTTCAGGCGCGTGCCACTGTATGCGAGTCGCGCGGATCACGGGCTTCCTTGGGCTGAAGCTCTTTCTCATATCTGGGCTGACGAGCTGGGTAAGGATGTCGCAGATCGTATCCGCGAGCTTGAGCAGCTTCGCCAGGAGATCGCTGAGCGCTCTCGCTGGCAAAGCCAACTCAAGTAACTCTCACTCGGTTAGGTTGCACCGCCTGGACCACAGAATGGACCAGAGCAAGTTGGCGTAGGACTTGGGCTAGGCGAAGCTGTCACCGTAGGGCTTGGGCTAGGCGAAGCCGTTACCGTAGGACTTGGGCTAGGCGAAGCCGTTACCGTAGGACTTGGGCTAGGCGAAGCTGTCACCGTAGGGCTTGGGCTTGGCGTAGGCGTGACTTTCTTCTCGCAGTAGCTGACTGCAATTTCAGAAAGCGCGCCTCCGAGCTGAT
>JBJMMA010000006.1:0-6520 GCA_045805065.1 Bdellovibrionia bacterium | reverse complement strand
TAATTTTTTGTGGATTTTGGCAGAGGACTCTCATTCTCAAGTTCTTCACTGAGATCTGGAGAATCGTTATCCTGCTCTTTTGTAAAAGCCTTGCTCATAAAAACTACTAAGTCGTTTCTTGGCCAACGTCGAGGTAGACCTCTTTGGCGTCGTCGTTGTAACCGAAATATTCGGAGAAACGGCCCCAGCCAACGAGCGCCTCAACGATATCGTGCGGATTTTCGTTTGGCAGCCACTCGCCTACGCGCTCCGTAAGCTCTTCGACTGGCAGGCGAAGGCTTTCGTTCTTGCGCAAAAGATTGGTCGTGATCTGCACAATGCGGAGCGATCCGAATAACTCATGCAACATTCGTTTCCGAACGTTGATATCGCCCTCAACAAAATGGCGTCCCAAGTCAGTCAGAACAACGGTCTGCTTCGGAGTCTCAACGAGATCGAGCAGCTCAGCGCCCTTGACGAGATAAAGCGTGCGACCGAATTCCTTGCCAGTCTCTTGAGCAAGCTCGAAGAGATCGGCCGTACCGCCACGATCGCCGATGGCCTCGAGAAGACCGATCATCTCGCCAATCTGAACGTTTGGAAGCGCTTCGATCGGCGGCTCCTTGGCTTGCGGGCGCGGAAGAACCGATGACGGCTCCGGAGTCGGCGGAGTATCCGGCATGAGCGCTTCAGTGATGAGCGCGTGAATCTGCGAAACCATCCGTCGGAACGCCGGCGATTGATCATCACGCGGGTACGGAAGGTCGTTCACGATCTCTTTACGGATATGACCTGGGTTGATTCCCATGACGAGAATGCGCTTGGCCATGAAAACTGCTTCTTGAATATTGTGCGTGACGATGACGATCGAGCGCGTGGCGGTTTTCTTATCCAGGAAAATCTTCACCATTTCCGTGCGCAGGTTGTCTGCCGTAAGAACGTCGAGTGCGGAGAAAGGCTCATCCAAAAACAAAACTGGGCGCTCCATGACGAGCGCGCGCGCAATTCCCACACGCTGTTTCATTCCGCCTGAGAGCTCGCGTGGATACGCTTCTTCGAAGCCTTCAAGACCGACCAAGTCGATGACTTTCTTCACACGGGGTTTCACTTCGTGCGGTGGAAGGCCAAGAGGCTTCAGAGCCAGCTCGATGTTAGTGTAAACCGTTTCCCACGGAAAAAGCGCGAAGGATTGAAACACGAGCGAGACGTCCAGATTGGTTCCATCCAGCTCCTGGCCGTGAACCAGAACCTCGCCTTTGGTGGTATCCGTCAGACCCGCCATGATTCGAAGGCAGGTGGACTTTCCAGAGCCCGACGGGCCCAGAAGCGCGACGAATTCTTCCTCGCCCACGTGAAGGTTCACGTTCTTCAGAACCGGGACGTCAGAGCCCGATTCCAGGGTGTAGGTTTTGGATACGTTCTTGAGTTCAATGATGCTCTTTGAGTTCGTGCTCACAAGTCCATCCTATATCGCGTTTGCGCGAGATGATAAATCCTGCCCCAAACGGCTTGATTCAAAAGAATGACCATAACGACCATGATGGTCAGGCTGGCCGCAAAAACCGGGAAATCCTTGCTCTCGACTGCCTGGCTGATCGTAGCTCCCAGGCCGCCGGTCGTGAGCATATGGTGCTGAAAAGGAACATACTCAGCAACGATAGTCGCATTCCACGCGCCGCCTGCAGCGGTCACCCAGCCGGTGACCAATGCCGGAAACACGCTTGGGATGTAGAGCGTTTTCCAGCGATCCCAGACGGACGTGTTCATCAGCTCCATCGCATCGAGAAGCTGGCGTGGAATTCTCAAGGCGCCCGCCAGGACGTTGAAGAGCACGTACCATTGAACACCAAACTGCATCAGGAGCATCGAACTGAAGTCAAAGTTCATCCCGATGCGGAACAGAACGATGAGCATGAGCGGATAAAGCATGGGCGCGGGAAAAGACGCCAGAAGCTGAATGATCGGCTGGAAGATGCGAATGCGCTTGGAGCTGATCCCAACCCAGATGCCAAAAGGCACAGTCCAAAGCGTGCTGAGCATGACAGCTGCCATCACGCGTAGGAAACTCCAAAACGTGTTTCTCAAGAGCATGATCCAGGTGGAGCGACTCACGTGAGACAAGACCCCCAGGAGCCCCCAACCGCTATAGGCAATCACGATCAGAATGATGACCGTGCTGATCTTGCCAATCAGGCTTGCTCTTTTGACCAGGACTTTTCTCAACCCAGTGGTTTGGCGGCGAAGCGCCTGAGCAGGAGACTCCCGCAAGGGCTTAAGCGCTGTGACAGCGACAGGAGTCTCGGCCGGAGCCTGCTCCTGCGGCTGATCATTTTCGTCAATGGGTTCATGAAGCGGATGCGTATGCTCAAAGCGGTAACGCCTGAACTGGAGTCTCACCCAACGAACCAGGCGCGACTCGCGAACCATGGCGTTCATGAGCGGCTCTTCAGGGGCAGCTCCCGGAACATCCTCCAGCCTGAAGCGCTGAACATAAGCAAGCATCGGGCGCCAGAGAAAGAAGTCGATCAGCACGATGAGGAAAATCATCGCGATCACACCCGAGACCATGGCTTTCCAATCATCCTGCTCGGACGCGACGGCCATGTACGAGCCGATTCCAGGAATCCGGTAATCGGTATTCCCCAGGCGAAGCGCTTCGCAGGTACTCAGAAAGAACCAGCCCCCTGCCATGGACATCACGCTGTTCCAGGTAAGCCCGACAGCCGAATACGGCAGCTCCAGCTTGATGAGCCTTTCTTTCCAATTCAGTCCCATGACTGTGGAGGCTTCCATGAAGTCAGCCGGAATGGACTTCAGCGACGAATAATAACTGAAAGTCATGTTCCATACCTGGCCAGTAAAGATCATGAGAATGGCGGCAAGTTCGATTCCCATATTGCTGTTGGGAAAGAGCGCGACAAGTCCCAGCACCAGGCCAGGAAGAAAGCCCAGGACGGGAATGCTTTGAAGAATATCCAGCGCTGGAATGATGATGCGCTCAGCACGCGGGGATTTCGCGGCGACATAACCCACGACGAGCGTGAAGGTCAGAGACAAGGCATAAGCCACAAATCCGCGGATGCCGGAAAAAAGCGTGTACTTAGGGAGAGACCAGATCGAAAGATCGATGTGAGTGACGGGCTGAAACTCCGCCCTCCACTCCTGGCTGATCGCAACGAGACCGTAGATCAGCGTCCCGACGAGCAGGACGATCACGAGATCCGGAACCGCTGAGAATTTTCTAAAGACCGGTGTCCTCTGCATAGTCGCTCTTGGGTTGCTCTGGCTTAGATGCGGGTGATTAGAACTTCAACGTTGGTTTGACCAGTGGTTTGAGACCCTGTCGTGCCCAGTTTTTCGAGAGAGACCGTTTCGCCAACACCGAGCTTCTGGAGCGCTTCGATCACGCGCTTTCCATGCGGAACACCCAGCGCCATGGTCGAAACCCATTCTTCAGGCTGCGGATGAGCCATCAAAAGCCGGCTATCGCCCGGGCGTGACTTCCAGAACATGATCCATTCGCGAGGCAGATCAATGCGAAGCTCCGGGCCGCCCTGTTCGTAAATGTCCTGAAGTAGCGGAATCAGCTCCTGCAAAAGCTCGCCGCTGAGCTTAAGAATCAGTTGAAACTCGCGCGAACTTCCGGAGGCTCCGGCCGTAAGAACTTCCTGATTCAACTGAGTATTCTGGGCGTTTTTCCAGTTCAGGTAGGGCATGATTTAGAAATACCATAAGAGTACTGAAATTATCAGGAAATTGAGATGAGCTCGTTGGCTTTATTGGAACCTGAACGGGACCCCATGAGGGCTGACTGCGCCCAGCAAAGTAACAAACCCGACTTGAATTAGGAATAAACCGCGGGCCCAAGCTTTATGACGGCTTCATACTGATTATGAGCCCTACAGAGTAGCCGAAGGTTATCATATGTCGCCACCCCTCCTAAGGCGACGGGGACTTGATGATCGATCTGTAGCCCATACCTGGAAGAACACCGCCTGCCGTCCGAACTCATAAAACTGCATTGCGACTTGTCGCGTCGCCAGACTGCTCTTTTCAGTGCCGCTGGAATAAATCTGGGATTTTTGCCAGGGTTCCCGACCTGCGGCCCGTCAGTGACGCGAGTCCTGTCACGACTTAGCCCAGGCTCAATGTGATTTGACTCCGCCGGCGGAGTGACGTTCCGGCTCTTGGTCATTCCTGAATCAGGCTTGCCCTCTACGGAAGCGCGACGGGAAGCAGACCCATGCGCATCTTTTGCCAAAGGATCCAATTTCTTCAACGCGATATCCGCCATGCGATGAAAGAGATCCAGGTAAGATGCGCCAGCGCTGATATGAGCATCCAGCTCACGAATGCGCTTTAACTTTTCCATCAGCTCATCATCCGCAACAAAACGAATCTCAGTTTGGGTTGCGCCAACTACCCTTTCCCTTTCTTTTGGAAGCGCAGCCACTGGATCGAGCATCGCCAGCTCCCTTTCACACTCGCGCCGGGACTTTCCCTGAAGGGCAAAAACGAGCTCTTTCTTTTCATGCCTTGCGACAGGCTCTTCTTTTCTTTGAATAAAGTTTTGAATCGTCGAAAGAGTCGACAAGCTGACCGAGCCATTTTTCAAGGCAGGCTCGATTTCCGGAACTTCAATGAGTAGCCTCATGGCCGCGATTCGTCGTCCGGCCGCTGCTTCGCTATAACCCAGTTCTCGAACTGCGTATTCAAAGAGTGACGCGTAACCTTTCCCCGCATAGAGTTTCCGAATTTGAATTTCATGCAGATGCCAAAGAATCTCGGTGGTGAGTTTTCTTTCTTCGGCAACGAGCGTTCTCGTATTTCTTAACAACGCCTCGTTTGAAAGACTTTCAGGAGAAGGGCCTTTGAGTGGCAGACTTGTCTGGGAAATGTTCTTTAAACTTTGCATGCACACTTCATAACATCGAAATTCGCATGTTCTAAAACGCGCTAGAATGGCTCATAAGAGACTATTTTCGATATTTTCTTTTTAACCGGTAGTTTATTGATTGAGCTTACCGAAACTCAAAGCAGCGCAAATTAAAGCCAGTTTAAGCTCGTTTTTGATTTATCGCTCAAATTTTCAAAACGACCTGTCAAACACTTTTTTCCAGGAAATTTATAAAATTAGATCACTCTCAAGAGAAGTATTTAAGCGCGCACTTCTGGCTGACAAAACACATTTCGCACCTTCGTCACTCAGCGACACCTTACTTACACTGACTCACATCTGAGCTACCGAAAGCGCTCTCACTCCGCCGGCGGAGTAAAAACGCTGATTGCAGCAGGAAAGAGAATGTGTGCGGGCAAGCTAGACTCAGAGGAGAGCCTTTTTACTCCGCCGGCGGAGAAGCATTTCAATGACAAGTGGCACGCGTGGAGGTTCGTGTTAGCCCACTTCTTGAAACTATGGCCTTGATGTGTGGAGCATAAAGGCTTTGAGAGAACCGGCGGAGCAAAAGCTTTTTGTGGTTAGTTGGAAAGAACTCGGACAGGATTCAGATCGAACTTATTGAATCGACTTTTGGGTCACCGCAGGCAGACTCTGCTCGGATTCCCAAAACTCAATTCCCAAGCGCGACATAAACAACACGACAAATTCAGACACAATGAACACTTCTTGACCTCCTTTACTGATTGATTGGGCGGTGGGCTTTTTTCTCGCCGATTCAGTCACGAAACCTGCTTGAAATCCGCTCATCCGCCAGCACTGTTGCTTGGTCTGAAATGGGATACTGAACGGCCGGGAAAAGGTTTCGATCTTTTGTGAAATTTAAGTTATTTTAGAATCACTATGAGCACTGACGTCACCACTCTGGATCAAGAGTCCAAAACCCAAACCAAGTCCGCATCGCCAGCCACAGATCAAGCTACTTCAGGATCTCGCGGCAGATCCTATCGGTACTACGATCTTGTGATGGCGGCGTTCGTGACCGTTCTGATCTGCTCCAATCTGATTGGTGCTTCGAAGATCTGCACCGTAAAAGGCTTCACTTTTGGCGCGGGAGTTTTGTTCTTTCCGATCAGCTACGTGTTTGGCGACGTGCTCACCGAAGTTTACGGATATGCAAGATCCCGCCGAGTGGTCTGGGCAGGATTTGGCGCCTTGGCATTCATGACCTTTATGAGCTGGTTTGTCGTGAACCTGCCGCCAGCGGCCGGCTGGAACGGACAAGCTGCGTATGAGAGTGTCTTTGGCGGCACCTGGCGTATCGTGGGCGCATCACTGATCGCGTACTGCGCAGGCGAGTTTTCGAACTCCTTTACCTTGGCCAAGATGAAGATCATGACCCAAGGCAAAATGCTCTGGGTGAGAACCATTGGCTCAACCATTATCGGCGAAGCAGTCGATTCCATGCTTTTCTACCCACTCGCCTTTTACGGCACCTGGCCAACAGAGCTGGTGATCCAGGTCATGATCAGCAACTACATGATCAAGGTTGGCTGGGAAGCGTTCATGACGCCTGTGACTTATAAAGTCGTCAACTTCCTCAAGAAGGCTGAGCAGGAAGATTACTACGACTACAATACGGAC
>JBJMMA010000005.1:0-25931 GCA_045805065.1 Bdellovibrionia bacterium | reverse complement strand
TAGCCAGAGGTGTGCCAATTAAACTTGGTCGAAAACCAAACGAAGCCCTGGCCACCGACAATCAGCGATAGGCATCTTTGCGGTAGCAAGAGGTAATTAGCGTCTGGATACGATAGCATGGGACTTTCCGAGCGGTCCTGGATAAAACTCCCGCAATTCCGACTTGACGATTCCGGCGCGATTTCACGAAAGCCTGCTTGAGCACTTATTACTCTCTTGGATGGCAAGTCTAAGTCGTGGTCCAATAAGAGCATGGCGTCCGATCTGTTGGATCTTCATGGCTGCCGAGTCGAAGAGGTTTGGCCTCGAATCGATCGTTTTCTTCGGCACGCGGAAACTTGCGGGCTAAAGCAAGGCAGAATCATGACAGGCAAGGGAACAGGAAAAGTCCGCGAGGAGGCCCTTAAGGCGCTGAAACTGGGCGGCTACACCTACAAACCCGAGAAACTTAAGGATGGCCGCACGAATGATGGCGTTTGGATCGTCTATTTCTAAGCCATTTTCGGAATAAGATGCTCCCGGTGTGCTCCCGACGAAGGATTCTTGAATGGCAGGGAGATTTGTTGTAGTCCATGGAACCACCGATCAATCAAACGCGCTCGTGCCTTTGAATCAGCTTTATACCGAGAAAGGTCAATCTATATGCCTGGAATTTTCATCCGAGAAGGAGACTCATTCGAAGGAGCACTGAAAAAATTCAAGAAGCAGTGTGAAAAAGCTGGAACCTTGAATGAGATCAGAAAGCGAGAAGCCTACGAGAAGCCTTCCGTGAAACGAAAGAAGAAGGCTATCGCCGCTCGCAAACGGGCCCTCAAAAAGCCTCGGGCACCTCGTTTCTAAATCGAGACGGCTACCGTTGGGAAGTGAAATTCCCCGCAGACCCGGCCCATAGGAATTGTTAAGATCCGCCGGCACGGTATCGGTCACGTTCTTTCGCATTAGACAGGATTTAGACCAAGGCGTAAGCATTTCACTTTTGATTCGCTCTATCGACTGATTGCAAACTCGGCCTATGCTGGAAGTCGCATGATCAGGAAAAAGGGCGGCAAAGTGGAAATAGTTCCGGCGGTCTGGCCAGCATGGATTGATCCTGCGCTCTTTGATCGCGCTCAGAAGGTTCTTGCTGAAGGGAAGATGCAAAAGAATGGGCGCGAATCTCGTTATCCGTACTTGCTCTCAACTCGCATCTTTTGTGGCGAGTGCCAGGCACCTCTTGTTGGAAACTCGGCTCATGGGAAAGCAGGCAAGCTTCCGTACTACGGCCATGGATCGCAAATTAGACGCGAGCACGCATTGAGAGCCAAAGGACAGGCCGTGCCGTTTCAGTCTCCAGACAAACCAACGATCCTGAAAATAAAAAAGGCCGCCTTTTCAGGCAGCCCTTTTTATTTTAAAAATGGTTGGCTCGACTGGGATTGAACCAGCGACCCCTACCGTGTCAAGGTAGTGCTCTCCCGCTGAGCTACGAGCCAACATATGTCCATTTGCGGAACGTGTTCGAACGATATAGCGCTACTCGTCGCCCGACGTCAATAGGGTAAAAGAGAAACTTCTCGAGTTACCGGCGTGACATGGCAGACGCCCCCCGAAACGACCAAATTGTTAAAGGTTTGGGGGACATATCCAGGGGCTGAGACCGTGAGCTGGTAGGTCCCAGGCCGCTCTCCGGCGCCTTGATAGATGCCCGTAGGCGAGGGAACCTCAAGCTGGCCCAAGGTCTCTGTATAAGCACCCTCTCGGATGACCACCTGGGCATTCGGGATCGGATTCCCCGTCGGACCAATCACACGGACCATGATTCCATAGACATAGACCTGCGAGCAGACGATGCCCTCCGAGGGACTAGGCGACGGACTTGCGCTCCCTGTTCCGCCTGCCTGGGCAGGAGGAGGAGGGGGCGGCGGAACTGACGCCGTGCCAGGCGTCTCACTCCCGCAAGAGGAGAGATGAGATGCCACAAGCGCTGTCAAAAGAAGTCCAAGTCTCAATCTACTCATAGGAGCTGCTCATAGAGCCTCGGGTGACTTCACGCGCTTTTCTTCTCAGGCGAGAGATACTTCCATGCAGCTACGCCCGCCACTCCTGCCGCGCCCGCGGCAAGCCAGGTGAGCGCACCGCGAACTTTCTGAGCGGGAGCTTTTTCAAAGAGCCCGACAATCCGCGCTTCTGCGATGACGGCGCCTTCGATGGCTTTATAAAAATCCTCGCGTCCAGCGCCTGGCCAAAGTTCAATATGTTTGTTCAAAGCAAAGAGTTTGAAAATGTAATGATGAGCGCCATGCCAGAAAGGGGGATTAGGGCCTGTGTAGCCAATCTCCATCAGCGAGTTTTTTCCCTGACGGCCTAAGACAGGAAGCTCAAACTCTTCTTGCTGGGGAATGCCAGCAGGTAGAGCTGAAACAGTGGCAGGCAGCCCATAGAGGATCCAGTGCACAAATGGCTTGAGCATGGGGGCATCGGGATCCTCACAGATCAGAGCCAGCTCGACGGTATCGCGCGGCGCGCCGGACCACCGCAAGGGAGGCGAGATATTTGCGCCTAAGGCGGAGTAACGAACAGGGATTTCCTCCAAAGGTTGGAACTCAGGACTTGAGATTTTGAAGCGAGCGTCTGTCATGTTTTTTTGTCCTTCGTGGACGGGGAATTGCAAGCATGGAGCCGCATGCAAGAGCCCCAGCAAGAAATTTTGAAACCTGGAACCCGCGCGCCTGAATTCACTCTTTCCTGTACGCCGGATCAGAAAGTGTCGCTCAGTGAGCTGAAAGGTTCGCCGGTTGTTCTGATTTTCTATCCTGCGGATTGGAGTCCAGTGTGCAGCGATGAGCTTGCGATCTTCGGTGAGCTTGCACCGGAGTTCAAAAAACACGGAGCTGAAGTGTTTGGGATTTCGGTCGATGGCATCTGGTGTCATCTCGCTTTTGAAAAAGAGCGCAACATTCGGTTCACGCTCTTGTCCGATTTTGAGCCCAAGGGCGCGGTTGCAAAAGCTTACGGAGCCTATCGCGCGAAAGAAGGCGTCTGCGAGCGCGCGCTCTATGTGATTGATAAAGAGGGTAACATCGCCTGGAGCTATAAATCTCCGATCGGCGTGAACCCTGGGGCAGATGGTGTCTTGAATGCGCTTGAGAAGCTTTCAGCGGATAATGCAAATTCGGATCAGGCCAAGTCGGAGGTTGCGTAAATGGGCTCGCGTTTGACCAAGGAAGTGACCGCGCAGGATCATAGCGTAGGACCCATGGATGCTCCGGTGACTCTGGTTGAGTACGGAGACTATCAGTGCCCGTTCTGCGCAAAAGCTCACCCGATTTTGAAGCGTGTACTTTCGCGAATGGATGGCGTGATCCGATTTGTGTTCAGAAACTTTCCGCTCAGTCAGGCGCATCCGCTGGCAAGATCTGCGGCGCGCGCTGCGGAGGCCGCGGCACTTCAAGGCAAGTTCTGGCCGATGCATGATGCGCTTTATGAAAATCATACGTCTTTGAGCGAGGAGAAGATCCGCGTTCTGGCCAATGACATGGGCCTGGACCCTGAGCGCTTTGAAAGTGATTGGCAGGAGCGTGAGTCCGTCGAGCAGC
The DNA here is from genome assembly GCA_045805065.1 of Bdellovibrionia bacterium. Classification (GTDB taxonomy): domain Bacteria; phylum Bdellovibrionota; class UBA1018; order UBA1018; family UBA1018; genus CAZCBS01. The sequence continues at coordinate 22,356 of JBJMMA010000005.1, read as the reverse complement.
ACGTGCAGCAGGATTTTATGAGCGGCGTTCGAAGCGGAGTGAGCGGAACGCCTGGATTTTTCATCAACGGTGAAAAATACGATGGGTCCTGGACCGAAGACGATCTCATTCGCTCACTCTCTGCCCATATCGGCGCAGGGAAGGGCCCAGGCAAGGTTGCCTAGATTCTTTTACATCCCTTTAGTAGAAGAATTGAGAAGGCGTCATATTCGGCGTTGGTGGGCCACTTAAGCCTGGAATATAGGTTGGTGCTCCCTGATTCTGAGGCGCTGGTGCAGCTTGAGGTGCCGGAGGGGTACCGCCACTCGGCACACCTGACGTTGCAGGTGCCGCGGCACCATTTGTAGCAGGTTGAGGTACAGTGCCCCATCCGCCACCTGGGTTCCAGGCGCCAGGAACTCCATTACCCCAAGGAGGCGTACCCAATGGCCAGCCTGTGTTCGAAGCTCCAGCATAAGTGCTGAGGTTTTGACAGATCAGCGGAGACGTCACATTTGCTGTTCCTGTAGGATCTGCAACAGTGGATCGCCAAGAGAGAAGCGAGCAAACGTAATTTCCAAACGTTGCATCCATCGTGACCAGAGGCTTCAGCAGATCCGACTGCTTGTCGGGATTTGCATCAAGAAGTTGGTTGACGAGCGCTTCAGTATCTCCCAAACGCATAAAGCCTGGATAAAGAAAGCGAACGCAGGAGAGGAAGCCCTTCTTGTACTCGTCCGGGGATTTGGCCGTGATCCAACGCGTGTAATAAGGGTCAGAACATGGGTTTGCATTGGAGAAGAACTGTCTGAGAACGCTTTCCACGTTCGACTGGTTGTTTCGGTAGCCCATGATTTTACGCCGCTTCTGCAGAAGCTTATCGACGTAGGTGCTGATTCTTGGTGAGAGTACAATCTCATGGTTATTGTTCAAGGAATAGAGACCTGAATCGCTTGAGGCCAATCGATCCACGTGAAACACGAGATTGCCATTTTCCGGGTTTTTTTCCACGATATGCTGAGGGCCATCGCTTCCCGTTACTGGGATTTTATCGATGTTGATTTTCATCAGCTGAAGCTTGGGGTCAAAACTGACGCCAGGCTGTTGGGCAAAGGCCACCGAAGTGAGGTCCGGCCGGACATAGATCTCGCCTGTTTTCTTGTTCTTGAAGAATTTTCCTTTGGTGCGAGAAGTGGCGACCTTTCTTGGATCGATCTCGATCAAGTCGGCGTCTTTGCGGGTTTCAACCGTGCTGTCGTCCTTGGAGAGCTCGCCCATGTAGTCTTTTACAAACTTGGTTTTGATGAACGCAATCGAACAATCTTGGAAAGACTGGTCAGATGCCGTGTTCTGATTGGGATCTGAATTGACGTACAGGTCTCCGACTTGTTTCGCTCCTTGAGAGGCGCAAAGTTTCATCTGCGCTTCGTCTGAGGTTTCACCTATAGTGAGCAAGGCATCAAACCAGGATTTAGGCGTCGCAGTGTAAAATGCCCCAGCCAATGCGCCTGTCCAGGTCACGATCTTGCCATTTCTCCAAAGCGCGAGCGCCATGCCTGGCTTGGCCTGACCATAGGCTTCAATGATTGCAGGATCAATTGCGCCAAGCTTACCTAGAAGCGTGTCGTAGCGGTCGGTGAGAGGAGTCCTTCTGGATTTGAAGCGACTGAAAACAGAGCCTGCCGAAGGAAGTGTTGAAATCGGTCCAGCCGTTCCCACGTCAGCACTCAGCCAGGAAGCCTGACCTCCAGGAAACCCTGAATCGACAGGCGGAGTGATTGGAGGGGGGGCTGTGTCTTGGGCGGTCTCCAGTTTCAAGCCAGGTTGATGGAGTTCACCATTGGAAGTGCTATCCAGGACACCGCCACCCATATTGTCCCACTGCTTGCGGGATTTGATGGGTTTGTTGATGTCGTCCTTGATGCTCTTTGGGAACATTTTGAGCTCATTGAGGAGCTGCTTTGTCCTGACTTTATCAAAGGCAACCCGAGGAGGCGCAAATCCATCCTTAGGCGTATTCATCGGATCGATGATCGCGTCAATTCTTGCGATTTGAGAGTCGAAATAAGTTTGAGCGTCATCGGCTAAGGTTTTTCCGCTGCTTTGCAGGTTCTGTCTTTCGCTTCTCAGAACGTTGCGGATCGTCTCAAGTTCCTTGAGGTTAACGACTTGTCCTGCAGCGGTATTGAGATACGAGCCTTCTGTCTTGTAATTGCCTTTCAGAGTCTCAAGCTGGCGTTCCAGTTTTCGGATCGCGACTTCAACATCGGCGGTGCTTCCGAAAGAGTAAGAGTGTGGAACGGGTAGGACGTCGTTGTTTCGGATGACATCCAGATCAATCCAATGCGGACCATCAAACTCGATTCCTTTTCTGAGTTTGGCTTCTGCGTCTGAAACCGCTTTCTTTGCGGCAGCCACAGATTCAAATTTCACGTGATGCGAGGACGCCTGAAACTCTCCCTTTTCATTGAAACGGGGGAGTTCAACTTCAACGGATTGGCCTGCAGGGATGTCAAACAGTCTTACCTTTTCTTCATCGAGTGCCTTGAGCCATTGTTTTTGCTGGATATGATCGGATTTGATCTTTGCCTGTTTTGTTTTCAGTTTCTCAAGTCGCCACTGAGCCTGAACTTCAACGTCAATGAGCTCTTTCCAGCGTGCAGGATAAGTCTCAGCCGCCCTGATGGTTGCTTCAATCTCGGTAACGTATTGATCTGCAGCGCCTGCAATGGCTTTTTCAGCAGGAATTGCCCCTGCTTTGTCGAGCGCAACATAAGTGGTTTTCAGACCAATTCCAGAATCCAGAATCTCAATGGGCTGGGCATTGTAGAAATGGACCTTGATCTTCTTGAGGACCGCGTCTCGAGCCTCCCGCGAAACCTTTGTCAGAGCGTTTGGACGGGCTTCAGACATCGCCTCAAGCTTGTTTGCCGTTGAGTCATCCATTGCCTTGGCGAGACTCGAGCGAAGTCTTTGCAAGAGCTCGGGGCAGTGAGGATCGCGCTTTCCGCTCGGAGTTGAGTCTGGAATCGAGACAGGCACCGTCGTAGAGTGAGGTGGATCTCCGGCCTGGGAGATCCCCTGAGAGCCCCAAGGAAGGTACAGCGCCCATGCTGAGATCGTGATGCAGATCAATCTGCTGGTCCGAACGGTAGTCATCAAAGACTTGTCGGACTTTTCTCTCGATAACTTAAGGAGTTTTAGACTCCTTAACAGTTAGAAATCACAATGATTTCTGCTGGTTACCTGAGTCCACGAAGACTTTGATCGGGTGATGGGCGCGGGCTTCGGCTTCATCAAATTCGGCATAAGAGGCGATAATCACGATATCGCCCGGATGAACCATGCGAGCTGCAGCGCCATTGACCTGGATTTGTCCTTCTTTGCCAAGGATCACATACGTCGCAAAACGATTGCCGTTGTTGCAGTCGTAGATTTCCACGCGCTCATACTCGAGGAGATTGGCGGCTTCCACAAGCTTTGGGCAAATGGAGATGGAGCCCTCGTAATTGAGGTCAGCTTGAGTGATGGTTGCACGATGGATCTTGGACTTCAGAAGTGTTCTTCTCATGATAATACTCGCTTTTTGCGTAGGGGTTTATGATCACAAATTATAATGGAGCGCAAGATTCAATCCCATGAGCACAAGCTCCGGGATGACGGCGTGAAATCCGCCTTCTTGCGCAAACATCCGGGAAAATCCGCCTGTTCCTAAAACGACGACTTCGCTGTTGGCAAAATATTGCGATTTGATTCTCTCGGTAATGCCCTGGTGGGCGAAAAGATTTTGATAAAAAAGCCCGGATTGAATGCTCTCAACTGTGCTCCGTCCCACGATCTCAGTGGGCTGAATGATCTCAACCGCAGGAAGTCTTGCCGTCTTGCTTTCAAGCGCCTCCATTGAAATCCGAAGGCCCGGGAGAATCAGTCCGCCTAAGTATTCCTTTTCAGAAGTCACAACGTCGTAAGTCGTAGCCGTTCCGAAATCAGCAATGATGGCGTTTTTTCCGGGATAAAGATGAGCTGCCGCGATCGCGTTGGCGATGCGATCAGATCCCACTTCAAGCGGATTGCGATATTTGATTTTAAGACCGGTCTTTGTCCCTGCTTGCAAGAAGAAAGGCTGGCGCGAAAAATACTTGGAGCACGCGCCTTTGAGCGAGTGATTGATTTCAGGTACCACCGAACAGATGGCGATCTGGGAAACGGATTTCGGATCGATTCCATTTTCCCTTAAGACAGCGACAAGAAAAAGTCCCAGCTCATCGGATGAGTTGCTGTTTTTCGTGTTCTTGCGAAACTGCATCTTGAGCTGATCGCCTTCATAGACGCCGCCATGAATCTGGCTGTTGCCAACATCGAGTGCGAGAATCATTTTTCAATCTCACCTTTCAATTTCTTTAAGGGATACATTATCAATCAAGCGAACAGAGCCAAGAAAAGCCGCCGCAAATCTGCGGCCCTTGAGCTCTTCCACGTAATCCACACGGAAACCCAGAGAAGTGAGCCTGGTGCGGATCTCCTCCAGGCTGCCTTTCTTTCGGAGCTCTTTCGCAAGAAGCGGAGCTTTTTCCCGATCCGAAGGCGCAAGAAGAAGATTGCGAGAACTCATGGCCAGGCCATCTTTTTCGCGCAAGGTCGGGCAGCCCACGATTTCCACCGGCATGAAAAAGGCCTCGGCCATTCCGCGGATCAGCTCCAGTTGTTGAAAGTCTTTTTCGCCAAAATACGCGCGACGGGCTTGTGCAAGATTCAAGAGCTTCATGACAACGGTCAGGACGCCATCAAAATGTCCCGGGCGATGCGCTCCGCAAAGAACCTTGGAGAACTCTTTCTCGGTGACTTGATAGCGATATCCATCTTGATACATCGACTCAAAGGTCGGATAGATCAGATAATCGGCACCTGCCTGGCTTAAGATCTCAAGATCCTTCTCAAAGGTGCGTGGATACTTTTCAAGATCCTTGGGGTCATTGAATTGGGTCGGGTTCACAAAGATGCTGACCAGCGTGCGTGAGTTCTCGCTTGCGCTCTTTCTGACAAGAGACGCATGCCCCTCATGAAGGGCGCCCATGGTCGGGACAAAGCCCAGGGTTTGTCCTGTGAGCTCTGATGTCGAGCGAAAGCGCTGCCACTCGCCAAGATCTTTAAAGATACGGGTCTGCTTCATGTGTAGCTCTCTTGCGAGTTAGGAAACGAGCCTGCAGCGACGCCCGCATGATATTGCTTGAGCGCATTTCGAAGCTGCTCTTCGCCGTTCAAGAAGTGGCGAACAAACTTTGGTTTGAAAGATGGGTTCATTCCCAAAAGATCCTGAAGCACGAGGACCTGACCATCGGTCTCGCGTCCGGCTCCAATTCCAATCGTCGGAATGGAGAGATCTTGCGTGATCTCCGTGGCAACATGCGCAGGAACGCATTCCAAGACGACGGAGAAAGCACCCAGATCTTGGAGGGCTCGAGCATCACGCTTGAGGTTTGTGACCGCTTGAGGCTCGCGCCCCTGGACTCGAAAACCACCGAGCTGGTGAATGGATTGCGGGGTCAGTCCCAGATGTCCCATGACAGGCACGCCCGAACCCACGAGGTTTTTCACGACGTCCTCGTGACCCTCAACTCCTTCGAGCTTAATGGCGTGAGCGCCGGCTTTCATGAGTCGATCGACACACTCCATGGCGGCAGGAATTCCGCGACGAAAGGTCGGAAACGGCATGTCGGCCACGATGAATTTATCAGGTGCGCCTCTTGCGACGGCCCGGGTGTGAAGCTCCATCATCTCAACCGTGGCATGCAAGGTGGATGGGTAGCCATGGACGACCATGGCAACGCTGTCGCCTACTAAAATGCAGTCGATGTCGGTTTGAGCAATGATTCTCGCGCTCCAATGATCATAGCAGGTGACCATGGAGATTTTGCGCTTTTCGGTCTTCATTTTGCGGAAGTCTAGGATGTTCATGATGAGGTCCTCCCATGAGCTTCTAAAAAAGCTCGGTAAATCTCTTTGTAAGGATGATCAGAGAGCGCCGAAAGATGGCGCTCGATCGTTTCGATGTCCTTGCGGACAATCGGGCCAGTCCAGGTGTCGCGCGCGGCTTTTGGATCCTGGATCAGGTTTTCTGTGACTTGTTTGAGATAGGGAATGGCCAGATGCGGATCAATTCCAAGGTCTTTGGAAAATGCTTCAAACATCTGAGTCCAAAGAAAGGCGGTGAAGTTTCCGCCCATCACGCACCAGGCGTGATAGAGAGCCTTTTTTTCTGGATCGAGTCGTTGGGATGAGTTTTTAAGCTGAGGAAAGACTTCTGAGAACGAAGGGCCATTCTGATCAATCAGAAATGGGATCTGCTCATATCTCTCCAACGAATAAAGCGTCTCCGTAGAATCTAGGGCCGGAAAAGTCATGAGAGGATGAAAACCCCAGGCTTTTTCAGTAAAGAGCGACCCAGAGAAATGAATCAGTGTGCGGTTCTCAAAGCCGGGCCTCGAGCGAATTTCATTTGCCAGCGGTTCAATGGCGCGGTCTGAGACGGCAAGAAGAAGAGTGGAGCAGTCCTGAAGAGAAGTGAAAAGGTCATCGCCCAAATGTTGGTGCGACTGTTGGTGCGATTGGCGCGACCAGCGACGAAGCGGCAATTCCAGAAGCTGAAAATAGCGGGCTAGATGACGTGCAAGGCGTCCGTCTCCAATGAGCCCGAAGATCGGCTGATTCACCGACATTCAGAATACCTGAGTAAACCTTTCTGTTGTCGCTGCCTTCGAAACGATGGTCAACGCGAGTTGAACCCTAACAAACCTGACCAAATTCTGGCAAGATACAAAAACCATGGCCACGTCAGACGTATTACAGGGGGATCGCCGCGCAGCGCTCGACTTTACAGTCGGGACGGTCATGGCGCTTTTGTCGATTGCCTATGCTGTAGGAACGTTTCAGGCCCACTTTCCTGGTTTGGGAAGTCTGTTGATTCTGATTGCCCTGATGCAGATGGCGGCAACCTGCACTTTAGTGAGAAAACACCCGCTTCATCTGGCTCTGCGTGCGCTGATTCTTGTCCTGGCGGATATCGCGCTTTTTCTATTCTGTCGCTGGGCGGGAAGCGATACGGGCTTTTATCACTTCTACCTTTCACTAGCGGCGCTCCCGCTCCTTTTCATTCCCACAAAGAATCGACTGATGGTCAGCACGTGCGTCACCGTTCCCATCGTCTTTTACATGAGCCTTGAGGTCTTCGGAAAAAAGTGGATGCTGCCCCTGGTGGGAAATGCGCCACGGCTGGTGGAGATTCTCTATTGGGTTCTTCTTCCATTCCGATTTATTTTCCTCCTGGTGGGTGCTCATTACCTGGCGCTGACTACTCAGAAAACGCAGGCACGAATCAATCTGACGCTCAGCGAGCTGCGCGAGAGCGTGCGCACGAGCCGCGCTCTGCTTTCTGCAATTCCTGACATGATCTTTCGCGTGAGCGATGAGGGTCGCTTTCTGGACTTTCATTGCCAGGATCCAAAAGATCTGTTTTTGATTCCGGAAAAGCTGATTGGAAGAAAACTCGCTGAGGTTCTTCCTCCCGCAATTGCGGCGCGTCTCTTTGATCGCGTGATTGCGGCCATCATATGCGGTGATATGCATATGTTCTCGTTTGAGTTCGAGAAGGACGGTGCCACGCGCTATTACGACACCCGGATCGCAGGTACCGGCGCCAACGACGCGTTGATGGTCGTTCAGGATGTGACTGAGCGCGTGCGCGCTGAGAAGACGATTCTCGAGCAGCAGATCCGTGCGGCAGGCGCAAGCAAGATGGCCTCATTGGGCGAGATGGCCGCAGGCATCGCGCATGAGATCAATAATCCTCTGGCTATCATCTCCTGTCACGTCCAGCAGCTCAAAGACATGGTTGATGCTGGAGACTTTGAAAAAGAGAACATGGCAGAGCTTGCCGAGAAAGTGGATCAGACGGCGCTCCGAATCTCAAAGATCATCCGCTCTTTGCGCTTTTTTGCGCGCGACGGGCAGGAAGACCCCTATGAGGAAGCCTCCGTGCACGAGATCGTCAGCGATACGCTTGAGTTCTGCCGGCAGCGTTTTTTAAGTCATGCGATCGATCTTCGAGTCAATCCGATTCCTGAGACTCTCATGATCGAGTGCCGGGCTGTTCAGATCGGACAAGTCTTGCTCAATCTTCTCAATAACGCTCACGATGCAGTCGAGAAACTTTCAGATCGCTGGATTGAGCTCTCGGTTGAGGATCTGGGAGATGTCGTTCGCATTTTCGTCGTGGATAGCGGAAGCGGGATCGCCTCAGAAATCCGGGGCCGGATCCTTGAGCCATTTTTTACGACCAAGGAAGTCGGCAAGGGAACAGGGCTGGGACTCAGCATCTCAAAAGGGATCATTGAATCTCATCATGGAAGTCTTTATGTTGATGAGAACTGGCCCCACACCCGGTTTGTGCTCGAAGTTCCCAAAAAGCAGGCTTTTTCTACGCAGCCTCACGTTTCGTTTCCGCAGACAACGGAAGGTCGATGATGACGGTTGCGCCCGCGCCTTCGCGGCTGATGACGCGAATAGAGCCCTGGTGTGCCTCTATGATCTCGCGAGTAATGTAGAGACCTGTTCCAAGGCCGCCGTAATGCCGGCTTGAGACTCCGCGCTCAAACAAGCGAAAGATCCTGGGATGATCCTTGGAAGCGATTCCCAGACCGTGATCCGTGACGGCGATTCTGATCTGATCCTGGTTAAGTTCGCTTTTGATCTCAATTGTTGAGTTCGGAGCGTATTTGGCCGAATTGCTGATCAGAGCCTTGAGTGCCTGGATGATCCTCTCACCATCCCAGTTTCTTGCCGTAGCGGCTTCCAATTGAAGATCAATTCTGCAGTTGGATTGCTCGAGAATCTCTCGTGTGGCTTGAATGCTTCTCTGGATCAGGCTCTCCACTGCCACGGGAGCCTGACTCCGATTCAAGTGCATCTGGCCTGAGTTGATCTGCGTTACGTCCAGGATGTTCTCCACCAGCTCTGAGAGTCGATGATTTTGTCGCTTGAGACTTCGCATGGCAGAATTGACGGCACCTCGCGAGCTTGGCGAGAGTGCCGCACGATCCAGAGCCGATTGAAGCGTGTGAAGCCGAAGCTCCATGGTTGTGATCGGCGTTTTGAGCTCATGAGATGCGATTGAGAAGAAGTCATCTCTGGAGACCAGTGCCTGATGCGCGGCTTGAGCTTTGTCGGTGGCGTCCAGAATCGCGGTTCTATACCGAAGTGCGATTTCCTGAAGCTGACGCCGGGTGAAAAGCGATAACAAAATCCCTATGATCAGAACCAGACCAATGCCAAAGAGGGCGCCTCGATGCACGAGGTTTTGTGCCGCGGCAGCGTTCAGGGCGCGCTCCGCAATCTGGACCTGAAGGACATCATCGAGTGAGCGCAGGAGCGCGTCCCAACTATCACGATCGACTGACGCGCGTTGCGCCTGGAGTTGGGGAGAACGAACGGTCAGATTTGTTTGCATCCGCCAATTGTCATAGGCTTGAGCGATTTTCAGGCGCTGTTGTTCGGTGATACCCTGCGCTTGCTGTAGATCTCGCACGATGTCCGGTAAGCGGGCCTGGTTATCCTCATAGGATTTCAGCCGAGACGGGTTTTGCGCACGCAGGAATTGTTGCGCATCAGTTTCCGTGTCGATGATGGCTCTTCGAAGTCTTGCAGTATGAATGAGAACAGTATTAGAACGCGACATGGCTTGCATGGCGTTATTCAAGCGGCTCGTTTCGAAGGCAAAGAAGGTTGCCAGGATGGCCATCAAAACTAATGGAATCGAGATGGCCCACCAAAATCTGCGACGGAATTCTCTCTCGGCGGCTTGAAGCTTAGGCATGAAATATGAAATTTCTGGATAGCTGCAATGCAGGAAGTATTCCCCAAAAAATGCCTGATTTTGACTCTGCGACTTGGCTTGATGTTATTGGCTGCAGGAGCGGGTCTCCAAGGCTGTAATCCAAATCCTCCTCCCAAAAGTCCCGAGCCGGTTCCGTACAAAGTTCCTGCGCCGCGGGTCAATCCTCAAGATCGCCGCTAACTTGGCTTGCTTCTTGGATCATCCGTCTAAAAGAGAATCTGTATTTTAAACCGACGATGGAGGTTGAAATGAAAAGACGCGTGTCAATCGCGGGATTGGTTCCAGTACTTGCTGTCGCTTTGACGATGGCAGCTTGTTCTCATAACAAGTCGCAGGAAAAGAGCGGCGATCAGCAGCAGGCCGGACAGAGCAAGCAGGGTCAGCAGGCTTCAAGTTCTGCTTCGACTCAAGGCCAGTCAAGTCAGGCCCAGCAACAGCAAAATCAGCAGATGCTCGGTGAGCAGAACGTGAGCGCCGGCACTGCCCAGATTCAGCGGCAGAAGAAGGTCGTGAGCACTGTGATCGTGAAGGAAAAGATTCCAACGGTGAAGGAATCAACGATTCGCGCCGACATCAATCGAATGGACGCCAAGCAGTTTACCGCTATCGGCTTCCCAAGCGATGTCTCCCAAAGCATCGTTCAGTATCGCGATCGCAACGGCCCATTCCATAGCGTGAATGATCTTTCGAACGTTGACGGCGTTTCCCGCTCGATGCTGGACCGCTTCGATGGCTCTCTGGGTGTTGATCAATCCCAGGCAGGTACCTCAGGTCAGGGCATGTCTGATCAATCTCAATCGAGCCAGTCACAGCCTGGTCAGATGGGCGAGGCCGGCCAAGCACAATCTGATCATTCTCAGACCGGTCAGTACCAAAGCGATCAGAATCAGTAAGAAGTCATTCTTTAAAATTGTCGAGGGCTGGAATCTCTTCGGTGAGACCACGGAATATACCGCGGTACACTGAGGATTCCAGCCAACTGACTTCGTCAGCCAGTTGTGCGCTGACAATCAGGCGCTGCCAGACACGGGCCTGCGGATCCCAACGATAACCGCGCGCCTTGAGCAGGTCCTTGGATTCGAACGGAGAGCTGGCCGCAACCACTTTGACATAGGGCTGATCGGCTTTCCGCAAAAGCTCATGAAAGTAAGATTTTCCACTCTGCTTGCACTGGAACGAGAGCAGGCACAAAAGCGCATCCACGTCATTGAGCGCACGGTGGGCCGCCGTGAAATACCCATGGAACAGGCACAAAAGCTCGAGCTTGGAGCTTGCGAATCCTTTCTCATCCCAGCCGACTTGCTTGAATGAGCAAGCCCAGAGTTTGTTTCTTGATTTCTCAGCGAAGCGATCAAAGAACGGGCGATCAAACGAGGCATTATGGGCAACGATGACATCCACGTCCGCCAATAGCTCATTCACTCTGTTCCAATCAATGGACTGACCCTTCAGGTCTTGATCAGTCAGGCCAGTCAGCCGGGTAATCTCAGGACTGAGGGGGCGCCCCGGATCCTGAAGGCCCGTCAAACTTTCGCCGATCCTGACCACATCGCCTGAAGCGGGATCGTACTCAAAGCGTCGTAGACCGAGTTCGATCACCAGGTCGTTTCTGCGATCCAGGCCCGTTGTTTCCACATCCACAACCGCCCCTTTTTTCAGGCGTCCTTGGTTCTCCTCACACCATTGCGCCGTGGCATAGGCCGGCACTGGGAATTGGCCGTTAAAGCGGCGAAGCTTAACGGTATTTCCATCTTCAGAGAGTTCGGCAAATCCTGCCCAAGGGAACGCGGTATGTGAGTTTGAAGTCGTCATGAGGGGCAGTTCATATCCTGAAAGGGTGCGGCCGGCAATAGTTCCAAACCATTTGAAACGCGCCGAATCAAAACTGTATCTTATTATTCTATGACCCAAACCCAATCGATTCAAAATGTTTTGCTTCAAAAGTCCACCCTTGATCATGAGGCGATCCCCTTTGATAAAATCCGGAGTGAGGATTTCGCGCCTGCCTTTGATGTGGCACTCAAAGAGGCAAAGGCAAATCTCTCGCAGCTGATCAGCGCGCAAGGGGATCCTAGTTTTGAAAACACGATTGAGGCGTTGGAGACCTGCAGTGAGAAGCTGGATCAGGTCTCAAGCATTTTCTCCAATCTTCTGCATGCTCATACGAATGAGACCCTGCAAAAGCTTGCCAAAGAAGTCATGCCAAAGCTTGCTGACTTCTCAAACGATATCTTTCTGGATGCCGGGCTTTTTGCCAGGGTGAAGAAGATCTGGGAAAAGAGAGGATCGCTCAAGCTTGATGGCGAGCAGAGCAAGCTTTTGGAAAAGACTTATCGCGCTTTCGTCCGCAACGGCGCGCTCTTGAATGAAGAGCAGAAAAAGAAGCTTCGCGAAATCGATCAAAAGCTCTCAGTCCTCGGGCAGCAGTACTCAGACAATGTGCTGAAGGCAACGAACGCATTCGAGCTCTGGATCACGGATCGCGAGCAGCTCGCAGGACTTCCTGAGTCCGCGGTCGAGGCTTTGGCAATGGCTGCCAAGGAAAAAGGCCGTGAGGGTGCCTGGCTTGTCACGCTTCAGTTCCCAAGCTTTGGTCCGTTCATGCAGTTCAGCACCCGTCGCGAGCTCAGGGAAAAACTCTGGCGTGCCTATCAGACTCGCGCGGTTTCAGGCGAATGCGATAACCGTCCTCTGATCCAAGAAATCACGCGTTATCGTCATGCTCGCGCGGCGCTTCTGGGCTATTCAACGCACGCTGATTTCGTGCTGGAAGAGCGCATGGCCTCAAGTCCTGACTCTGTCCGCAAATTTTTGAACCGGCTTCTTGAGGTTTCAAAACCTGCGGCTGAGAAGGATCTGGCGGAGCTGAAGGCTTTTGCCCAAAGCACTGCCAGAAGCGCGGCCAGAAGCACTGATGAAAACGAAATCGATGAGCTCAAGCCCTGGGACGTCTCGTTTTACTCAGAAAAGCTTCAGCAGAAAAAATATGATTTTGATGAAGAGCAGCTCAGGCCTTTCTTCAAGCTTGAGAACGTCGTTGCAGGCGTTTTTGAGCATGCCCGACGGCTTTACGGGCTTCAGTTCAAGCGTCGTACCGATATCCCCGCCTATCATCCGGATGTTCAGGTGTTTGAGGTGAGTGATGAGAAAAGTGGAGATTACGTAGGATTGTTCTACGCTGATTTCTTTCCTCGCGAAAGCAAGCAAGGCGGCGCCTGGATGTCGGGCTTGAAGGATCAAGGCGGCCCTCAAGGCCCGCTCGATCGCCCGCATATCAGCATCGTCTGTAATTTCACCAAGCCAACGGATAAGAAGCCATCACTTCTGACCTTGGACGAAGTGCGAACCCTATTTCATGAGTTCGGGCACAGTCTGCATGGCATGCTCTCGCAATGCCGGTATCGCTCGCTCTCTGGAACCAATGTGTACTGGGACTTTGTCGAGCTTCCTTCCCAGATCATGGAAAACTGGGTCAAAGAAAAGGAAAGCCTCGACTTGTTCGCCCGCCATTATGAGACAGGCGAGTTGATCCCTGCGGATCTGGTGAAAAAGATCCAGGACGCATCCAAGTTTCAGGCAGGCTGGTTCTCGCTTCGACAGCTCAATTTCGCGTTCCTTGATATGGCGTGGCATGCTAAGGATCTGACTGATGTGAAGGATGTGGAGGCGTACGAGACGGAAGCGCTCAAGCCGACAAGCTTGTTTCCACATGTAACGGGCACCATTATTTCCTGTGGATTTAGTCATATTTTTGCGGGAGGCTATTCGGCAGGATACTATAGCTATAAGTGGGCAGAAGTCCTGGATGCGGATGCGTTTGAGTTCTTCAAGGAAAAGGGCATCTTCTCACGAGAAGTCTCGGATCGATTCAAGAATCATATTCTTTCTCGAGGTGGGACGGAGCATCCGATGGAGCTTTACAAGAAGTTCCGTGGTCGTGAGCCAGATGCAGACGCGCTCCTTCGACGTGAAGGATTGCTTCAAAGCAATGCTTAAGGAAATCTATTAATCCATGTCGACAATGAATGAGCCCGATCGCCTGCGTTCGACTTTGGACTTACTGAACGCGGGCGTGAGCCATGTCACTGTCGAGGGCAAGATTCTCTGGGTGAACCGCTTTTACTGCGAGTTCTACGGATACACCCTTGAAGAAATGCAGCAGCTGACCCTGAAGGATACGACTCATCCGGACGATTTTGCGCTCCAGGCGAAGTTCCTGAAAAGAGTCATATCCGGCGAACTGGAAACCGCCGCAATGGACCGACGGTGCCGCCGCAAGGATGGCACCTATGTCTGGGCAAATGTCAGCACGCGAATGTTGCGGGATGCCGATGGCAAGCCACTTTATTTCGTGACTTTTCTGCAGGACATCCAGCAACGGAAAGCGATAGAGCTCAGTTTGCGCGAAAGCCAGAGTCGCCTGGAGCAGGCACTGAGTCTTGCCAAGCTTGGAAGCTGGGAGCGGGATTTGGCAACGGATAAAGCCACCTGGAATGCCGAGTGTTATGCCATTTATGGTGGCGATCCTCATCAAGAGCCGTTTTCGCTCAAGAAACTTTCCGAGCTCGTGCACCCCGAGGATCGAGAACGTTTCAAGGCCAGGCTTGAGGTCGTGATGAAGAACACTTCCGATAACACTTTGGTGTATCGGATTATCAGGCCGACGGATGGTGCGATCCGTACAATTAGAGCGGTCGTGCGTCGGATTCCAGGTATGGACGGTGGACTCGGAAAGATGTTAGGGGCGGTCCAAGATATCACCGAGTGGGTGGAGCAGGAGGCTGAAAAGAGACAGACTGAAGAGCTTCTCAAGCTCGTCCTCGATACGGCTCCTGCCCGGATTGGGTACGTGACGCGGGACTTGCGATACCGGTTCGTCAATCGTCGCTACGAGATTGATTTCGGAATGACAAGCGCTCAGATCGTAGGAAAGACCGTCTATGAGGTTTTAGGCGAGGAGACCGCGAGAAGCTATGAAGCTGACTATCAAGCTGTATTTTCCGGAAAGCTGGTTGAAGTCGAGAGAGAATTCCCCTTCAAGAATGGCAAACGCCAAATCAACCGTGTGATGTTTGCGCCGGACTTCTCCCCAAAACGCGAAGTGCTGGGCTTTGTCACGATGATTCAGGACGTAACGGAAGAGCGCGAGAAGGAAAAAATGATTCTCGAGCAAAGGCAGAAGCTCATCAGTTCGGCAAAGCTCGCTGCGCTTGGCGAAATGGCGGGAGGGATCTCGCATGAGATCAATAATCCTCTGGCCGTGATCCATGCGCGCGCTGAAGGGATCAAGGATATGGCCCTTCGCGGAAACGTGGATATGACCAAGCTTGCCTATAGCGCCGAGAAGATCGAGCTGACTTCCAAGAGAATCGCAAAGATCGTCAAAGCTCTAAGAAATATCGCGCGTGACGGAGAGAAGGATCCGTTTCTGCGCACCCCGGTGAAATCCATCATTGAAGATGCCGTGGAGATTTGCCGCGAGAGGTTTGTCCATCACTCCATTGATTTTCAAGTGGAGGACGTATCACCTGCTTTAGTCATGGAGTGCCGAGCGGTTCAAATCTCTCAAGTCGTTCTGAACTTTTTGAGCAACGCCTTTGACGCCGTGAAGACGTCGTCAGATCGCTGGGTGAAAATTGAAGTCAGGGAAATCGATGATCACGTGCAGATCTCGGTTTCTGATAATGGCTCGGGAGTGAGTCCTGAGATTCGAGACAAGATTTTTCAGCCTTTCTTCACGACCAAGGAGCCGGGCCAGGGAACAGGGCTGGGGCTCAGTGTTTCGAAGGCGATTATCGATGACCACCGAGGAACGGTTCAAATTGATGACTCCGTACCGTTTACTCGCTTTGTTGTGACGCTTCCGATGAAGCAGAAAAAGCCATAAGCTTGCGAGTTTCCTGAATCGCGGATTCTCCGACAAAAAGCAGCGTCAGAACCTCACTGGCCTGAGTTGCGTCTTGTGTTGGAAAGATACCTGACGAGATTCTCGTACTTTTTGATGAGTTGGATAGCTGAAGAGGATGGTCTAGGCTTAAGCTTGCTACAAGCTCAGCCGGACCTGAAAATCCAAGCTTTTGGATTTCTCGACACGATAGAAATCCCCAGAATGCCGGAGTGCCCGGCTGGATATGTTTTTCCAAAGAAAGCGCCACTCGTCCCATCGTCCATCTTGGATTGATTTCAATGACGGGCTTGAGCTTGAGCCGTTGATCAGCGCTACTTTTGTAGATCATGGCATCGATTCCCACGGGTCCTTGGTAGCCTTGATCGCGAAGCTCCATGCCAAGCTCTCGCGCTAGAACCTTCCAGCTAGGCAAGATTTCTTGCAGAAGCCTGAGTGCGTCTGAATCAAAGGCGTCTCGGAGAGGTCCCAGGAAAGTTCCACGGTATTCGAATTGCCTGCCTGTGAGAAACCTGCGGGCTTCAAGAATGCGAATCTGCTCGGGTTCAATTTCAAGCTGAATGGAGAGATCGTGGACTTTATCAAGCCAGGGCTCCAGCACGATGGAGCCTTGTGAGTGGATCGTGTTCTCGATCCAGCCCCCAAGTGAGCCACTCAGTTCTGCGGCGTTCAAGACGCGTTTTACTCCGTTTCCAGAAGTGCTCCAAGGGGTCTTGGCGACGACTCGCTCTTGATTCGCGAGTTTGTTCTGGATCCAATCTTTTGCCGTAACCCAATCATGAAAAACTTCACCCAATGTTTCATCGCACCGAAAAACGCGGGCGTGCTCAGGGTGATTCTTCATGAAGCGTGTTAAAAACGTGACGCTCCAGGATTTAGAGAATAGTTCTCCAATTTTAGTCTCGTTGAATCTTTCCTGATTAAACAGAGTCTTGCACCAAGGAGCGTTGCCCCCTGACGTATAAGTCAGGCGCTTTGAGATCGGTCTGAAATGCTCAAAACTTTCGGGGCTCCAGCCCCAAGGCTCAAATCCTCCAAACTTGGGTTCACGAAGAGAGGATGAATCTTGTTCACCCCATTCCGGTATTTCAAAACCCGCTTTCTTAGCGAGTGATAGCCATTCCAAGCCTGGCTTTTTTGAGACCAGGACAATGTCCTGGGGCGATGCAAGATACATCGGGATGTGCTCAAGATCTTTTGCCAGGCGCTCGGGCGCGGCCTTTGGGCTGAAGCCTGGTTTTCCCCGTGCGATTTCTGAGTCGCAAAACGGATTATAAAGCCAGAGGACGGGAGGTCTGCCTTTGGCGCCTGAAAAGAGCTCAAGCTCCTGCACGTAAAGCTCTGAGAAGCCTGCTTGCCTTCTTGCGCTCATGTCATAGATTACGCCCTTCGCGCGTCTTGGAGTGAGAGGCGGAGGAAGAAGTCTTTTGTAAGCCTCCCAATCGGATTCGCCAGGCTGTGCGTTTGAATCTTCAGCACGCCATCGGTTAAACCATTCCAGGCCATGTTTGACGTGGCCAATCTCTTCCCTGTAAACCTGATCCAGGACTTGAGTGGTCAGCTCGTCTCCAGTTTTTGCGATCTCATCTCTGTAAAAGAGCGAAAAATCGAGATTGGCCTGCTCAAACGTCAGGCTCATCTGCGTGACAAACTCAAGCGGCGAGCGCATTTCGCGCAAGACGTGCCAGAAGTAGGCGTTCACAGGCAGATCGCCAAAACCGACGCCGAGATCATTCATTCGACTGAGATAGAGTTTGAGATGGCCTTGCTCTTCGCTCATCGTTCGAGCGATTCCGAGCTGAAAAGAAGCTGGAGCTTCTGGGAATTTTAAAAGCAAAAGCGCCATGAGCTCCAGGGCCAGAAGCTCATGGTTGGCAAAGAAATGAAGGATCTCACCTCGGACATGCGCCTCATGGATTTTGGCCAAGTCGGGAAACTGGCTCTTTTTCTGAGTTTCCAGGGAGAGCATCAATGGCCTGCCTGGATATCTCGGCGGATCGATTAACGCAGGTCGCTTAAGGGTGACTTGGGTAACAAAAAGTTCTTCGCGCAGAGCGGTAAGATCTGGCTGCATCAGCTTATCTTCAAGCGTTGAGCCGTAGAGGACTCTTTGTGCGAAGGATTCCAGTTTCATAGCGGCTTTTGGGTGAGTCCCACTATAGAATTTCTTTCGAGGTTTTTGGGAGAAAAAGATATACCTCTAAGCCATGAGCTCAATGCTTCTGGAACGCCTCCCTGCAGAAACTTCAGACTTACTCCTGGATCGCTTTTTAGATCACGTCCGTGAGGCAGGACTTGAGCTCTATCCTGCCCAGGAAGAAGCCATTCTTGAGCTTTATTCCGGCAAGAACGTCATTCTCAATACGCCTACGGGCTCCGGGAAATCCCTGGTCGCAACGGCCCTTCACTTTGAGTCCTACGCTCAGGGCCGCCGCTCGGTCTATACCTGCCCGATCAAGGCGCTGGTGAACGAGAAGTTTCTGGCCCTCTGCCGTGACTTTGGACCGGATCAGGTGGGAATGATCACAGGCGATGGCTCGGTCAACGCCGATGCCAGGATCTTGTGCTGCACGGCAGAGATTCTATCCAATTGGGCACTTCGCGAGGGCGCGCAGACGCCCGTGGATGACGTGATCATGGATGAGTTCCATTATTACTCGGATCGCGAGCGGGGGGCTGCCTGGCAGATTCCAATGCTTACCATGCCTCAGGCCAAGTTTCTTCTCATGTCAGCAACTCTGGGTGAAACCGAGTTTTTTGAGAAAGAGCTGACAAAGCTCACGGGCCGCGAGACGGTTCTTGTGAAGTCCGGAAAGCGCCCGGTTCCTTTGGAGTATCGTTACGAAGAAATTCCTCTTCATGAGACTGTCGCCAAGCTCATCGAAAAAGATCGAGCTCCGGTCTATGTAGTCAACTTCACCCAAGCGGCATGCGCCGAAGAAGCACAGAACTTTTTGAGTGTCGACTTTTGTACCAAGGAAGAAAAGAAAGCGATCGCTCAAGAGCTTGAGGGTGTCGCGTTCTCCAGTCCTTATGGCAAAGAACTTTCTCGCGTCTTAAAGCATGGCGTGGGAATTCATCATGCGGGGCTTCTGCCTCGTTATCGCATCCTGGTCGAAAAGCTTGCTCAGAAGGGATTGCTCAAAATCATTTGTGGAACGGATACGCTAGGTGTTGGCGTCAATGTTCCGATTCGTACCGTTTTGTTCACCAAGCTATGCAAGTTTGATGGCCAGAAGACATCCATTCTCTCGGTCCGGGATTTTCAGCAGATCGCAGGACGCGCGGGCCGTAAAGGATACGATGATCTGGGAACGGTCGTCGCCCAGGCTCCTGAGCATGTGATTGAAAACCTGAGAAACGAGCAAAAAGCTGCGGGTGATCCTAAGAAGCTCAAAAAGCTTGTGAAGCGCAAGCCTCCTGAAAAAGGCTTTGTCCCTTGGAACAAGGAAACGTTTGATCGTTTGATCAATAGCGAGCCTGAAACGCTTCAGTCGCGTTTTCAGATCAATCACGGGATGCTTCTTCAAGTGCTGAGCCGGACTCACGAGAACGGCGGACGCGCGATGCGTGAGATCATCCGGCGCTCTCATGAAAGCGAAGTCGCAAAAAAGAGACTTAGAAAGACCGCGTTTCAGCTTTTCAGATCCCTGGTGGAACGAAAAATCATTGAACTCAATCCTTTGCGGGTCAATGTCGATTTGCAGCAGGATTTCTCTCTGCATCAGACGCTCTCGCTTTATCTGATCGACACTCTGCCGCTACTCGATCGCGAGAGTCCGGATTTTGCGCTCGATGTTTTGACTCTGGTTGAGTCCATCGTTGAAGACCCGGATCTCATCTTGCGTCGTCAGCTCGATCGTTTGAAGACTGAGCGCATGGCCGAGATGAAGGCCGAAGGTAAAGAGTACGACGAGCGGATCGAAGAGCTGGAGAAGATGGAGTATCCTAAGCCTCTTCGTGATTTCGTCTATGACACCTTCAACGCTTTTGCGGCAAAGCATCCTTGGGTGGGGCAGGAGAATATCCGCCCTAAATCCATTGCGCGTGAGATGTTTGAGCTTTTCGTCTCTTTCCCTGAGTATATCCGCGAGTATGATCTTCAGCGGGCTGAGGGGCTTCTGCTTCGTTATCTCTCGGAAGTGTATAAAACCTTGGAGCAGACCGTTCCTGAGCTGATGAAGACCGATGAGATCCGCTCCATGGAAGATTATTTCCGCACGATGATTCGTTCTGTCGACTCCAGTCTTATTGATGAGTGGGAGAAGATGCGAGGCGGTGTACCCGCAAGTGAGAAAGCCGCAGCAGGAGATGGCTCGGCTCAAGCGGATCAGGCTCTGGTTGCTGATATCACCCGAAACGTTCGTGGCTTTACGGTCATGATCCGAAATGAAGTCTTCCGCTTTGTGCGGGCACTTGCTAATCGTCGTTACGATGAAGCGCTGGAGCTAATCAGCTTTGATTGGGGAGTGCAGGATCTTGAGTCCAAGATGGAATCTTATTATCAGGATCACTCTCGCATCCTGACGGATCCTAAGGCTCGCGCGCCTCAGAATACCCGAATCGAGCGCGAAGAGAATGCCGCTGTCTGGAAGGTCGAGCAGGTCCTCATTGATCCTGACGAGCACAATGACTGGCGTGTTGAGTTTGAACTCGATATTGCGAAGTCTCGGGAGCAGGGGAAGCCGGTGCTCAAGCTGATTACGGTGAGTTCAATTTAGAGTTTAGGCTAGGAGGCCTGGTTTCCGTGGTCTCGCGCATCCTTGAACTCACCGATCATTTTTTGAACCGCTATTTGAATTTTTTCCACATCTCTGTTTGAGCCGTCGAGGCTCGCAGTGGCTGTCGAGCGCCAGATTTCCGCGTTTTTCTGTGGATCGATAAAGCTGAGAGTCAGGTTCCCTCGTTGCTCGGTACTTGCCGAGCCGACAGGTGTAGAGGCACCAATCCCTATGCCCGGCACCACTCCAAATCCAACGCCCACGCTACTCTGATTCGCGTTTACGATATTGAAGACGCTCGTATTATACGCAATCAGGAAGTCAGGCCTCTCAGCGGGTGAAGCGGGTGTGACACCGATTTTATCCAGGTTAGATGTGACCGAATTCTTAATCTGCGTGTTTGCAATCGAATGAACCGATTGATCGCTCGGAGAAGGCACAAAATCAAAAGTTCGAAGGCCTGCGAGATTCGCATTAGGATCCTTTTGACTTGCTACTTGGATACTTGAGCAGCCGACAATACTTCCCATTAAAGATGAAAGAATTGCTAATCTCAGGACATAGGCTCTTATGGCGGTCATGCAGGTGTTGAAAAATGCATAACGCAGGCCATAAATTAACGCTGATTGCCGAGTACTCCTGCTTGTTATGAAAGTTCAAAAGAGGCAAAAAAGTTTGGCAGTGCGAAACTCAAGCCGCATGAGGATGGATCACAAGATGCCGTAAAGGTTCAGTCCCCACGCTCACACGCTCACTCATGGCGCGTTGAGTTCGAGCTCGATGTCGCGAAATCTCGTGAGCAGGGCAAACCTGTTCTTAAGCTCATTACGCTGGGTTCGATATAGCATGATTGAGATCACAGCTACATCAAGACGTGATAGTCTGCCTCAGAGGTCGTAAAGTTTTCGAAGCTCGGGGCTGTCTAATTCCACTACAACGGCTCTGCCTTCGACTTCAACTCCGTCTAGTTCTTTGATTGCTTTTGCAGCTTCGTCGCTGGTTTGCATCTGAACAAAGCCAAATCCCCTCATTCGACCCTGCTCATCGCGTTCTATTTTAACGAGGACGACCGTGCCATATTTTGAGAAGACCTCGAGGAGTGTTCCTTCGGTGACGATATAAGACAAATTGCCAACGTAAATCGAATTACCGCGCGAGCTCTGTTTAACCTTAACTGGGAATGTTTTCTTTGGGATTGCTGGAAGGCTCTTTTTCTCGGGCGGTTTCTGCCGTTTCTCGCTGATTTTTAGCTTTTTACGCGAATCGGCCGAAGTTTGACCGCCTGCCCATTTCCAAGCGTTGCCGGCTTTTCGAAACACGTAGACTGAGTCGAAAACTCCGCGCCAAAAACCATCCTCAAACTCCATTTCGCCTTCAGTGGTAAATGCGATAAGCGAAAGCTCTTCAGTGTAGGGAGACCAAGTGGAGCGGAAGAAGCGCTCGCAGACTCTGAACTTTCCATCGGCTAGGGACTGTAGAAATTTGTCCTTCTGATAGAGTACACCGTCGAGATTTCTGTATAGAAACTGATCATCGAGTATATCGCGGAGTACCTCCATCGCACTCGGCGCGGAGTCAGGAGAGGATGCCTGAATGGTGAGCTCAATTATCTTGTGAGTCAGATCGTTAATGGTCATGTTGAATTATGGAACCATGAACTAAGATGTTCGACAACCATGTAGTTGGAAAACAGATCCTTCACGCCGCATGAGGATGGATCACAAGATGCCGTAATGGCTCAGTCCCCACGCTCTCAGACTCCAAGTGATAACGCGCGATCATCCGATGCTGCATTCGCCTGATGCTCGCAGGTCTTGGAGCCAATTCAACCATTATACGCTCACTCATGGCGCGCTGAAGAG
>JBJMMA010000004.1:0-3870 GCA_045805065.1 Bdellovibrionia bacterium | reverse complement strand
TAAAGATGCTGATCTATTAATCGGCGGATGCGGAATTCGTCGCGAGACTCAGGAAAGTGCCGTCGCAAACCTGGGTTGGGCGATCAACCCAGATTTTCAAAAGCAAGGGTACGCAACAGAAGCTGCGCGCGCTTTGATTGCGTTTGGCTTTGAGCAGCTGGGCCTTTCAGTGATTTATACGACTTGTGACACTCGCAATGTCGCTTCATACCGAGTTATGGAGAAAGTCGGCATGAAGCGCGTGGGTTCCATGAAAGGCGATAAAGAAGTCAAAGGGCATATTCGCGATAGCTATCGCTATGAGCTGACTCGCGATTGAGGCGACCGTTATCTTTGATAGAGCACGGTCTCGTGCGTCTCGAACTGGGCGCAGGTGCCCGAGAGATCCTTTTTAAGGCCATCATAAAATTCACGGTTGTAAGCGTAGACAGCATCGTACTCCTGCGAAAGAAGAACTTTATAGCTTTGCTTTTCACGAACGGTCACTTTGACGCCAATCACCGGAGGAGTGCCAACGCAGCCACCCTGGTCACAGAAATAGTTCTCAGGTTTGATGACATTCATTTCACAAACAAGGCCGCATTGAACAACGCCGTCCTGCAGGAGAAGGGTCAAGCCTTCTGCGCATTCGATCTTTAACTTTTGTCCAGCCTGAAGAGCCAGCTTCTGATCGGCAAGAGCGGGGGTTGCTGCCATGAAAGCAAGAGTCAGGAAAGCAAGGCCTTGGGTCAATTTAGAAAGATTCATAATCTCCTCGGTGGTTTGACTTACGGGCAGTTGATACCGAGGAACTATTCATTAGAAAATGATGGATATATTAAGTTTATATTTAATCTATTAAACATAAAAAAAGTCCAAAGACGCGCAAGCCTTTGTCCTTGCCTTTGTCCTTGCCTTTGTCCTTGAATGAGTGGTTGGCAAGGGCTCAGATTCCGGTGCCGGCTTTGATCATTTTCCCGGCGATTTTGAGAACAAATGATTTAGGTGCAAGCGAGGCAGAGTAGGCGCCCACTTTGTTGAGAAGACCTGGAATTGTTACGCGCTCACCTTTTTCAAAGCGAGAGATCGCAAGCGCCACAACCTCATCTGCAGGCTGCAGATTGATTTTGAGTTGGCCTTTGACGCCAGACGCAGCTTCCGCACGCTCAAAGAAACCGGTCTCAGTTGGACCAGGGCAGAGCGCCATGACCTTCACGCCTTGAGAGGCGACTTCTACATGAAGTGATTCTGAGAGGCTCAGTACGTAAGCCTTCGTTGCAGCATAGGCTCCAAGAGTTGGAATAGGCTGGAACGCAGCCGTCGATGCAACGTTGATCACGCCACCTGACCGCTTTTCGATCATCGCAGGCAGAAAGAGGCGAGTGAGCTTGGTCAGGCTCGCCATATTGATCATCATCATCTGCTCAATGTGCTTGGAATCCTGTTGGGCAAACGGGCCAAACATTCCAAAGCCCGCGTTGTTGATCAGGATGTCGACTTCCCAGTGAGAGCTCTTGCAAGATTCAAAGATTTCGTCGGCAGCTTCGATTTTGGACAGATCCTTGGGAAGCACTTGAGCATTGATCCCGTGGCGCTCAGAGAGCTCTTTTGCCAGAGCCTCAAGCTTGTCCTGGCTGCGCGCGACCAAAATGAGATTCCGTCTTTTAGCGGCAAACTGCCTTGCGAACTGCTCTCCGATTCCACCCGATGCGCCAGTAATGAGGACATATGCCATGCTTACTGGCTTACCATTTGACGCGTTGCTATAACAAAAGGTATGGCATACCTTTTAGATGGCGAACCTCTTGGGATTCGCGTTAAGGTGGCCTCAAACCAGAGGCCATCATGACGACCCGCGGAAAACCTATCGTTATTCCTACCGAAAAAGCATTACTGGCTCCATCCATTCTCTCGGCTGACTTTTCAAAGCTTGGCGCAGAGGTGGAGGAAGTGGAGAAGGCAGGCGCTGATTGGATTCATGTCGATGTGATGGATGGACACTTTGTGCCCAATCTCACGATTGGACCGCTTGTGGTTGAGGCGCTTCGTCCTCATACAAAGCTTCCGATGGATTGCCATCTCATGGTTTCTCGCCCGGATGATTGGATTGAGGAGTTTGCCAAAGCAGGAGCTGATTTGATTACGGTTCATGCTGAGGCGACCCCACACCTTCATCGCACGCTTTGCCATATCCGTGAGCAGGGTTGTAAGGCAGGTGTATCGCTGAATCCCTCCACGCCCCTGAGCGCGATCGAAGAAGTCTTGGACAATATCGATCTCGTTCTGGTGATGAGCGTGAACCCGGGATTTGGCGGACAAAAGTTTATTGAAAACGCCGTTTCAAAAGTCGAGCGCTTGGTTAAGATGCGCGGCAACCGCAAGTTCTTGATCGAGATCGATGGCGGAATCAATGCAGGTAACATCGGTCGTCTGAGAAAAGCGGGAGTCGACGTCTTTGTCGCAGGCTCCGCGATCTTTGCTAACGGCGATCGTAAACGCTCGATCCAAGATCTGCGTACAGCACTGGAATAGGTTTTACTTAGGAGTAGTCGAATGGAATCCCTTAAGCTTGGAGCACGTGCTCTTACCCTCGAAGATGTTCGCGATGTCGCGCTTTATAACCGCAAGGTCGAGCTCTCGCTCGCAGCGGTGAAGCGCATCGAAAAAGCCCACAAGTTTCTTCGCTCAAAAGTGGAGAGCGGCGATACTTTCTATGGAATCAACACGGGCTTTGGACTCTTGTCGAATGTCCGCATTCAAGACGCGGATCTCGAGACGCTTCAATACAACCTGATCCGCTCGCATGCGGTAGGCGTCGGCAACTACATTACGGATGCTCAGTCGCGCGCGATGCTTCTTCTTCGCGCATCCAATCTTGCGATCGGAAACTCAGGCGTAAGCCTCAAGCTCATTGAGCAGATCCTGGCGCTCCTCAATCGCGGCGTTTGCCCACTGGTTCCTGAACAAGGATCCGTAGGCGCCAGCGGTGACCTTGCGCCTCTTTCGCACTTGGCGCTGGTCCTCATTGGCGAAGGACGCGCTCGCGTGAAGGGCAAGGAAATGAGCGGCGCTCAAGCGCTTAAAGTCGCGGGCCTCAAGCCAATCCGCTTGGGACCAAAAGAAGGTTTGGCACTCATTAACGGCACTCAGTTCATGACCGCGATTGGAACGCTTGCGCTTCTTGAGGCCGAGCATCTTTGCGACGTGGCAGATGTTGCTGGCGCAATGACGCTTGAAGCGCTTCGCGGCACTGAAGTCGCATTTGAGCCAGAAATCCATGAAGTTCGCCCTCATCCAGGACAGATTCATGTCGCAAAGAGAATGCGTGACATTCTTCTCAGCGGTGGCGGAAGAAGCCAGATCGCCAAGAGCCATGAAAACTGCGGAAAGGTTCAAGACCCCTACAGCTTGCGCTGTATTCCTCAAGTTCATGGAGCATCACGCGATGCTCTTGCTTTCACAAGACAAGTGCTTGAACGTGAAGTAAACGCGGTCACGGATAACCCGCTTGTTTTTCCGGATAAGAAAAAGATTTTGAGCGGCGGAAACTTCCACGGACAAATCGTTGCCATCGCAATGGACGTGATGTCGATCGCTGTGGCTGAAATCGCGAACATTTCTGAACAACGCATTGAAAAGCTCATCAATCCGGCGATCTCTGATCTTCCGGCTTTCCTGACGCCGCAAGGCGGTCTGAACAGCGGCTTCATGATCATTCAGGTGGCTGCAGCAAGTATTGTTTCTGAGAACAAGACGCTTTGCCATCCAGCCAGCGTGGACTCGATTCCTACGTCTGCTGACAAGGAAGACCACGTCAGCATGGGCGCCTGGGGCGCACGCAAGGCAGCTCAAGTTGTCAGAAACAGCCGCCGCGTTCTTGCGATGGAACTT
>JBJMMA010000003.1:0-18969 GCA_045805065.1 Bdellovibrionia bacterium | reverse complement strand
GTCTGATTGCGGAAACGGTTGAGAGGATGCAACCTCAGGGCACTGCTGTTGGATGTCGTATCGAAGTGTTAGCCTCGCACGAAGTAAAGGGAAACTGGGATCGCTTCAGGGTTGAGCAGATTGTGACCAATCTCCTCTCCAATGCGATCCGATATTGCCCCGGTTTACCGATCGAAGTGACGGTGTCACGCGAAGGAAGCAGTGCGAAAGTCTCCGTCCGAGACCACGGTCCTGGTATCGCTCTGGAAAGCCAGTCTCGGATTTTCGAACGATTCGAGCGAGGCGCAGATGGCGGCGCAAGCGGAATGGGGGTTGGATTGTATATTTGCCGTGAGATCGCGACCGCGCATGGCGGGAGTGTCACGGTTCAAAGTGAGCTCAGTAAGGGGTCGGTATTTACGTTGACGCTACCGATTCAGTAGCGGGCCTTAGGCCTGACGCACTGCCGCGCGGAGGTCTGCTTGGTCTAATCGGTTGACTTTTCTGAAGCGGTAATGCAACCAAGTTTTTTCATACGAGTGCAGCATGGGAAAAACAATTTTACTCATCGAAGATGACAAAGCCATTCGCGAAGCCCTTTCTCTGGTCCTGGAGAACGAGGGATACTCAGTATCAGTAGTCACCAACGGTCGCGAAGGAATTGATTGGCTCAAGGCTTCACAGGTTCTGCCTGATCTCATTTTACTGGATCTGATGATGCCCGATATGGACGGCATCGAGTTTCGCAAAGCACAGGTGAAAAATCAGAAGCTTGCCTCTGTTCCGGTCATCATGCTGACCGCATCGCCCGGGCTTGCAAAAGACTTGAGTGATGTTTCTGAATTCGCTTTTACGATCTTGTCAAAGCCACTCGTGATTGAAACCTTGGTCGAGGCAATTGAATCCTGCATCGGTGGCCTAGCTGACGGAAAGCCTGGGACATCTTTTACTTCGCAGAGTGATTCTCTCGAGGCCTCGGGCAACTCTTCGGGCGTTTAGGAAAAACCTGCTCGGACAGGTATCTTGAGATGCTTGCCGAACCTATGGGAAGGTCGGCTGACACATCCTGGCGCGCATGTTGCGAGGCGATTCAGGTATGAAAACAAATATTCAGATTTTTTTGGCGACGATGGCGGTCCTGGTCACTGGAGTGGCCTGTGATCAGGCAAAGCAGCAAGCAAACAAGATGAAGAGTTCAGGCAGTGAGCAGGCTGAAGCTCTGAAACAGCAGTCGAAGGAGCAGGCTGGTACAATTCGTGAGCAATCCAAGAGTCAGGCGGACGCTCTGCGGAAGCAGGCTGACACACTTCAGGAGCGTGGCGAGCAAAAGGCTGCTGTGAAGGAGTCGCAGGGCAAGGAGCAGGCCGGCGCTCTCGAGGAGCAGACCACGAAGCAACAGACAGCGCAACAGCAGACCCAGGCCCAGCAGAAGCAGCAGAGTGCTGAGCAGCAGAAGCTTAAGACGCCACAGCCCAAGGAACAGGCCGGCCAAGCTCAGCAAGAGCAGCAGGATCAGCAGGCTGGAACCGATCAGGTGCAAACTACGACTACCACCGAGACTGAAAAGCAGTGATGTTTTGAGAATTGCCTTAATGGCGGGTCAACTCGACCCTGGCCGCGATTTTGGGGCAAGATTCAAGCAGATAAATGAGCTTTTCGATCCCAAAGGGCTTGTCGATCGCGCAACATGCGCTCTTATGCTTTTCTAAAAGTGCGGCGGACATTTGAATGACCGGAATCTCCGATAGATCCGAATGAGAATTGAGCACTTCTAGAAAGGTATCACCGTTCATGATGGGCATCATCATGTCGAGAAGAATGGCCGTTGGCGAAGCCGTGCTTTCCAATATCTCCAGTGCTGCTTTGCCGTTGGTCGCACCGATGACGCGATAGCCAAACTGTTCGAGGAGTTGTCCAAGTACAGTTCGAATCTCGGGCTCATCTTCTACGATTAAAACCGTACCTTTAACGTTCTTCATGTGGCGCTCATATTTTGTTCACACGTTCACGATTTGTTTTCAATGTTTAAATCAGCTGAATCGCTCCAGCGAACATAATTGAGCATGGGTGAGCATGGGCATATTCTATAACCTGAGGGGACGGCAGCTTGAGATTAAGATGTACTTTAACGATATTCCAGCTTCGACTAGTGCTTACGCAAGATTAATCCCAAGCGGTCTTTGTGCGGAATAACTGTCGCATTGAGCACATTCAGTGTGCGGGAAGCCTGAACGGGAATCCCTAGTTTCTTGTTAAGCCAATCGAGCACGATAGGATCGACCTGGCCTTGTGCACCGTCCAGGATGTGGTTAAACCCCTTGAGATCCACCAATTGCTTTTCAATGCCTGTTGGAGCTTCGTCCAATATCTGTTGAGACGCCTCAAAGGGTACATTTTCGTCCTCGTCAGAATGAACGAGGAGAATGGATTGTTTAGTGAATTGCTGAACCGCTTCTGTGTCGCGGGACTGGGGGGCGAATCCAACGACTGTGGCCACCTCGGGAGCGCGAGTGGCGGAATGAGTGATGACGGCGCCTCCGAAGGACCATCCTACAAGCGCTACTCGCTGCACACCCAAACTCTTCAGATGATCGATTGCTGCCAGTGCGTCTTGAATGGAAGGTTCGAGTTCGCCAGGCTTTCGATATTGGACAAAGATGGAAGTGACTCCCGTGTGAGAGAGTTCGGTCGCGATTCTTTCATAAATGCCATTTACCGGTTCAACAAAGCCTCCATCCACACCGGAGACGAAAACGATCCCTGCTTTGTAGGGATTGGTCCGAGGTTTCCAGATCTTGCCTTCGGCCATTTCGCCTTCTGATGTAGGTAACTGCAGACTCTCTGGCGTTGCAACGGGTTCAATCCACTGGGTGGATTGGGTCAAGATTTGACTTGATGTGTCCGGTGCGCAGGAAGTGTTGATGATGCAAAGTCCCAAGATGAAGAACAAAAGTGATGTATGGCGCTGCATATCAGTCGCCCAAGCAGGGATCGTGCCGAGCGACTTATTGGGTTAAAAAAACTCGGTTGGCACTTCTACGTGGAGTGCCTGTGCAAGAGGAGCAGTGAAACGGTTTTTGCACTTTCAAAATAGGCGAGGCGATCAAAGAAAACGGAGGCGTTATGAGAGTGGATGTCGTGCCCGGATCAAAGTTTCCGGATTATGAACTGACCGATCATGCGGCAAGGCGGCGAAAACTTTCGGAGCTCCAAGGCAGGGATCCGATGATTCTCGTCTTGAGTCGCGGGGGCTATTGCCCAAAAGATCGCCGGCAGGCGGAAGGTTTGCTGCAGCTGCATCGGGAGATGGAAGTCGGATACTGCCAGCTCGTTACAATCAGTACCGATAATCTGTTCCAAACCGAAGAGTACCGGAGTGGGATAGGTGCCCACTGGACGTTTCTTTCGGATCCTGGCCGGATCATTCAGAAGGATCTCGACATCAAGGAGTACACTGACCCCACTCACAATCCGATGATTCCGCACACGATCGTTCTAGAGCCGAATCTGGTCATCTTTAAGATCTATTCGGGTTATTGGTACTTTGGGCGACCCACGGTTGATGAGCTTCGCAACGATCTGCGTGAAGTGACTCGCAAGTGCCGGCCAGACTGGGATATTACTCGGCCCGAAATGAGAGAGGCATGGCGGCGAGGAGACCGCAGGGCGTTCTACCCATATGGGGAGACGTTTGTGCAGGTGATCCGTGAGCGTAGTGGATACTAATTAAAAGGGATCGTTGCTTCGCGCAGTGGCGCAATGCTTGCTTAGATGCAGCGACCGTTGTCGGATGCGGCCTTGCATCTTAGATAAGTAACCCTCGATGTGCCGTCGACGTCATCTTTTCTAACCCGGATAGAGAAGGCGGATACTCGATGTTGCTGCCGAAGATAGAAAGCTTTTTCGAAAGTTTCGGTCAGATTCTTCTATTAGCGAAAAACATGTTCGATGAGTTGCGGCATCTCACCGTCTCCTATTCGTATGTCTTCCGGCTTTTACTGCAACAAGTTCTCGTCCTCGGAGTCCGATCCATGTCGCTCGTGTTGGTGACAGGAATAGCGACAGGAACCGTTTTTGCTCTCCAGCTTGGATACGGATTGGAGAGATTTGGCGGAAAACCCTACATCCCTACCATCGTGGGGCTTGCGATTTTGCGTGAGCTTGGACCTGTCCTGACAGGTCTGCTGCTTGCCGGAAGAGTAGGTTCGGGGATCACGGCAGAACTTTCTTCCATGGCCGTGACCCGGCAGATCGAGGCGGTTCGAGCGCTCGGGACAAGCCCCATTGCAACTCTGGTTTTGCCGCGAGCAATCGGATGCATCATTGTGTTTCCTGTGCTCACCTTACTTTCTGACTATGTCGCCATTCTGAGTGCTATCGCTGTCTCTCGAGGTCAATTCGGACTTGAGCCGAGCTATTCCGTTGCAAGGCTCCTTCAATCGACTGACTTGTCTGATTTGACGGCAGGTCTCATCAAATCAGTCGTCTTTGGGTTGGGAATTGGAATGCTGGGTTGCTGGAAAGGGATGCAGACCCAGGGAGGAACGCGAGAAGTTGGCGTATCGACCACGCAAGTGGTTGTGGCGTCGTGCATCTTTATCTTCGTATCGGATGTATTCATGAGCAAGCTGTTCCTCTCCCTGAATTTCTTCATGGTACGAACATGAGTGAAACGGAATATGAATCGAGATGCGTACTTCAAATCCGCGATCTCAAGAAGAGCTTCGGAGAAAAGGCAGTTCATAAAGGCGTGAGCTTTGATTTATACCGGAACGAGTTTCTCGCTTTGATGGGAACCTCAGGCGGTGGGAAAAGCTTGATTCTGAGAGCGATTGTTGGGCTCGAAAGATCCGACTCCGGGCAGATCTGGTTTGAAGGGCGGAACTTGGCGGAACTTTCAGAGAGAGAGCTTTATTCCATTCGCTGTAAAATCGGCTTCGTTTTCCAGGATGGGGCTCTCTTCGATTCTCTTACGGTCGAGGAGAATCTGAGATACCCAATGGAGCTGCATACGCAATTAACCGAAGAGAAGATTCGTGAAGAGGTAGATCGTCGCCTGGACGAGGCTGATCTCAAAGGAATCAATGACCTTTACCCAAGTGAGCTATCTGGCGGGATGCAAAAAAGGGTCGGTCTCATACGTGCGACCATGCTGCATCCGCGAGTGGCCCTGGTCGATGAGCCGACCGCTGGCCTTGATCCACCTCACATCAAGCAATTTCTTGAAAACGCCAATCGCGTCAAGATCACGCTGGGTACCTCCGTGATCGTTGTCACTCATGATGTCGATGCGGTGTTTGCCATCTGTGATCGAATTGCGATTCTCGCCGATGGCGTCATTCACGCGATCGGAACCGTGGAAGAGTTGGATCGAAGCCAGGACCCCATTGTCCGAGGAATTCTTCATCCCGATTTTGGAGGAAGACGCAGGAGGTCCTCATGAAAAAGAATATAAAATCACTGGAATTCAAGATTGGCCTTTTCGCATCCATGGCGCTTGGACTTATCCTTGTTGCTGTCTGGATGCTAGGCAGTACGCATCAGCTGTTTTCGAGTAAACTGACTTATTATCTGTCGTTGCCGAACGCGGAGGGAATTGCTCCTGGAGCTTTGGTGATGATTGCCGGCGTGCGATCCGGATCCGTTGAAGATCTCGCATTGGAACCAGGCCAGCGGAGGGTGAGGGTGGTATTGAGCATCTCGGCTCACGACGCCGAATCCCTCCGTCAGGACTCTCTGGCGCAAATGACTACTCATGGCGTTTTAGGCGATAAGGTGATCACCATTTCCGCTGGCGACCCGTCACTGCCGAAACTCAGTCCTGGAAGTGAGATTCGTGCTGAGACGACGACGACATTTAGCAATCTATTTGGAAGGCGAGGTGATCGTGTCTTGGAGTCGTTCGAACAAGTCATCAGACATCTGGATCAATTGTTAGCGAGCACTACCAAGAACGGAAAGATGGATAAGCTGATGGATGCGTTGCTATTGACTTCCCAAAACGCCTCGACGTCAGCCGAGCTCTTGAATGACCAGCTCAGAGGGATCAAGCTGAAAGAAGCGGTCAATAATCTGAATAGCATTCTTGCAAAAGCGGATCATGGAGCGGGAACAGTCAGCGGGCTTATTAATGATCCTGCACTTTATGACAACGCCAAAGCGCTGGTCGGCGAAGTAAATCACAATCGAATCGTCCGGAATCTGATTCGTAAATCGATTCAAGACAGCCAGGGAAAGGAAGCCGAGTCACGATCTGACAGTGCCGCCGGTACTACCGCTGATAAATAGTGGAATACGCTATGAAGAGGTCGCGCTTGGCGTTGGCGAAGCCTGCGCGGTACCTTCCACATGAACGACCCCCGTCATGTTCGGATGAATACTGCAATGGAACGGGATGTCTCCTGACTGTGACACCGTGATTGTGGCGCTTTGTCCTGGTTGAATCACGCCGGTATCAAAGCTTCCATCATCAGCCGTTGCCGTGTGGGCAACGGTATCGTTGTTCGTAATCGTCACAGTCGAGTTCTGAGGAACGTTTACGGGGCCTGGCGCAAAAGCATCGCTGGTTCGAGTTGCGGCACCTGTTGCGATGAGAATGGTTCCTGGAGGTGAAACAACCGGTGCGGGTGTTCCTGCTCCCGGGGAGGAGGTAGCTGTTGGCGATGGAGAAATGCTTGGGCTAGGTGATGGAGATACACTTGGACTAGCCGAAGGGGACGGGCTTGGACTTGGGGAAGGCGAAGTGCTTGGACTTGGAGATGGGGATACGCTCGGGCTAGGAGAAGGCGCAGTAGGCGAAAGGACACGAACGGTACCTCGTTCATTTGGATCATTGGGATGCACATCACAATGAATCGCAAAATCGCCTGGCTGGCTGATGTTAATCGATCCGCTTTGTCCTGGAGCAATCACACCTGAATCAAAGCTTCCGTCATCAGCGACAATTGAGTGGTTGATCGAGTCATTGTTGAAGAAGTTCACCGTGACGATGTTATTCACGATGTTTTGTTGCACGATGATCGTCTGCGAGACGAAGATTTGAGTGATATTAATATTGATGATAACGGGAGTAACGCTTGGGCTTGGACTAGCACTAGGACTTGGCGTGGGTGAAACCACACCTGGAGCTGGAGGAGGTGGCGCGGCTTGTTCATTATTATCTCCACCGCACCCGATAACGGCGAAGGAAGTCCAAA
Organism: Bdellovibrionia bacterium; assembly: GCA_045805065.1. Classification (GTDB taxonomy): domain Bacteria; phylum Bdellovibrionota; class UBA1018; order UBA1018; family UBA1018; genus CAZCBS01. The sequence continues at coordinate 11,794 of JBJMMA010000003.1, read as the reverse complement.
CCAGTAAGAGTCCGATAACTGCCGATGTTTGGGTGTAGCGGATCATAAACAGCTCCCGTCGGGATTTGCTCCCATGGCATGCTCGCTTTTTCTTTACGCTCAACTTGTGCATGCCTCATTCCGCTGGGTGCGAGGGGCTTATAAAATATGGCTAAGGCATTGCAGCAAAATAAGGTCCCAAGGAGCGATCCCAGTGGATGGTCCTAAGGAGAGTAGCAAGGAGAGAGACGTGCTTAGGTTTAAACGAATGATTGAGGCGCTGGTTTTGTTATTTGTAGCCGCGATGAGCGGTCAGTCAGCTTCAGCGGCAGCAAACAGCAATCAGAGTGATGTCTGTCCTGAGTCGGGGCAGATAGACTGGTCGAAGGTCCCGGGCCCAAAAAATAACGGCCCGAATGATGTAACACGCGACTTTATGACTGTGGGGGATCCTCTCAACGACATCCTGAGCAATGACTTCACCGCATGGCAGCCACAGCAAAAAGACATCAATGGTGCATTTACCAGTACAGGGCGAGCTCAAAGGCAGGCCGTTCTTGGAAGCGAGTCCAAGCAGGTTCATGGAGCCAAATCCAGTTGCTGAGCCAGTTGCTGAGACTGTTCAGCGGCCTTGTAGATTTTGACTCTTGTAGATGTTGACCCTTGTAGACGTTGACAATGATGTCCAAGAGGACGTGTGTCAGCGTTCATACAGAGGGCCAGGCACGACACATTTTTAAATTATTCTATACGGGTAGACTGAAGAGAAGGGGACAGATGACTTTTTCTAAAAGTTTACTATCGTCGATGTCCGTATTGTTCTCGCTCAGCGCGCTTGCTGCAGATCTTTACGTATCACCGGGTGGAAGCGACTCCAACTCAGGTACTCAGTCATCTCCGTTTTTAACGATTTCAAAAGCCTCTCAAGCAGCCTCGCCAGGTACGACAATTCACGTCGCTGGTGGAGCTTACAATGTATCCGCTCCGAGCCTGAGCAATTACGGAATTGTATCGTCAACCAGTGGAACAGCCTCGGCCCATATTCGCTATGTTTCTGATCCAAAAAATCGCGCAAAAATCGTGATGAGCGGAACTGGAATTGCCTGGGATTCCAAAGGAAGCTACGTCGATATTGACGGTTTTGAGATTACCGGCAGCGGACGCCTCGGTATTTTAGCTGAAGGCGCCCATCTCACTATTACAAACAATTATGTCCATGACCTCACCGTGACCGGTGGGTGTAATGGAAGCGGTGGCGGAGCCATTGATACTCCTGGCACCATCGGTGACGTTCTCATCTCGGGTAATATTGTGTCAAATATCGGCTATGCCCTGATGGGCACCTGCAATACGGTACAGGGAATTTACATCGCAAGCCCAGATAACGTGGTGATCAATAATATTGTCTCGGGCGTCGGGGCCGTCGGTATTCATCAGTGGCATGGAGCCACTTCCTCGACGATCGTCAATAATACCGTCTTTCATAACAAAGAGGGGATTCTGATCGGTGATGGCGACGGTGGCGCATTGCCAGGAGGCTCTGAGGACAACTACGTCGCTAACAATGTCGTTTATGACAACAGTACCTACGGAATTGTTGAGTACGGCTCGGTTGGCGCGAACAATCGATACGTCAACAACCTGGTCTATTCAAGTGGAACCAATGTGAAAATGATCAGCGGATCAGTCAGTGGCACAATCTCCCGAGATCCGCTATTCGTTCAGTACCGGGCCGATGGGAGTGGCGATTATCACCTTCGATCTTCATCTCCAGCGATTGGGAAAGGCACTCTCACTTCTGCACCGTCTACTGATTTCGACGGGAATGGTCGCGGTTCGAGTATCGACCTCGGCGCCTATCAGTACAGAAGTGCTCCGGTTGTGACCCTTTCTACGAAAACTCTGAATTTCGGAAACCAGGCCGTGGGAACCCAAAGTGCCGCTCAAGTCATTACCGTGACGAATACCGGAACAGAGCCGTTGAATCTTGATTCAGATTACGGCATTTCTGGAGACTTCGAGGTTTCTTTATGAACTCAAAACGAGTGCTATTTTTAACCCCGGTGTTTCTGATCGTTGCGCTCAGTATTCAGAGCTGTGACCTGTCCAGCGCTCTTTTGAGTCCGGGCACTCAAACAAAACTCAGTTTTTCCTCCTTAAATTCCAACCCTCTTCATTCCGGCTCTTCTCAGCCGCCAGAAGACTCGTTGAAGCCATGTGGAGGCAGTTTAGCTCCCGGTGAAAGTTGCACCTTAAGCGTTCAATTCACCCCAAGTGCTGTGGGAAGTCGCACAGGCTCCATGCAAATCCGCTCAAACGGGGAAGTGCTTGAACAGGTTGCGTTGAGCGGACAAGGCCAATAACTGAGCTTCATCGCCCTATTTCAGGTTTTGCAAAGGGCCAGCGGCCTTGTAGGTATTGATGATGATGCCTGATGGCATCACCTTCGTGCCCTCGAGTGTAAATGCGAGGGGAGGAGTTCCGTCCGCAAAAAGGCGTTTCCCTTTGCCCAGCAGGACAGGATTGACCAGCAGAACCAACTCATCGGCAAGCCCATGCTCCAGCAGCGCCGAAGTCAGTGTCGAGCTGCCTGAGAGGATCAGGTCCGGTCCTTCCTTCTCCTTGATGCTGCGAACGCCATCCACAAGGTTCGGTCCAACGCCCTCGTACGGGCCCCACGCCAGACTCTCTGGTCTGTGGGTTGCGACGTACTTTGTCGCCGCATTCAGGCGATCCGCCATCGGACTTTTGGGTGCCTTGGGCCAGAAGCTTGACCATTGATCGTAGGTTCGGCGGCCAAGGAGCAGATCGAACTTCGCGCCATAAATCGAAAGCACTGTCTCTAATCCAGCAGGAGTTCGATAGGGCGCGGTCCAGTCGCCGTATGGGAAGTCGCCGTCGTTGTTTAGACAGTTGGAGATCTGGATCACGCCGTCCAGCGAGATATGTTCGATGATCTTGAGTTTTCGCATAATGTTTTTTCTGCGCGATCAGATTAAGCGCGATCGAAGGCTTCTTGCAGTTTTTTGCGGTCCAGTTTGACCATCTGCCACATCGCGTGCATGACGGCTTCCTTCTTCTTCTTGTTCTTGGTGGTGTTCCATTTGTCAAACTCAGCTGGCGTGATCTGCCAGCGAACACCGTACTTGTCGATCAGCCATCCGCATTGCACAGGCTTACCCCCACCTTTGATCAGCTTCTTCCAATAGGTGTCGATCTCACGCTGGGTCTTGCAGGGCACGACGAACGAAATGGACTCGTTGAAGGTCATCTTGGTGAAACCATTCAGGAGCATGATTTTTTGGCCCAGGAGGGTCAGGTGCATGGTCAGGACGGAGCCCTCTTTGACACCCATCGGGTTACTGCCCCAGTAAGAGGTCTTGCCGATCTTGGTTCCTTTGAAGATCGACTTGTAGAATTTGGCCATCTCTTCGGCTTTGTCGTTGGACCAAACGCAGGCGTAAATTTTAGACATGGGGGCGGTTCTCCTATTTTATGAAAAGTGTACACGTGCGAGGCGGCTCAGGCTAGAAATTACTAGTTGACCGTAAGGAGCTTTCTCCGCAACTTAACCCTATGAAACGGATCCTGCTGACAGGCCTTGCGATGGGGATGACTTTGCTTCCGGCCGCAAAGCCTGCGTTCGCCAAAGACGATATCCTGACTGGCTTGAGAAAAGTGCACCCACGGCTTCTAGTGAATGAAGCGACCTGGAGTCAACTCAAAGAACGCCGCAAAACGGAGCCAGTGCTGAATCAGATTCTTCTTCGTGTTGAGAAGGAAGCTCAAGCGATCCTCGTCAAACCTCCGCTCACTTATAAAAAGGAAGGAAAGCGCCTTTTGTCCGTGAGTCGGGAAGCGATTCGACGAATTCTGGATCTAACGCTTGCTTACAAAACCACTGATCAAAACACATTGGCAAATCAGTACAAAGCACGCGCTGAGAAAGAACTGATTACTGTGGCTGGCTTTCCGGACTGGAACCCAACTCATTTCTTGGATGTCGCGGAAATGACCACGGCTGTGTCTTTTGGCTATGATTGGCTCTACGCAGATCTTGCTCCTGAAACTCGGAAAATACTAAAAAACGCCATTATCGAAAAGGCTCTCAAGTTAGGCGACGATCCAAGTCTTCCTAATACGAGCTGGTACCATAAAGAAATGAATTGGAATCAGGTTTGCTTTGGCGGCCTTGGCATGGGTGCATTGGCGATTGCGGATGAGGAGCCAACGGAAGCCGGTAAGATTCTAGGCCAGGTTTTGCAAAACGTTTCATATGGACTGAAACCCTACGCTCCGGATGGCATTTACCCTGAAGGACCCGGTTACTGGGGTTACGGAACCACTTACCAGGTCTTGTTGAATGCCAGCTTGAAAAGCGCGCTTGGAAGCGACTGGGAATTGGGAAATTCTCCTGGTTTCAGAACAACGGCAGATTACTTAGCTGAAGTCACAGGACCCGCGCTGAAACAATTCAATTTCTCGGACGGTGATGAGGATGCTGACCTGCAATCCGCCGTGTTCGAAATTGCGAGAGAGCTCTCCAGGCCTGACCTTCTGATTTTTCAAAACCGTTTACTTAGAGAAACATTAGCCAATGAGTCTTCGTGGCTGGATCGTTTCTTTCCCTTGATAGCGATCTGGGCCCCGAGCCTTACTCATGCCACAAAGCCGCGGATGCCGCTAAATTGGAAAGGAGACGGGCCACAGCCTCTGGCAGTTTTTAGAAGCAGTTGGACCAATCCAAATGCGCTTTATCTTGCCGTGAAAGGCGGTTCCGCATCTCTGAGTCACGCGCATATGGATGCTGGTTCGTTTGTTCTGGATCGAGATGGAGTTCGTTGGGCCATCGACCTAGGAATGCAAAACTATTTTTCTCTCGAATCAAAGAACGTCGACCTCTGGAGTCGCAAACAGGACAGCCAACGTTGGGACGTTTTTAGAATCGGCCCATTTAGCCATAACACGTTAACGATTGGGGGCCAGCTCCACCAAGTTCAAGGTAGCGGACAAATCACCGAGTTCACAGGAAAGGGCCTCTCACCAGGAGTTACTCTTGACCTCTCATCCGTTTTTGCCGGCCAAGCAACGAAAGTGACCCGGCAGTTCTCGATCGTGAATCAACGATCTGTTCGGATTCTGGATACTGTCGCAGGAATAAGCAAAGGCAAAGTCATTCATTGGAACTTTGCTACCCGAGCACAAGTCAAGATTCACGGCCGTATTGCGACACTCACTCAGTCGGGCAAGACGCTTCGACTCAAGCTCATTGAGCCTAAAGACGGGACATGGAACCTGAAAGCCGCCGATCCTCCACCTCATGTTTATGATGAGAAAAATCCAGGAGTGTCGTTGCTCTCTACCGATGCCGTAGCTTCAGGAAAAGCTGATACGATCATAAAGGTGATGGCCTATTAAGGGCCACTCAATGTGATCGGACGTTCTAACGAGCGCGAAGTTAAATAGGGAGAATAGTAATCCCTGAAAAACTCGTTCCGGTAATCTTTGTATGTGGTCACGACGCCCACTGTGCTCAGCATCCGGATGAAGAGCCAGGGAAGATCGAGCTGGTATCGCAAAAATCCGCTTCTTGCTCCATTGGGGTACAGGTGGTGGTTGTTGTGCCACTCACCGGCAACATACCCTGGCCAAAGCTGGTTGATCGATAGATCGCGGCGATTGAAATCGATTCCATCTCGCCTCCGGTCCTTTCCCTGACCATGGCCTTCATAGTTGAAGGTCCGGACGCCGATCGCCCATACCCCGGCTCCGCCAAAAAGTGCGCAGGCTAAAGCGTGTCCACCGATCATAAAAAAGACGCCGTACCAGAAGCTCCAGTTCAAAACGTAGTGAAGACAAGTCCAGCCCGGATGGCAAAGTGAACCCCATTTTCGATATTGGGAATAGGTGTTTAAACGAACTCCGGTGTGACTCATCAGCTTGCAGAGCATCTGATAGTCTTTTTCCGACAGGTCTTTGTGGATACTTTGGTGGTTAACGTCAGCTAAAAAGCAGTAGAGCCCTCCAGCATGAGCGTTATAGGGATCGCCTGGTTGTTCTGTCATGTTGTGATGAACGTGATGCGAAATGACATAAGTCTCTTCGGGAATGATCTTGATCACAAGGTTTCTGCAGATCTCTCGGACCAGCGCGTTCCTAAAGCAAAACGCCCGATGCGTCGAGTAGCGGTGAAGCCAAAAAGTACCGTGGCTTCCCAGAATCACTGCGCTGTAAATGAAGCCGGCCAGTGCGATGGGCCAGCTAAAGAAGCGAGCAAAGAAGATCACTAGTGGAAGCGAAAAGCTGAGAGTAGAGAGCCATCCAAAGAAAGGAAGCCAATTCTTCCGCGAGTGGAAAATGTTGAGCCTGTGGAAAAACTCGCGGAAGATTTCAGAGTGAGAGGGAATATACAGATTTCCGTTTCTCTCAAAGCCGTATCTGGGCGGATCAAGAACGCGATTGAGGATGGATTGCTGTTTGGCCATGGTCACCTGTATTGAAGCGTCAAAAACTCAGGCGGAAGCCATATGCAGGGATTATTCCAACCGTGCAACTCAGGTTGGAAGTATGTGGATTGCAGCATGTCAAGCTATGGCTAAAGCAAGTGCAGGCATTCGGCAGCAAGAGTTAAGTCGACGCGAGCCAACGCCCGAGGACGAGTATTTCTTTAAGCAGGAGCGGGAAAAATCTGCCGAAGTAGAGCAAGAGAAGCGAGAGAAAGAAGAACGCGCTCGCCTCAAGTCCGTTCGCTCTGCTCCGGTTGAGAAAGTATCCGATGGAATCTTTGGACGGCTGTTTCGAGCGTTGAGTCGGCAGTTCGATACCAAGTGGCGACCTTAGAAAAAGAATGATTATGGTACAATTTGCTAAAATTGTATGGGCGATTGACCCAAGTGATGATCCAGAAAGATTGATGCGATCACTTCGGATGCTCGAATATATCGTTCAGGTGGTGCATTCGGTCATTCATCCCGTCTATGTGGTTTCCGTTGCAGGAAGTTCAGAAGGGAAACAGGAGGTGGGCGGTCGAAACCAAAGTGATTTTTCCCGTGACCGAAAAAGTACCGTCGATCTTTTTAAAGATATTTCCTTAAAAAATCTTCGTCCTCCACGGATCATTCAGGCGAGTTCGAATCAGACCCATCATATCACAGACGCTCTGCTCAATTATGCAGTGGGTATTCGTGCAGACTTGCTTATTGTCAATACGCGTGGAGGGAAGGGGCTTGCGCAGTTCTTTCGAGGAAGTTTCATCAACCGACTCCTGCTCAGATCATCGATTCCCGTGTTGGCGCTCGGACCCTATGTTACCGAAGTGCGTCCGTGTGATCGGATTCTCTATGCCACTCATCTGGACCCTGTTTCAAAGTCGGATTTTCGTTATGCAGTGGAGATTGCCAGCTCGTTTCGTTCTGAACTGACTATTTTTCACGCCCTTTCGCGCCGTCAAAGAGATCAAGACAGCGATAGCTCGACGGCGGTTGGCGAGCCACTTCCCGAATGCTCCCATCTGATGCGTCGTGCGCGTGCCTGGTCAAAATGGGCGTCTAAAAAAGGAGTGTCGACTGACGTTGTGTTTGAGGACATCTCCAGCGAGATCACCGAGCAAATTTTGCGGTTGGCAGAGGAGCAGCACGCCGGCATGATTCTCCTCGAGTCGCGGAGTGGAATATTCCAGTCTTTTATCAAGAGCAGCAAAGTTCGAACGATTATCCGCAGATCTCGATGTCCGGTTCTGGTGCGTAGGCCCTTAAAGAAAGAATCTTTGAGCCAGGTGTCTCACGGTAAAGAGCAAAAGGCTGCTTAGTAAAATCTCAGAGGGAAGCTCGGGCGTATCAAGCAGGTTTTTTTACCTGGGAAAGCAGATCATTGACAGAGGCTGTCACCTGAGGTGCATTGACTTTGCCCTCAGGAGAAATGGCATCCATAATTGTTCCAGTCCATGCCGGCTGTTTGGTTTTTGAGTCGTAGATGACGACATAGGCCATCCCGGGACGAAACTGTTGCGCCTTGGTCATATCGAAGCCTGGAAATATTACCAATGGTGCCCCTCGAAACGAAAGCGTGCTCCCCGTCCAACTGCTGATCCAGTCCTTATCCCGGGCAGGAGCGTAGTAGGTTACGAAGAAGTCAGGTGTACCTGACAGCTCTTGAGTATATCCTTGCTGATTGAGGTCTTGCTCGACGACCTGTTTAATCTGCTCCTCGGCTTGTGGCCGCTGCGTGATTTTGACGTAGTTGTACACAGGCTGATTTGTGTTCGGATTGCTGAGGCTCAGGTATTGTGCATCATCCTGAGATACCCACCTGTAGGTTTTATAAGCTCGAGCGTCCACATTTGCGGCGCGGTCGACGTGGTTCTGAGAAGTCGAGCATGCGGCAACCCAGATCAGCGTTCCTGCAGTCATCCAGTTCCGAGCAATGCATTGCATGCGATTCATCAGTGTCTCCTGTGGAGGCCGGTTCGAGTGATGAGGTGTTTGCAACTGAGAGTCCACTGGAAACAATAAGCTATTCGTGGCGGGCAGGTAATAGCCGCAAGTCAGGAACGCTACTTGTAGTGATCCGGTCGAAATACTCAGTCGAAATACACCCAGGCGATATCTATAAGATGCGCACAGCTTTCGGGAGACAGATGAGGAACGTTCACGGTCTACGCTTAAAAGCTACTCTCGAGATTATCTGGGAGACTTTCAAAGGTTGGAAAGGCGACCGTTGCAATGGCTTGGGTGCCGCACTCGCTTTCTTCGCGCTGCTTGCCGTCCCGTCGTTCTTTGTCCTTGCGTTCATGCTGGTCGACGAGATGCGGGGCAGGGAAACGCTGATGACACAAGTGATTCCTTTTCTCAGCCACTGGTTGAATCCTCGCGAGGCAGTCCTTATTCGCTACCTCGTTACAGATGTCACCGCATTCAACCCTAATAAAATGGCAATCACCATTTCCGGGGTCATTCTGATGGCTCTAGGGGTGGGCGGATTTGCCTCACAGCTGCGAACATCGATCCGATTGATCTGGGGAAAGAAGGTTGCTGAAGTAAGCCCTGCTGAGCTCGCGCGTGAGCAGTTCATGGCCGTTTTGATTCCACTCACTCTTGGCATCATGGTTGCCTTAGGGGTTCAGATCCGGATCTTTTTGCGAGCGCTGCTGGGATATAGTCAGATCAGCACGGCATTGCCATTTCGCATGGAGGCACTGGAGCTTGTAGGCACGGTGGTTTATTGGGGGTTGTGCTGCGCTGTCATTTATAAGCTGCTGATTCCAGCTCAGGTGAGATGGAAAGAGATCCTGCCTGGCGCCTTTCTGACAAGCCTTTTTATCGGGGTAGGCAGGTACTTTGGCAATCACTATCTGATGTCAAAGGATCTTGCTTCGCTCTCCGGTGTCGTGGGCGATATTTTCGCATTCCTGCTTCTGTTCTATTTTTACGCACAGATCTTTCTGGTGGGCGCCGAGCTGACCCGGGTCCTCGCCCTGAGGTCGCGAAAAAAGCATTTAATGGGTGAGAACGTTACAGAAATACACAAACGAAGTGCATAAAGAAGGGAAAGTTTTATGACCGCAAAGGGAAAACAGCCCAACATAGTTTTCATCATGGGCGATGATATCGGCTGGTTGAATATTGGGGCCTATCACCGCGGCATGATGGCAGGACGAACCCCAAATCTCGACCGTCTTGCGGCGGAGGGAATGATGTTTACTGACTATTATGCCGAGGCAAGCTGCACGGCGGGTCGAGCTAATTTTGTCACGGGTCAACTTCCGATCCGAACTGGACTCACTACCGTAGGACAGGCAGGAGCCAAGGTCGGGCTCCCGGCGGAGGTGCCGACAATTGCTACTGCATTAAAAGCTATGGGATACGCAACAGGGCAGTTTGGGAAAAACCACCTCGGCGATCGCAATGAATACCTACCAACGGTTCATGGATTTGATGAGTTTTTTGGATATCTTTATCATCTCGATGCAATGGAAGATCCTGCGCATCCAAACTATCCTCAAGAGCTGAAGAATAAAGTGGGACCAAGAAACATGCTTCATTGTGTGGCAAGCGATGAAGATGACCCGACTGAGGATCTGCGGTGGGGACGGGTGGGAAAGCAAAAGATCAAGGACGCCGGCCCGCTTTACCCTGATAGAATGACTACTGTGGACGACGAAATTCTCGGCCACACGATGGACTTCATCGATCGAGCAAGGAAAGCAAATCAACCGTTCTTTGCTTATCTCAATCCGACTCGAATGCACGTTGTCACTCATCTTTCTGAGAAATACCAGAAGATGCGAAATGCGCAGAACGGCTGGAGCGTTTATGAAGCCGGGATGGCGCAGCTGGATGACATCGTGGGCACCCTCATGAAAAAGCTCAAAGATGACGGTCTGGATGACAATACGATCGTGGTTTTCACCACGGATAATGGTGCCGAAAACTTCACCTGGCCTGATGGCGGACAAACTCCGTTTGCGGGCGGAAAGGGGACAGTGCTGGAGGGCGGATTTCGTGTTCCTTGCATGATCCGGTGGCCGGGCAAGGTGCCTGCTGGAGTAGTCGAAAATCAGATCATATCTGGTCTCGATTGGTTCCCGACTTTCGTGTCGATTGCGGGTGACCCGAATATTGCGGAGGAGTTGAAGAAGGGCAAGCAGCTTGGCGAAATGACCTACAAGGTCCACCTCGACGGCTATGATCAGACCGACCTCATCACGGGAAAGGGACCTTCTCGCCGACGAGAGATCTTTTACTTTGCCGAGTCTACGCTTGGCGCTGTACGGGTGGATGACTTCAAGTACCGCTTCATCGATCAGCCTGGCGGCTGGCTTGGAGGAACGGTGAAGCCCGACATGCCGATTCTGACTCATCTCCGACTTGACCCGTTGGAGCGTACGGGGCTTGTGGGTTCTATGTCGTATTACAACTGGTTTGTTTTTGAGTTCTGGCGCTTTGTGTTTGTACAGCAGGTAGTCGAAACGGCAGGAAAGAGCTTTATCGAGTTTCCTCCATTCCAGAAGTCTGCATCGTTCAATATGGACGCCATCGTGGATCAGCTGAAAAAAGCGGCGAATGCTCACGCGGCATAGTCAGCTCTTGCACCTATGAACCAAGCTATCTTAGTGCATGTTCGGCGCACGCGGCGACTCCTGACTATCGTCGCTGCGTGCGCTGTCTTTAGCCAGGCGGCGCTGGGCGCAGAGTTGTCGTCCTGGGTCTCTGGCTCAACTCGGGACCGGATCGTTCGATTTGTGGAAAACGTGACTCAAGAAGGCACTCCGAATTACGTGCCGCCCCCGGATCGAGTCGCGGTTTTTGACAATGACGGGACACTCTGGGACGAAAAGCCCCTTCCTGTTGAGTTCTATTTTACGCGCGATCAAGTCAGGAGAATGGCCCCCAGTCATCCGGAGTGGAAGTCGAAGCAACCTTTCAAAGCGGTGCTTGAAGGCAACCTGGCATATTTTGCTCAACTCCCAGAGAAGGAGAAGTTCCAACAAGCCCTCACGCTGCTTGCCGAGACTCATTCAGGAATGCCTATGCAGTCTTATAAGAATGAAGTCCTGCGGTGGTTTCAGTCTTCGAAAGATACAGAAACACAGAGGCCCTACACTGAGAGAGCTTACGCTCCCATGCTTGAGTTGCTCGCATATCTTCGGGACAAAGGCTTTAAGACTTACATTGTGACCGGAGGCGACACTGAGTTTGTTCGAGCCATTTCGCGGGAAACCTACGGCGTTCCCATGGAGCAAGTAATCGGATCGGACTTTCAGACACGATGGGAAAATAGAAACGGCGAAGTCGCTCTGAATCGGACCTCGAAGTTG
>JBJMMA010000002.1:0-10897 GCA_045805065.1 Bdellovibrionia bacterium | reverse complement strand
GCGCAAACGGCTGGCGGAAAGCACCCGTTTCTTTTTAGTCAGTGCCAAGCCGTTCACGCGCGTTCTTTGGTTCCGATTCAAGACACTCCAAGAAATCGCATCCGCTATAAGGCGGAGCTTACGGTGCCCAAAGAACTCAGGGCTCTGATGGCGGCTGGATTTATTTCTCGAGAAGAAGGGGGACGCTCTGCGGTGGAGCGTTATGAGATGCCTCAGCCGATTCCTCCTTATCTGATCGCGCTTGCGGTAGGGGAGTTGGTTTCGCGTGATCTCGCGCCCCGCTCTCGCGTCTGGTCCGAGCCCACGTGGATTGATCGATCGGCGTACGAGTTTGCCGAAGTCGACCAGATGCTCACTGCCGCTGAAGAGCTCTTTGGCCCTTACGACTGGGAGCGGTTTGATTTTCTCGTGCTTCCTCCATCGTTTCCCTATGGAGGAATGGAAAACCCGCGATTGACCTTCCTGACTCCGACGCTTCTTGCCGGAGATCGTTCGCTTGTGGACGTACTGGCTCATGAGCTTGCTCATAGCTGGGCCGGAAACCTGATCACGAACGCCACAGCCGAGCACTTCTGGCTGAACGAAGGCCTGACGGTTTATGCCGAAAGACGCATCATCGAGGCGCTTCATGGTAAAGATATTGCTGCCATCGGTGCCGCCAATGGACTGAAATCTCTTGAAGAGGCTATTGCGCATTTCAAGGACCGTCCGCAGCTCACTTGTCTTCGCACGCACTTAGACGGTGTGGATCCAGATGACGCGTACTCCGTTGTTCCGTATGAAAAAGGCTATCTCCTTTTCCTGGCGATGGAAATGGCGCTGGGTCGCGAAACTTTCGATCGCTTCTTAAAAAAGTATCTGGCGCACTTTCGCTTTAAGTCGATTACGACCGAGGAATTTGTTGAATTCACCCGACGCGAAGCTCCTGGCGTCCTCGAAAAAATTCACGCCGAACAGTACCTCAGCGGAACCGGTATTCCCGAAAGCGCAATTCTTCCTCGCTCCCAACGACTTAACGCAATTACCGCTCTGGGTGATAAACTTCCGACGGCTGCGCAAGCAAAGAGTTGGACGGCCGCAGAATGGCAGTTCTGGCTTGCCCATCTATCGCAACTGACCCTAGATCGGTGCCGCGAGATTGATTCGCAGTTTCAGCTTTCCAATTCGGGCAACTATGAGGTTCTCGTGAGCTGGCTTGAGAAGGCGATCCCCGCTGGCTACGCCCCCGCTCTGGATCGAGCGGAGCAAGTGCTGGCGCAGGTGGGAAGGATGAAATATTTGAAACCGCTCTACCGTGCTTTTGTTGAACAAGAGCCCAAGAGGGCAGTCGCGGTCTTTGAAAAAAATCGCGAAGGCTACCATCCTATAGCGGCACGAGCCATTTCGTCGATTGTTTCAAAAGGTAAGTGAAACCTCATTTTTCACCAAGGCATCACGCCGTGACGGCTCTTGTAAGTGCCTGTTGGGCCATTCTTCCCAATCGTCGCCATCTCCACGATAGCGTCAGTTCCTTCGGTAACCGTCTGTGGACCGCTTTGGTTATTGAGATCAGTGGCGGTGTAGCCTGGATCCACGCAGTTGACGCGGATCTCAGGCAGTCCTTTCGCGTATTGGACGGTGAGCATGTTTACTGCGGACTTTGATGAATTGTAGTGAAGGTTGTTCACCTTGGATTCAATTTTTTCCGGGTTGAAAACAGTTCCAAATGATCCAAGTCCACTGCTCACGTTAACAATCACGGGTGCGGCTGATTTACGAAGCAACGGCAAAAAGGCATGGGTGACTCGAACAATGCCGAAGACGTTTGTATCAAAAGTCTGAAGCATCGTTTCCGCGGTCACTTCTTGAGGTGCTATGAATCCACCTGCAATGCCTGCGTTGTTAATCAAAACATCCAAGTGACCTTCCCATTGGTTAATTTGGTCGGCCGCGGCTTTCACGGATGAGTCTTGAGTGACGTCGAGTTGCACAAACTTTGCGCCGAGCTCGTCAGCAGCTTTTTTGCCGCGATCAGCATTTCGCGCCCCGATCAGCATTTCGCGCCCCGATGTAGACACGATGGCCTAATGCAATCAGACGTCTCGCAGTTTCATAACCCAGGCCTTTGTTGCCGCCGGTGATCAAAGTAATCGTCATTTTTTATCCTTAATTTCTTCTTCTACTTCCGTGAAGCGAACCCCGAGTGCATTCTCGATCTTACTGCAATCTAATGTGTTGTGATGGGGACGAGTTTCTGGAAATCGCATTTCTGCCATTCGAGCGGGTCGAACCAGTGCAAGATCATGGCCTGATGCTTTCGCTATCAACATCGCCAGCTCAGCGCGCGTAAAAATCCGGCGAGTACCCAAATGGTATGCGCCGTTCAGCTCTTGTTTGCATGCAGCATCTACAACGCTTGCAATGTCTTCGATAAATACTGGATTCAGCCATTGGTCTTCAAATGCTCGAATCGGTTTCGATTCCTGCAAATCAGAAAGCACCTGCCATAAAATATTCTTAGGGTGCGCGGACTTGGATAACAGCTTGCTTGTGCGAAAGATCAGATAGCGGTCAAAGTTTTCTTCTAAATACTTTTCCACCGCAAGCTTCTGTTTTCCGTACTGTGTCTCTGGTGCACGCGGAGCATCCTCTGGGTGAGGCCCCGGCCTTGGAGCAAATACATAGTCCGATGAAAAGAAAATCGGAGTGGCGCCGATCTGACGAATTGCATTGAGTAGTCCGATGGTTCCTGAGATGTTCACGCGATCCGAGAGTTCACGGTCTCTGAAGCATTTTTCAACATCGGTGATGCCAGCACAAATGATGACGAAGCGATAATCGCCCGCTCTCATCGCGTCGAGCGCGGCAGGAGAGATAGGGTGACTCAGATCAACAAGGCTTCGATCTATTCCAGTTGCCGACTCAAGTTGAGATACCAGTGTTGCTCCAAGAAATCCCGTACTTCCAACGACAAGCGTTCGAGGTTTGGATTGGATCATGGATCTCTACTTTTTCTTGGATAAAGCATGCGGAGTCGGCTTGCCGTTCTGATCAACAGCCACAAACACGAACTCACAGTTCAAAATCAGATTCTTGTCTTCAGGATGAATCACATCAGGCTTGGGTGAGCGAACACCAGGAATGTCGATGGACTTTCGGATGACTGCGCACTCGACCGTGAGAGATGTCGTGCCCACGCGCTTGGTGCGTGCCCAGAATTCAAGGATATCTCCGCTGCGGGCAGGGTGACGAAAAAGGATCTCTGAGATCTTCAACGTTACAACCGACTGCGTGCCCATCTGGCACATGGCATAGACTGCGGTCGCCTCATCGGACCATTTCAGGAGCGAGCCCCCAAAGAGGGAGCGGGCGTGATTTTCATCGCCGGGCATGACCAGCTTTCGATACGTCATCAAATATTCAGTCATAAAGGGCAAGCTCCTGGAGCGTTTCCGCAAGTTTCTGATTCAATGCCTCCGGCCGCTCAAGCATCGGGTAGTGGCCGGCTTCCGAAATCACCGTCTCATTGAAGTCACGAAAATACTTTCGATTACTATCGCGGTTGGTCGGCGTGTAATCAGACTGAATGGCTCGGACTGGAATCGACACTTGTTTTGCGATGCTACGGACATCCATTTTATACAATGGCTCAAGAATCTTGATCGCCAGACCAGCGTCGTAACTGAGAAACTCAGTCTGAATCCTTTGACGAACCGAAAGGGGAGTTGACGGTGAAAAAAGAAACTGGGACATGACGGTCTCTACGGTCGATTTAAAATCTGCTCGACAACGCTGGAAGAGAAAAGCATCGGCTTGCTCGTGAGTCGTGTGCTGATCCAGGTCTTTCAAGGTATCGATCAGAATGATCGCTTGAGTCTCTGGGATGATCAAAGACGCCTCGGTCACATAAGCGCCCGACATGGAATGACCGATCAGGACAAGTTTCTGAGAACCGAGTTGATCAGCGACCGCTTTGATGTCTTGAGCATATTGGCGGGACGACCACTGCGTGCGACCCTTCTCAGACTTCCCATGGCTTGGCAGATCCATTCGGACCACCTTGAAGCGATCAGAGAAAGCGTCACGCTGGGCATCCCACCAGCTGATATTTCCAAGCCAGCCATGAACAAAAAGAAGCGTAGTCGCCGCGTTTCCGGTTACGTCGTAATGAATCTTAAAACCGTCAGACGATTTGGCAAAGTGATCCATCTCGATTCTCCTTAGTCCGTACGTACGTTTTATCGTAAGTCGCGCCTGATCTCCTAATAGAAAGCTTCAGTTCTACCTGCGACACGCAGTAAGCGCTGAAACTTTGGGCATTCCAGCTGGCTTGGAGAGGGGCAATGAGCGACATGGCGAAGGCCATCTCGAGCCGCAGTCAGTCGTTTGATACTTCGATCAAGCTCCTCGGCTTTGGTCAAAAGCTGCTTGCGGTTAATCTGAATCCGGCCTTTTGGTGCAAACATCGAGGCAATTTCCTTAAGAGAAAAACCAGCAGTTCGTCCTAAAGCGATCAGTGCCAACTGCTCGAGCACGCTCGAATCAAAGAGCCTTCGCAAGCCAGATCTCCCTGTAGATCGAATGAGTCCTCTTTCCTCATAAAAGCGCAAAGTCGACACGGGCAGTCTAGATTGCTTTGCAACTTCACCAATATCCAAGGTTTTTGATTTTGTCATTTGATGGCTTGACCTCAAGTTAACTTGAGGTTGTGTCGTAACATGAATAGGAGCGAATATGGACGCAAAGTTCTGGCATGAGCGATGGGAGCAAAACAATATTGGCTTTCACCTGAGCGAAGCCAATCCTCTTTTGGTTCGGTATTTTGACAGACTGAACTTGCCCAAAGGGGCCCGCATTTTTCTGCCTCTTTGCGGAAAGACACGCGACATCGCCTGGTTGCTGGCAAACGGATATCGTGTCGTAGGTGCTGAACTGAGCAAGCTGGCTATTGAGCAGCTTTTCCATGAGCTGGGCGTAGTTCCAGAGATATTTGATCTAGGAGATGTGACGCGTTACTCGAGTGCGGGTATAGATATCTTTGTCGGCGATTTTTTCAGATTGTCCACTGATAGCTTGGGCTCCGTGGATGCGGTTTATGACAGAGCCGCCTTAGTCGCTCTTCCTGAAGAGATGCGCCACAGATATTCTCCTCATTTAATGCAGATCACGAATCAGGCCCCGCAGCTTCTGATTACTTATGAGTACAATCAGGCTCAGATGGATGGTCCGCCGTTTTCCATCTCTCAGGATGAAGTCAGGAAGCGCTATGAAGAGCGATACCATGTCATTGAACTTGGCAGCGCCGCTGTGAAAATGAAGGGACATGTAGAAGCAAAAGAAAGAATCTGGCTGCTGATGGGAAGGTGAATCGAAACATCGGGGAATGTCGTTTGCACAGCTCGGGGGCACATACAATTTAACTCTGGAGTGTGACCTATGGCTCGAAACCGAGTGACGTATCGATTGCTCGCAGCAATTGCCACTGCGGGAGGATTGGCGTTCGTTAGTTCGTTCTCTTCCTCACATTTTGACATGGCACAGGCTCAGCCCTCTGATTCTGTGACCGTGACGATTTCGCCTGGCGCCACCGGGAAAGGTCCTCAGGCCTATGGGCAGAATCCTCTAGAGATAAATGCTGGAGCGACCGTCACTTGGGTGAATAATGATACGGTTTCTCATACCGTAACCTCAGATACCCCGGGACAGTTTGATTCAGGAAACCTTTTACCGGGGCAGACCTATCAGCACACCTTCAATGCAACGGGTAGTTATCCATATCACTGTGCCATTCATGGCCAGCAAAGCATGTCTGGAGCTGTGCATGTCAATGCGGCGGCTGCCGGAGGAGCAGGGGGAGTTGCCGCCGGAGGAGTTGCGGGAGGCGCGGCAGGTGGAGGCGGTGGCCCGGGCCCTGTAACTAGTCCCACTGCAAGTCCCACTGCAAGTCCAGGATCGGGTCCAGGTCCGCTCGCGGGATACACTTGCGATGATCAGGGGCTTTGTTGCAATGCCACGGGAGGTTGCGTGCCGAGCAACCATTTCACGTGCGACAAAACAGGCTTCTGCTGTCAGGACGACGGCAGCAACTGCAGCTTCAACCACCAGTGCACGGGAGATTACTGCTGCAGCGCCGAGGGACATTGCGGCAAGATCACGTATGGCAGTGGCGCGGCTCACTGCGTGCCTCGAACGATTCTCTCGGGTGATATCTGTTGCGATGAGCACGGCAGCTGTGACAGCGGTTACACCAACTGCAACGGTCTCACGTGCTGCAATGGCTCTGGCAAATGTATCTTACAAGACGGTCCCTATAAGGACCCAAGACCTGGAGCGACTTCAAGTCCAAGTCCTTCTCCAAGCCCAAGTCCTACTCCAACTCAAAGCTCGAGCCCGAACGCCAATCCAAGCGCAGGAGCAACGCAAGGCCCAAGCGGAGGATCGGGCGGCACCTCATCGTCAGGGAACTCGGGGGGAACTCCATCCGGGAGTGCTACGGGTGGGGTGCCGAGCGGAGGGTGATTGAAAAAGACACGGCTTCTACTGTGATTGACTCATTAAGTCAGTTATAGTAGAAGCGAGTCACCCCTCATGGTAAATCCTACAAAGTTTGAATCGCTGAATCTGATTGGTCCCTTGCTCGAAGCTGTCAAAGCAGAGGGGTATGAGACCCCAACTCCCATCCAAAGCCAGGCAATTCCCCTGGTCTTGTCGCGGAAGGACGTTCTGGCGTGCGCTCAAACGGGTACGGGAAAAACGGCAGCCTTCGCGCTGCCTATCCTTCAGCTTCTGGCTGAGCGCGAAGTCAAAACGCGCGACATCCGTGTGCTGGTTCTGACCCCGACGCGCGAGCTTGCCTCTCAAATCGCTCAAAGTTTCTCAGACTACGGCAAAAAACTTCCGTTTCGAAATGCGGTCGTGTTCGGTGGCGTGGCCCAAAAAGCACAAGTCAGGGCACTGAACCAAGGCGTGGATATCTTGGTAGCAACTCCAGGAAGACTTCTGGATCTCATGCATCAGAGGCTAGTTGGGTTTCGAGGACTCGAGATTTTGGTTTTGGATGAAGCAGATCGAATGCTCGACATGGGCTTCATTCATGATGTAAGGCGCATCATTGCCGCCATTCCGAAAAATCGTCAGACCTTGTTTTTTTCCGCGACGATGCCGCCTGAGATCCGAAAGCTTTCCGAGCAGATTCTCTCGCGTCCGGTTCGTATCGAGGTCACGCCTGTCGCCACGACGGCAGAGAAAATTGTTCAAGCGGTCGTACATGTCGATAAGCGACACAAAACTTCGCTTCTGATCCATCTGATTGAAAAGTTTAACGTTGAGCGCGCACTTGTTTTCACTCGTACCAAGCGCGACGCTAATCGGGTTGCCGGCTTACTGAATGGCGCAGGCATCAAGGCAGACGCGATCCACGGTAATAAATCGCAGTCAGCCCGCGAGAATGCTCTCGACCGGATTAAAAAAGGTCATTGCCGTGTTTTGGTTGCGACGGATATCGCAGCTCGCGGAATTGATATCGACCGGGTCACTCATGTATTCAATTACGACATTCCGAATGTGCCGGAGAGTTATGTCCACCGCATCGGCCGCACCGCTCGCGGGGGCATGGAAGGCGAGGCGTTTGCGCTTTGCTCCAGTGAGGAACGTGCGTATCTTGCCGATATTGAGCGGGTCACTCGCCAGAAAATTCCGGTTCTTCCGCTTCCTGAGGGTTTAACGTCAGAAAAGGCGCATAAGCCGAGCCAACAACCTAGACGTCACTCTGGCAATCAGAACAGGCATAATAGCCAGAATAGAAAACCAGGCTCTCCGCATGCCAGATCAGCTCACGCAAAGCCTGGTCAAGCAAAGCCGAGCTCTGATGCCCGCACAGGCCATCACAATCCTCCGCCTTCTCCAAATAATCGTCGTCAAAGACGCAAGCAGGCGCGACCTCAGGGCGCTTAAGGCTGCACGGCGCTTACTTCATAGGTCAGGAGAGAGCGGCTATGGTCAACGAAACCCAAATGGGTGTAGAGTTTAAGGGCCTTTGAATTAGTGGGGGTTACCTCTAATCGAAGTGATGGAATTTCTTTGGCGCGGCACTCTTGCATGCACCAGCGAATCGCGGCTGTCCCGATTCCTTTGCCGCGATGGGATTCTTCAACAAACAGTTCGTCAACAAAGGCAACACGTCCGCCAAACTCGAGTCCGAAGCCATAAGTCAGTGCGACATATCCTACGGTTTTTGAATCGGCCTCGATCAACCAGATTCGTCCAAGACTCGAGTTTTTTAGAAGCTGTGTGAGCGCTTGATCAGCCTTTGGCTCTGAATAAACCAGATGATCCGACTCATAGTAACGCTCCATAAGCTTGAGAAGCGTGGCTTTGTCTGTCGCAGATGAGGCTTTAAAGTTCAGGTTTGAGTAGGTCATGCAGTTTAGCTCCCTAGCTTTCTCTCAGCTTGTTAGAGGCACGCCTCTGAGTGATAGCACACCCTTCGGACCCCCATCAAACGATAGGCTTCCTGATCCGAGAGAATGACTCTGAAACGCAGGTAGTAAGCCCATTCGAACTCGGCCAAAGTTTTATCAAAGGAAGCGACGCGAGTATCCGCAGCGCCATATCTAAGGCTCGTGTGGGTTAGGGGAGTTTTCGAAAGCGCTGCTTCAACATCTGTAACGTTCTTCACCTTGTCATCAATGAAAATGACGCGCTCCGGGTGAATCCGGGTTTCATTCATATAAGCGATCAGGCAATCCCCTTTATTTCCATGTGGAGACATGAAGAGCACTCCCCGAATGTACGTGCATACTGGCGTTGAACCACCCAAAACTGGGAAGCGAGGCCGCGGAGCGGTCGGAAAGTTTACGTAAATACTTCCTAGCTGCCTGAGAGTTCCTTCTGACCACTTCAAAGGGCGAGCAGTCAATGCCACGACAGGCACGCCATTTCTTTGAAGATGAGCAATGAGTGCGGGCGTTATGCTCTCGACCGCCTTTACTCTTGTGATGGGCTGAATCCATGATGCTTGTTGAAGAGCTTGCTCGACCGCGTCCTTCTCGGCGAGTCCACTGGCCTTTCCCTTTTCAACCAAATAGCTGAAAAACTGATCGCTTCCGATCGTTTGGACAGGCTCGGTGATCGTGTTGTCGATATCGAAAACCACAAAGCCCCGAGGATTAATAAACCCCAGGATATCGCGCATGGAGCGGACTTCGCGTACCTCGGCGAGGGATATGGATGAGTAGGTAAAGGTAATGACAGCTAAAAATAGATTTAGATTTTTCATAACGGAGCTTTTGCCCTGTTTTTTGAGACTTGTATGTTGCTTAAATGCCAATATGCCGTTAGTAAAACAGCAACATGCTGAATTATCCGATCCCACCCGAATACTGTCTGATCGTGAATGCTTTCAATCAGGCTGATACTCTCAGGGGCGCCGCGCAGCTCCTGAATATGGATCCTGCTGGCCTGGTTAGAAAAGTGCAGAAGATCTCGGCGGAGTACGGATTTCTTCAGAAGGTTGGAAATCGTTGGGCGGTAACGGAGTCCGGCCGAAGAGTCGCGCAATGGACAGATGAAATCATCAACAGCCAGAAGAGGCTTCAAGATGAGAAGCCACGCATGCGGATCGCGGCTTTCACATGGCTTGCCGAAGAAATGCTCATTCCAGAGTTTGATCGCCTCAGCTCGGCTTTTGAACCGAAGTACTCATGGTCTTTCAAAATGATCGCTTCGGATCTGGAGCAAGAGCTCATACAGAGTCGGTCTGATTTCGTGATCCATGGGACAGCGCCGCGTGACCCTGCGGTTGCCTATAAAAAGGTATCTACCCATCCTTGGGTGGTGGTTGTTCCGTACTCCTGGAAGAAACATGTTTTGGGATTGAGTGAAGTTCAGTTGATCGCATTTCTTCAGTCGCGGCCTTTTGTCTGGCATTCGGTTACGAATCCTGAACAAGTGCTGGGTTTTCGTCCTCGTCAGTTATGTGACCTTGCTGTGGATGGCGTGATTGGGCTCAGATCCGCTGTCGCTCATGAGCTGGGCTGGAGTGCTCTTCCTGCGATGTCGGCTCGCACTTATGTTGTCGAAAAAAAGATTCACACGCTGAATCTCCGCACTCATATCAGGGATGATGTTTCTATCTGGTGGCTGAGAGCGCGGAGAGATACTGCTTCCATCTCGAAAGCGATCATCAAATGGGTTGCGGAGTATTGCGATTCTTTCAGTTTGGTGTGAGCAGTTCGTCGCCCGAAAGCGAATGATGCTGTGCTCTGATAGAGTACACAAAATTTAAATATAGGTTAAAAACACATTCGCGACTCATTGACGTGATGTCGGATTCGACGCTACCCTCTACCCATAACTCAGGAAAACGTCTGTCAACGTTGACGACCGGTGGTCCGAAAAATTCGGTCAACGGTTCTGCAGAAAAAAAATTTTTCGGGCGACACATTTCAGCCTGTGCAGACGTATAGCGTGTGAAAGGGGAATGTGTGATAAAAAATAATTTTGCAACGAGGAGTGTAATGAATAATCGAATTCGTGTTCTTACTGTTCTGTCTTGTGGTCTGTTCTCAGTCAGCAGCTGGGCGGCCACGGATCTGTATGTTTCGCCAGCAGGAAGCGACTCCAATTCTGGTACTCAAAGCGCTCCATTTAAGACCATCACTAGAGCATCTCAATCGGCATCAGCAGGTACGACGGTTCACGTCGCTGCTGGTACTTATAATGTGTCAGCTCCAAGCTTAGGTGATTCCGGGATACGCACGGCGACCAGCGGAACCGCATCGGCACACATTCGCTTCGTTTCTGATCCAAAAAATCGCGCAAAGATCGTGATGAGTGGAACGGGCATCGCCTGGAATTCCACAGGAAGCTACGTTGATATTGACGGCTTTGAGATTACTGGAAGCGGAAGGCTTGGCAT
>JBJMMA010000001.1:0-22506 GCA_045805065.1 Bdellovibrionia bacterium | reverse complement strand
CGAATTACCCTGACTTGCCGTGGCAACAACACCGAGCCAAGAATCGCCCTGAACTTGAGGGGCCTTCTGCTCCTGACGCGTCGAGGAGCAAGCGTAAATTCCAATACCAGCAATCAGTGCTGACGCAGCGCAAACGACTTTCTTGAGTTCTTTGATTTCCACGATTCTATTCATGCTATAGAGTTTTAAGAAACTATACCAGTATGCGAATAGCCATTCTCTCACGAAATAAAAATCTTCATAGTGTCAGGCGACTTCTTCAGGAAGCCAAGAAGCAGCGGATTCAATGCGATGTGATCAATCCATTGGAATGCCAGCTTGTCGTCGATGGTCAACAGAGCCGCATCCTGGTCGGGGGAAATGAGCTTCCTCATTATGATGCGATTCTTCCCCGCATTGGCGCATCCATTACGGAGTATGGCCTTGCGGTAGTGAAGCACTTTGAGACGCTGGGAATGTATCCGGTGAACAGTTCCTGGGCGATTGCGGAGAGCCGCAACAAAATGCGCTGTCTCCAAGTCCTGACCGAAGCAGGACTTCTGGTGCCTCCCACTGTTTTGTCGCGAAGCCGTAAAGGACTTGAACCTGCGGTACGTGCCGTCAAAGGTTTGCCGGTGATCTTGAAGGTTCTTCAAGGTACCCAAGGCGTGGGCGTGATGTTGCTTCATACGCCGATCGCTCTGGGATCCGTTCTCGATACCTTGCGTGGCCTGGATCAGGACGTGATCATTCAACAGTTTCTGGCTGAGGCCGCAGGCCGTGACTACCGCGTTTTTGTGGTCGGCAATAAGGTTGTTGCCGCGATGATGAGAACTGCTCCTGAAGGCGAGTTCCGCTCCAACATCCATCGTGGTGGTGAAGGCAGGCTCGTCAAGCTGAGCAAGGAGTTTGAGAAGGCTGCGATTCGCGCCACGCAGGTTTTAGGCCTTGAGATCGCAGGCGTGGATCTGATGGACAGCAGTTCAGGTCCGATGATTCTGGAAGTGAACAGCTCTCCCGGATTTGAGGGAATTGAGCGCGCAACAGGGCTCAATATCGCCGGCACGATCGTTCGTCATATCAAGCAAAGCGCGCGCGCTCTTCATCAGAAAAAAAGCCCGTCATCTCGGACTCCGAGAAAACGGGCAAAGAAGTCAACCGCACGCAAAACCAAAGGCCGCCGATAAATTGACGATACTTATGCGCCCGATGCACGCGCTGTTCGAGCTGAGCGACGTGGCGAACTTTTGACGGTATCAGCGGATTTTTTAAGCTGAGAGTAGCGGCGCTTGGCCTGCTTGCGCGCAGGAGGACTCGCCTTCCTCTGGAAATCTTCAATGGTCAAGCAACCATAGATCTTCTTGACCAGCATCGTATTGACCTGGTCAGCGAGCTCTTCGAGGACAGAGTTTTCCAAAGACTTGGGGATCATGATGTTCATCTTGGAAAGATGATTCACATAGTCCTTCACGATATTCACAATAAACGTCTTGCGGTCCGAGTCAGAATCCTGAAAATTATAGAGATGCTGCTCAAAAATCGTGTACAGCGGATCAATTTGGTCTTTCATGCGGTACAGCGCCCCCGATGCGGCTCAAATTCATTAGTTGCATTCAACCTACAAAGAACAGATCGGTCGCGAGGAGCAATCGCTTGAGCGGGAAAAAATCGAGCGAAACGCTCTCGAAATCAAAAGAGTTCATAAAGTTCAAAGAATACCTTGAGCAGGCAAAACGGGTTCTGATCTCCACCCATCAGCTTCCAGATGGCGATGGCCTGGGAGCCGAAGCAGCGATCTTTCACTATTTAAAGCGCGCCAGAAAAGCCTGCCGCGTCTACAACCCGGATGGGCTCCCGAAGCGCTATCGCTTCCTGGATCCGAAGGGACAGATTCTTCTGGGGCCTGGCGAAGTGGAGCTCTGGGATACCTGCGATCTGTGGGTCATTGTCGACACAAACGATCCGCGACGCCTTGGAAAGCTCTGGCAGGAGCTCTCGTTGAGAGCCAAGAAAATTGTCTTCATCGATCATCATCCTCAGATCACAGGCGCCGCGGAGATCACCTACCCTCCTCATGCCATGGTCGTCTCGGACGTGGAATCCAGCAGCATCGGTGAGATGCTTCATCACATGTTCGAGGAGCTCAAACTCGCCAAGATCAACAAGGACGTGGCGCTGGGGCTTTATGTCTCGGTGATGACCGATACCAACAGCTTTCGTTACGCACGCACAACGCCTCAAGCTCATCAGATCGCCGCTGAGATGATCGAGCTTGGCGTGAACCCGGAAGAAGTCTATCAGGCGATTTATTCATCCAAGGAAGTCTCCCATCTTCAGCTTCTGGGCACGATGCTTCAGAACGTGAAAGTCGGCGCTGGCGGAAAACTCGCCTGGCTTGAAATGAAGCTCGACCTTCGTAAAAAGCATCAAGCCTCCGCGGATGATACGCAGTCCTTCCTCAATCTACTCCTCTTATTGAAAGATGCCGAAGTGGTCTGTCTCTTCCGTGAGGAAGACGATGGCCAGGTCAGAGTATCGATCAAGTCCAAAGGTCAGATCGTGATCAATCGTGTCGCGATGGAGCTGGGCGGAGGCGGCCATGACTACGCCGCAGGACTTGCTCTTTCTGCCCCGCTTGAGAAGACCGTAGAAGCGGTCACTTCTCGTCTTACGACATTGATCCAGCACTTTGAGAAGTTCGGGAAATAATCCTGCAACTAGAGCTGTGACTCGATGAGCTTGATCAGCTTTCGTTTAAAGCAGGCAATCCCAGACTCATCGCCCCGCTCCAGGACTTTTCCGCTCGCTGCCACGAGCTTGTATTTTGACTGGGCGAAATCCTGTTGAATCTCGGCGTTCAGCTTATCAGCGAACCCTTGCCCCTTCACGTAAAGCACCGTCTCCATATTGAGATTCTCGGAACGAGGATCAAAGTTATAACTCATAATGTAGGAGTGCTTGCCATCGATCAGCATCGTCTTGGAATGAAGCATATTGAAACCTGAGCCCGCTTCATACTTACCTTTGAGAGCCTTTCTGATATTTCTGAATTTCTCTTTGACCCTCTCTTTGACCTTGCCGTTGGGCTTCTCGCTCTCTTGATCTGAGAGCTCCCAGACTTCGGCTCCAATCGACGCCAAGAACTTCTTGGAATCCTCCCAGACCGCGCCCACCAGCGGACTGTTCGTGGTCTTGGCTGAGTTTGTGATCACTTTGATCGGGACTTCGCGCGCACGCGCGCGTTTGAGCGCTTGTTTCATCGAGTCCGAAAGAACGACATAGGCATTCTCAAAAATGATCTGCTCACGCGCTCCATCGATCGCTTCGATGATCTTTTGGTCCACGCCAGGAGCGATTCCTTTTTTTCCGATCGGATCGTGATAAAACTCGACGGAGTCGGATGCAATCACACTACTCTTCCAGGCTTCGCTTTTCCTGAGTCTGCGCGCGAGAGGCCTGGTGTAAGCTCGATCGAGCTTTGTTTTTACGGTCGCACGCTCAATTTCACTCAGCTGAAGAGGCTTGAAACGGGTCACTTCGGAACTTCGAATCAATTCTTCGATGTGAGCCTTCGCGTCGGACGCTGCCTCTCCTCTCACGTAAGCATCGCGACCTAGATAAGATGTTTTACTGAGCCCGGCATACTCATCGCCGTCATTTCTGTCGCCCATGACCAAGTGCTCGCCATCCACGACAAAGAGTTTTGAGTGAAGTCTTTTGAGATAGCTCCCCGGATTTCTCCAATCAAATGGATGATAGAGATAGATCTCGACTCCTTCTGAGGCGAGATAAGACAGAAGCGTGCGAGGAATATGCAGTCCTAACGCATCGACGACATAGACGGTGCGTTTCCCCTGCCTTGCGGCTTCTCGAAGCTGCGCAAGATAGGTGAGACCGGCTTGATCGGCTTGAGCCACGAAGGTCGAGGCAAGAACCTCTCCCTTGGCATTTTGAGCAAGATTGAGCCTGACATTTGCCGAATCTGCGGGGTTTGGAAGAAATAGCGTCGGATCAGCCCAGCACAGGCCGATACTCAGAAGAAACATCGCGCTCATCAATAAAGATTGTTTAATGTACGCGATACTTCCCATACAGTGCCAGGCCGACCTCCCAAAGTTCCATGGTCCTCTCAGGGCTCCAGCTCCTCTCGATTACGGAGAAAGATCCGTGCTTGAGCGGAACAGGTTCATGAACATGTCATAAGCACCTGACGAGTGGTGAGCCGGCACAGGCGTTTCCGTAGCGGGCATTTCTGAAGCCGGCGCTCTCCCGTGTGAATCAGGTTTTTGCTCAGCCGCAGATTTCTGCTCTTCTGCAGGCTTCTCACCAGCAGGAGCCTTCTCTGTAACGACAGGCTTCTCACCCTTCTGCTGCTTGCCTTCTTTTGGAGGTTTTGGAGTCTTCTCAGGGACAATGAAGACACTCGTATCGGTCACCGCGTATTTCTCGCGATCTTCCGCCCTAACCGTCTTCAAGAACTCACGGTAAGTCGACACGATTGCGCTTACGTCCGCTGTATGCGGCTTGCTCAGGTCGAGCGCGTCGATTTCCGCTTTATGTTCGGCATAAAACTCAGGCGCCCACTGCTCGGTAGCCTGGATGTTTTTCATCAGGGAGAGGTTTCGGTTTTCAATGACGCTTTTCCACTCGGTCTGCAGCGCCTTGATGGCTTTCATATCACGCTCTTTGAGCATCGTGAGATAACCGACAGGCCCGGCCTTGGCATCCAACCACTTCTTGAAAAGAGGCTCCAACCGATATTTTTGCGCAAAGATATCGATTTCGACTCTTTGAGGAAGGGATTTTTTCATCTCCTTGGCGTTTCTAATATCATCGCCATTGATCGCCGCAAGCTCGCGCAGGATGATATCGCTTCCTTCGGCATCGCGATGAGCAAAGATCATATGACCTACGCCTGGCTCAACAGTGCAGATGGCGTTTTTGAATTGCTTCTTGACCCAAGCGCAGAAATCAAAACTTAAAGGCGTTCCCTTTTTAGGCATGCCTTTCTCATCGAGATGCTGGAGATCTCGCGGAATGTATTCTTCATCTTGCCCGATCAGGACTCGAAGCTTGAAGTCAGGATTATCGGTCGGATCAGGAAATTTTTCAGCATCCTGCTCGGCTTGACGAGTGATGATCCCTGCCCAGGTCCCGCCCTTTTCATTCGATTTGGTGTCTGTCCAGAACGCTTGCATCTGCTTGAGCTGATTTTGCGACCACTCTTCCAGCTCAGGAGCATCGTCCATTGGACCACTCAGCCAAACAGCTCCATCGGCTCCCTTGGGGTGGCGCCTGACATAAGCTTTAATCACAGATGGGCCAAATGAGTGTCCCACTAAGTAAGTTGGCTGGCCAGGAACTCGATGCGCCTGAATGAACTCATGGAGGTAGTCGGTGAACTTATCAAGATTGAGCATCTCACGAGACACATTCCCGTCTTTGTGCCAGGGATAATCAAAGCCGATGGAATTATATCCCAAGCCGGCCAGCGAGTTCTGCTTGCCCGAGAAAGTATTGCCTCCGGCCGCCATGGTTCCTGATCCATGGAAGTAGATGTAATTGGCGCGCGCCGCTGGATCCACTCGTGGAATGGTTCCATCTTCCAAAGGCTTGGCAGTCGCCGTGAAATGCACGCGTGTCTTGAATTTAGGATCGAATTCGGTCGCAACGACGCCCAACCCGGCGAGTGCTTTCTTTTCCTCAAGGTATTCCAAGTCGCTCAGAAAACTTGGATTACGTTCCTTGATATCCCGTTTCTTGAATCCATCCACATACATGGAAATCCGGAGTCTGAAGTAATCAAGGACGCAGGATTTTTTCTCGAAACTCTCATCCGCCCAGACCGTGGAGGCGGACAGAGTGAGCATGTGGGAAAACAAGACAATCGACAGAAAATATGTCGATCCGGCCAACGTCAATTTGCGGTTGATGGTAGTCATCAACTACTTCTCGGAATTTGAATAAAAGAATTAAAGGCCTTTGATAATCGTTTGGCGCTTTTGTATAGATCGCCTATGCCTCATTCGATTCAAATTTCTCGGTATGGCGGCCCCGAAGTCCTTGAACTTGTAGAAACTTCTTCGACCACAGTGCGTCACAACGAGGTTAAAATTCGGGTCTCGGCCGCAGGAGTGAACTTTGCCGATTTAATGATGCGTATGGGACTTTATCCTGAGGCCCCTCCCCGTCCATTTACGCCAGGTTATGAGATTTCCGGGACCGTTGTTGAAGTGGGTCCCGCAGTCACTTCATTCAAGCCAGGCGATCGTGTGTTTGGAGCGACACGCTTTGGCGGTTACACGAGTGAAACCGTTGTGCCGGAAGATCAGATCTGGAAAACACCTGCAAACCTGTCTGATATCGAAGCCGCCGCAATTCCCGTCAATTTTATCACTGCCTGGCTTGCTCTTGAGGAAATGGCGCGAGTTCGTCAAGGCGATCGCGTTCTCATTCCAAGTGCCGCAGGGGGTGTGGGCGTTGCTGCAATTCAGATTGCTGCGCGAGCAGGAGCAAAAGTCACGGGCCTGGTTGGCTCTCGTTCAAAGATGGATCTTGTCCGCTCTCTTGGGGCCGAGAATGTCTTACTTAACGAAGAATGGGAATCGATGAGTGACGCGCAGGCAGGCCGCTATGATATCATGCTGGATGCGGTAGGAGGAAAGGCGCTCAAGCGCTCCTTTCGTCGAACGGCTCCGGTAGGTCGCGTGATCCATTATGGTGCTTCCGGAATGGTCAGAAAAAACACCCGTTCTATCTTTACGACCCTCAAGCAACTCGCTCAAACCCCTTTCTTTCACCCTCTCCAGTTGATGAAAGAGAACAAGGGTGTTTTTGGTCTGAATGTCCTTCAAGTCTTTGAGCCTAAGAACCGGGACATCGCCGTAAAGAGCGTTCATCAGATTTTAGAATGCTTTGAAAAGGGCGAATTTCGCGTGGTGATTGGAAAAACTTTCCCTCTCGCTGAGGCTAGCGCAGCGCATTCATATCTGCAGAGCCGTCAAGCGGTTGGCAAAGTCATTCTGACTTGCTCATGAATTCTTTTTCATCACCTTGACAACATGTTTCCCAAGCCACATTCATAGAATTGCCACTCATAGGATTAAATGAGGAGAATCTGAATGATCCAAGTTTCCCATCTGACCAAAATGTACGGTCCGCGCACGGCCGTAAACGATCTCAGCTTTGAAGTTCAGAAGGGCGAAATTATCGGCTTTCTGGGCCCAAACGGCGCGGGCAAATCAACCACGATGAAAATCCTCACGGGCTTCATGCCTGCCACAAGCGGCACAGCCATGATTGCAGGACATGACGTGTTTGAGAATCCGATCGAAGTGAAACGCAACGTCGGCTTCCTTCCCGAGAACCCTCCTGTCTATCCTGAGATGCAGGTGGATGATTATCTCGACTTCACAGCGCGTCTTCATGGCGTTGCAGGCTCTGATGCCGCAAAAGCCGTGAACATGGCGATCGAAAAGACAGGACTCGGCGATGTCCGCAAGCGCCTGATCGGTAATCTCTCAAAAGGTTATCGTCAACGCGTGGGCCTGGCTCAAGCCTTGGCTCACAATCCTCAAGTCCTGATTCTTGATGAGCCAACGGTTGGTCTTGACCCAAAGCAGATCATTGACATTCGCGAGCTCATCAAAGGTCTCGCAGGCGAGCACACGGTGATTCTGAGCTCGCACATCCTGCCTGAAGTCACGGCAACCTGTCAGCGAATCATCGTGATCGCCAAAGGTCAGATCGTTGCCGAAGACACGATCGATCGCCTGACGACCCGAATGAGCAAGGGTCTCGTTTACAACCTGGCCGTGAAGAACGCTCAGTCCAGCGGACTGGATGCTATTCGCCAGATCCAGGGCGTGAAAGCTGTCACCACTTCCGGCGGAAAGATCACCGTTGAGATCGCATCGGGCACGGACGAGATCCGCGACCGCATTGTTGAAACGGCCGTCAAACAAGGCATGGGCGTGCTCGAATTCAGCGCTGAGCGCGTGAGCCTTGAAGAGGTCTTCCTCCAACTCACCACTGTCGAAAACACGGGAGCTTGATCATGAAAAACGTTTGGACCATCGCTCGCCGCGATTTCAGAATCTATTTCGCGTCCCCGATCGCGTATATCGTGATCGCGCTTTTCCTTTTCATCATGGGCTGGATGTTCTTCAACAGCCTGAACCACTATTTCCTTCAGAACATGCAATACCAGCAGTTCAACATGGGAAAAGGCGCCAGCATCACGGACGGCATTGTCCGCCCGCTTTATGGCAACATGAACGTGGTTCTTTTGTTCCTGCTTCCTTTCATCACGATGCGCCTCATTGCTGAGGAAAGAAAGCAGCACACGATCGAGCTCCTCATGACGGCTCCCGTGAGCCTGACCCAGATCATCCTGGGCAAGTTCCTGGCGGCCTTCCTGCTTGTCTTTGTCATGATCGCGCTCACCATGTTCTACCCCGTGATTCTTGCGATCACCGGAAATCCTGACTGGGGTCCGATCCTGACCTCGGCTCTGGGAACGCTTCTTCTTTCAAGCTGCTATCTGGCGATGGGTATCCTTTTCTCGGCCATGACTGAAAATCAGATCGTGGCAGGCGCCCTCACCTTTGCAGGCACGCTCTTTTTCTGGCTCATCGCCTGGGCAAGCCAATCGGCAGGCCCGGTCTGGGGTGATGTGCTCAACTATCTTTCGCTGATTAATCACTATATGCAGAGTTTCGGTCAGGGAACGATCAACACGACGGATGTCGTTTTCTACGCATCCTTCATTGGATTCATGCTCTTCCTCACGCATCGCGTCCTCGATTCCTTCCGCTGGAGATAACCGATCATGAATACGAACCTGAACAATAAGAACGCATCTTTTTGGGAAAAGAACGCAAGCCTGGTCCTGGGACTCGGCGCTGCCGTCCTTGTCATCGCTCTGATTCTCGCTCGTCTTGCCTTCTCAGAAATGATCTGGCTGACGGCGGTTCTGGTTGTCCTTTTGGCCGCGGACCTGGCCTTGTGGATTCGTCAGAATCAACAGGCCTTGCGCAGCCGAACGACCGCTTATGGAATCAACTCGGCAGTCTCTGCGCTTTTAGTCCTGGGGCTTCTCTGCGTGGTCAACTTCATGGCCTCGCGCTATCCGCATAATTTTGACCTGACTCGCAACAAGGTCAATTCCCTCTCAGATCAGACGGTCAAGCTGGTGAAAGGCCTCAAGAGTCCTGTGAAGGTCACGATGTTTGCGAAGGCTGCTGAAAAAGAGCGCTTCCGCCCGATCCTGGATAACTACAAAAACCTCAACGCTACGAAGTTTGAGGTCGAGTACGTTGATCCGGATCGCGAGCCAACCCGCACCAAGACAGCTGGCATCAAGAAGTATGGAACGGCTCTTCTTTCCTTCAACGGACGCGACAGCAAAGTTGAAGACGTGAACGAGGAGAAGCTCACCAATGCTTTGATCAAGCTGACCAAGGACAAGACTCCTACCCTTTGCGCAGTTGCAGGACATGGAGAAAAAGTCTTCACGGCAACGGATGCGGAAGGTTACGACGCCGTCCGCAAGGCATTGGTGGATCAATCCTATGAAGTGAAAGAGATCAACATCGTTCAGGAGCAGGGAAAGATCCCTGCGGTCTGTGATGCGATCGCGATCGTAGGCCCAACCAAGGCGTTCTTTGATCCTGAGATCAAAGCGATCCGTGAATACCTGAACAACGGCGGACGCGCTGTCATTGCTGTTGACGTCGCTCTCAAGGGTGCACCCTATGCTCCTGAGTTGATGGCTGTTCTTGCGGACTGGAACGTCAAGGCAACGAATGCACTGATTGTTGATCCGGTCTCCCGCATGTTCAACGTGGACGCATCGATGCCAATTGTTGCCAACTTCTCTCGCAACAATCCGATCACTCGTGACTTTGGAGCCAACACCCCAAGCGCATTTCCTATGGCTCGCCCTCTCGAAGTCGCAACGACTGCTCAGGGCATCACGCCTGATGCGATCGGAAAGACCACCGCTCAGAGCTTTGCTGTAACGGATTTCAAAGGGATCACCGGTGGTGAGCTCAAGGTCAATCCAACATCGGCTCCAAAGGGTCCGTTCAACGTCGCGCTTGCGATTGATGGAAAGCAAAAGGATTCCAAGGCGACTCGCAATACGCGCCTTGTGGTCTTTGGAAGCTCGCTTTTTGCCGCAAACCAGTTTTCCCGCTTTGGCGTGAACCTCGACTTCTTCGTCAACTCAGTCTCCTGGGTACTTGAAGACGAGAGCATGATTTCAATCCGCGCCAAGGAAGAAGGCCCAGGCAAGATCGAAATGACCGCGCGTACCGGCTCGATCATTTTCTGGTTTGCCGTGATCCTCATCCCTGCCGCAATTGCGGTCAGTGGCGTGGTGATCTGGGCTATCCGCCGTCGTTGGTAATACAGGAGATCGCAATGGCTCAACAAGTGAGTTGGAATCGTAATCTATATCTTGCCATCGCTCTATGCGTGCTCGGAGGCTTTGCCTTCTGGCTGGAGTACAAGCACAAGCCGGCACAAGAGGCGGCTCAAGACACCTTGAAAAAAGTGTTTGCACTCAAAGGCGAACAGATTGAATCCATTCAACTCTCGGACGGATCCAAAACGTTCAAATGGGAGTGCCAGGATCTTCAGGCCAAGACCTGCAAGCCTGGGGATAACTCCAAATGGAAACTCGCTGAACCGCTTCAGGTTCGTGCGGATGATTCGAACGTCAACTCACTTGTTTCTGCCCTGAGCAATCTTGCGCCTTCAGAGACGATTGATCTGAAAGATGAAACCCCTGAAAAGCGCAGTGCTCTTTTGAAGGAGTATGGACTTTCTCCTGAAGCCATCCAGGGTCCAAACGTAAAACGCGTGGATGTGAAAGCCTCCAACGGCGAGACGGTTGCCTATATCGGCGCAGTCAATCCGATTAATGACAATTTCTTTGCCGTTCTGGAGCGCGTCCCAGCAGGACAAAAGCCAGCCGGAAAGCCGGATGACTCCAAGGTCATTCAAATCCCAAGCTACTTCAAATCCAACTTTGAGCATGACCTGACTTACTGGCGTGACAAGAAGATCATGTCGCTTGCGGCAAGCGAAGTTCAGTCCTTTGAAATTCTCAGCAAGAAAAACGGCAAGATCCACGGCGAAAAGAAGGATGGCGGCTGGGTCATCACCTCTGGCGATACAAGTTTTGAAGGCGATCCGGAAATGGTCGATGCGCTTTTGAATGGCGCAGCTTATCTGGCAGCCAAGAATTATGTCTCTGACTCCAAGACCGACGCAAAAGCCAAAAGCACTCTGAAAGGACAACCTGAGATTGTCAGCGTGACTTTCACCCAAGCGCCGCAAGCCGGATCAAAAAACGCTCCTTCATCTGTCACACTGACCCTTTACAGCAATCGCAAAAACACGAAGGGCGCACCTAAGCCAGAGATGCACGTCCACGATCACGAGCATGAGCTCAATCAAGGCGCCAGCCCGGATTCGACTCCGGTCTATGCGACCCTCTCCAATACTGATCCGCTTTATGAGCTTCAAAGCAATGCTCCCAGACAGTTTGACAAAGAGTTGAAGGACTTCCGTATGGCAAAGCTCCTCACCTCCTTGGATCGCTTCAGCATCAAGAAGATCGAGCTCTCGGGTAAAGCGATCGGAGATAAACCTCTCGCGCTGGATGCAAAAGATACAAAGTGGATCGACGCAGCAAGCCAGACTGAAGTGAACAGCGAAAAGGTTCAATCTTTCCTGGATCAGTTTTCAGGACGTCACATCCAGGATTTCTTGCCGGATTCCAAAGTTCCTGCTGGAGAGAAAGATGGCCTCAAGATCACGCTCGGCGATGATCAAAACCCAGCAAAGCACGTGTTTGTTTTCTGGAAGGCTGATGGAAAACTTTACGCCCGCAATCTCAGCTCGGCGCGCAAGGAAGCTTTCCTGGTGGACAGCACACTGATCGACGGTTTACCTTGGAGTCGTGACTTCTTTAAGAAGTAACGACTCAAAATGAACTGTCCAAACTGTGGCCTAAAGCAATCTGATCCGTTTTTTTCGAGCTCCGGGGGCACCTGCCCGAACTGTGGGTATGTCTTCCAAGGGAGCGGGACTCCTCATATGGATCGCCCTGTTGCGCAGTATTGGGACGATTTGAAGACAGTTCTTCTTAAGCCGCATCAGTTCTTTCGTCGTATGCCGCGCAATGCGGGCTTTGCTCAGCCTTTGGCGTTTGCGCTGATTGCTCATTGGATTGGTTCGGCGATCGCGTTTCTTTGGAACTCTGCATTTATCCGATCGAGCGAAGAAGCCTTCGAGAAATGGGCTGCCATTTTCGGGAACAATGACCAGATCGACGTCATTCGCCGAAGCTCCTCCTGGGAGCAGGCTCGTCATGCGTTTACGAACTGGTTTTGGGGAATTGGTTCTGTCATTGGCGACCCATTCTGGACATTGGCGTCGCTTCTGATCTCCTCGTTCTTTGTCTTTGTCGGCGCACGCCTACTTGTTGGCGTCATGTCAGATGCGCCTTCTGCTGCTCCGGGTGAGCAACACCGTCATGAAGTGACCTATGAGTCGGCAGTGCGGATCATGGCCTACGGTGCGGTTGCGTCGATCTTTCAGGTGATTCCGTTTGCAGGGAAATTCATTGCGTATTTCTACTCGCTTTACATCTCCGTCGTCGGAGCAAAGGAAATCTACCGAATCCGGACAGGGCGAGCACTGACTGTCGTGCTTTTTCCACAAGTATTGATCTTTGCGATCCTCTTGCCGATCCTGGCGATCTTGTTTTTAGTAGGGATAAGCTTGTTCTGGGGTCTACTCTCCGGAGGAACGTGATCCGACAAGCTGGTCGTTCGTTTGCAGATCCTAAATTGCGATGAAAGTCCTTGTCACAGGTGCATCAGGTTTAATCGGAAGTCGTCTAGTCTACCGGCTTTTTCATGAAGGCCATGACTTGGTACTGCTGGGACGCAATCCAGATCGGCTCAAGCAGGAGTTTGCTATCCCTTGCCAGACCTTTGCTTGGGATCCGGACAAAGGCTCCATCCCTTCTGAAGCACTTGATCAAATTGAAGCGGTGATTCATCTGGCAGGAGAACCGATCGCTCAGGGCCGATGGACTCAAGAGATCAAGCGCCGCATCCGGAACTCCCGCGTTCATGGCACAAGAGCGCTTGTCGATGCACTGATTCAAAACGGAAGCGCCAATCCCTCCGTGTTTATCTGCGCCTCGGCAATCGGATTTTACGGTGATCGCGGGGACCAGCTTCTGGACGAATCCTCTTCCCAGGGAAAAGGGTTTTTAGCCGAAGTCTGCCAGGCCTGGGAACAAGAGGCGAAAAGAGCCTGCGAGATCGCGCCCAAGAACCGATGCGTTGAGTTGAGAATCGGGGTCGTGCTGGCTCGTGAGGGCGGAGCATTAGCCAAGCTCACGCCAGTCTTTGATGCTGGACTGGGTGGGGCGATCGGTTCTGGAAAACAATGGATGAGCTGGATCCATATTGAGGATCTTGTGTCCTTGATTGTCGAAGCGCTTAAGAATGAGAAAATTCAAGGCCCGATCAATGCCGTTGCGCCTCAGCCAGTGACCAATCGTGATTTTTCAACAACGCTTGCAAAAACGCTTCACCGTCCAAAGCTGCTGCCAGCTCCGGGATTTGCCGTTAAAATGGCGCTCGGGGAAATGTCTGAAGCGGTTCTCTCCAGTCAGCGCGTGATGCCGGCAAAAGCACTCGATGCCGGATTCAAGTTCCGCTTTGCGACGCTTGAGGACGCGCTCTCTGATCTTTACCCGGATTGGTATAGCCGGGGCGTCCGGGAATTCGTGGCCCATCAATGGGTTCCGCATCCGGTGGATAAAATTTTTCCGTTCTTTGCTGATGCGGCCAACTTGGAGGCCATCACTCCTCCATGGCTCGGCTTCCATGTGCTCAAGACATCCACTCCTGAAATCCAGGAAGGCACCTTGATCGATTACCGGCTGAGTCTGCGCGGGATCCCGCTGCGCTGGAAGACCCGCATCGAGGAATGGGTTCCGAACCAGAAGTTCGTCGATACCCAGCTTCGGGGTCCCTATTCCCAATGGCACCATACGCACCTTTTCACTCCGGTAAAGGGCGGCACTCTTTTGACGGACCGGGTGCTTTATAAACTACCCTTAGGTAAAATTGGCGCCCTTGCGGCCGGAAGCTACGTAAAAAACGACGTCGGAAAGATCTTCCAGTATCGAAAAAAGAAGATCGAAGAATTGTACTCGTGAGACAATAAAGGGACGAGGGGTCGTTTTCAGTGAAACTTCGCCCAATCGCCTTTGCGTGCGGTGCCTCCCTGGCGATCGCAGCAGGGCTCTTCATGATGATTCAACCGCAGTCTCCGCGAACACCCGCGCAGGAGATGAATGCATCCTCGCGCGCTCCGAGCAGCGCTCCCCCTCTTCAGGATCCTTGTCATGAGCTGCACAAACTGATCTGCGCCCAGACCGGCGTCACGCGCGACCCAACCGGAAGCGTTCGTTCAGACATTGACGGCGAGCAGATGGCGATCGATCTTTTTTCAAAGATTGCTCAGGAGAATCCTGATTTCACACCCGACCAGGTGAACGAAAAACTCGCCGAAGAGATCTACACGCCCAGAAACCGAAACCGGATCGAAAGCGCGTTTCGCTGGGTCAGGCACTCCATTGAAAAGTTCATCGATTCCCAACCCGACTCAACCTTTACTCATTGGGAAAAGCGTCAGCTCAAGCACCGGCTCAAGCAGATTGAGCTTCAGCTTCCTCCTCCTATCTCCGCCTATGCGGATGAGCCGGACCTCATCACAAAAAACGATGTCTATTATGAGCGACTCCCGGATGGAAAAATGCGCCTCCGGGTCGGCGGAGCGTATTTCTTTACCGCCAAGTCGTGGTTCAACACCGTTTTCACGATGGCCCATGAGCTTGCTCACGGCATTGATCCTTGCGAAGTCCGAAGCGCGCGCCTGGCCTTCCCTGCTTATGACCGTTTGAGCGCCTGCTTCATGCAGCAAAAGCTAGTCTCACTGAGAAAAAATCGCTTTGAGTGCGGAGCCAACGATGAGCTCTCCGAGACCTTTGCGGATTGGGTGGCCGTTCACGTGACGGCGCAAACGCTTCGCACTTACTCAACTGAGTTCCAGGCACCAGCTCTCATCAATTCCATGGTGAATTCAGTGCGCGATCTTTGCGAGCCCCCCGAGGCAGCGCAGGAGCCAGACGGCTATCATCCGCCCGCCGCAGTTCGTATCGACAAGATTTTTGGCCGCAACCCTCAGATCCGTGAGGTCCTGGGTTGTGAACCCAACACAATGACCTATTGCAGTTTTGATTTCAGAATTGGAAACTCAAAAGCAGGAGCGCCCTAATGCAGAAGTTAATGACATTCCTAATCCTGATGGCAGCCGCCTGCGGCTGCTCTCATGCTCCGACGACGAACACTCCAAGCAATTCCAACGCTCAAGACTGGGCTCAGGCTACGGTCGAAATTCATTACGTGCTTCGCCATTCCGACCGCCGACTCACTTTGGAGTCGGATGCCCAGGGCGTACATGGAAAAAGCCTGGTCGATGGAACTCAACTCAAGCAATGCCAGGTCGACGCTGTGCACTATCAGGAGTTTGTCTCAAAAGTCAGGAATTTCATTTCCCAGCGCCGCTCTCTTGCAAGCGCAGACTGCCGCGCCCCCTATACAATTACGCTGAAAAATCAGAAGGATACGCTTCAGATTCAAGGCTGCCGCACTCAAGACGAAGGTGCCTTCAGTCACCTCGTTCAAGAGGGTGAATTCCTCATTTATCGCCAAAAATAACGTCCAAAAAACTCCTCCGATTTGCTACAGCCAAAGGATAGCAGACAGCATCTTTTGGGCAGGACCGGGTCGGGGGGCCCGTGGCATTTATGTTTCATCGATTTCAACGGACAATGGGTGGCGGCACGATTGAGGTAATCTGTGGAAGCATGTTCAGCGGCAAGACCGAGGAACTTCTCCGCCGTGTGAAGCGCGCCCAAATCGCACGTCACAAGGTTCAAGTCTTCAAGCCCATCATCGACAATCGCTATAGCGCAGATCATGTGCAGAGCCATGACGCCAACCGCGTCCTCTCCAAGCCTGTTGAGAAGGCACGCGATATTCTTAAATATGTCGACGACAACACCCGCGTAGTGGGAATCGACGAAGCTCAGTTCTTTGACGATGCGGTCGTTGAAGTGGCCAATAAGCTTGCCTATCGTGGCATGCGTGTCATCGTCGCAGGACTCGACATGGATTTCCGCGGTCAACCGTTTGGCCCGATGCCAAAACTTTTAGCCATCGCTGAAGACGTCACCAAACTTTCGGCGGTCTGTATGGGTTGCGGTGGTCCAGCCTCCCGGTCTCAGCGCGTCGCGGCACCTCAATCCAGCGAAGGCGCGCAGGGCGATCAAAAAATCCTGGTCGGAGCCAAAGACTTTTACGAACCCCGCTGCCGTTTTTGCCACGAACCGGATATGATTCCTGTTCAAGAGGCAACTGAGTCGACGGTCAAACCGCTCACAACGGGTACAATGACCAGTAAGCCTGAAGCCAGACCCGAAGCTAAAAAGGATAAGGCCAAATCTAAATGATCGCGCACCCGGATTCACAGTTTAAGAACGTTCCCTATCAGCTCTCAGAAACAGAGCACCGCTATGGAAAGAACGTTCACCTTCTGTCGAATCCGTTCCTGCTCTCCTACCTGGCCCGCCTTTGCGCCGAAGATACGCATCAGCCTGTCATCAATGAACTGATCACGACGATCTACATCTCGCTTCTTCAGATCGTGGTGAACCGCGAGTTCCCAACCCAGCAGACGCAGATCAGGACCCGCATGGCGCCTGTTCATCCGGAGGCCATGTATCAGGGACCGATCATCAACCCTGAAACGCCCGTCGTATCCGTCAATCTGGCGCGCGCGGGAACTCTTCCGTCTCACGTTTGCTATTCGGCTCTGAATTACTTCATGAACCCTAAAACCGTGAGACAGGATCATATCAGCATCGGTCGAACCACCGATGAGCAGGAAAAGGTCACGGGAAGCCGGGTTTCAGGACATAAGATCGGCGGAGATGTGGACGGATCGATCGTCCTCTTCCCGGATCCCATGGGCGCAACCGGCGGCACCCTGGTTGAAGCGGTCGACATGTACAAGAAACGTGGCAAAGCCTCAAAGTACATTGCCCTTCACTGCATCGTCACTCCTGAATACTTGAAAAAAATCCAGTCGCGACATCCGGACCTCGTGGTGTACGCTATACGCCTAGACCGAGGTCTATCACCCAAGAACGTCCTGGATACGATTCCAGGAACGCATTGGGACCAAGAACGAGGGCTAAACGACAAGCACTATATCGTGCCTGGCGGTGGTGGCTTTGGGGAGATCATGAATAATGCCTATGTCTAACGAACAACCTAAAATCCTGATTCCAGAAGTCCGCTTGCAAGCTCGCGTCGCGGAAATGGCCCACGAGATCAATCATGATTATCGCGGCCAGGAAATCGTTGCTGTCTGTGTTCTCAAGGGCAGCTTCATCTTCTTCTCCGACATCATTCGCCACCTGGACGTTCCGATGAGCTGCGAGTTCCTCGGCGTCTCGAGCTACGGCAATAAGATGGTTTCCTCAGGCGAAGTCAAAGTGACGCTCGATATGAACGAGCCGCTTGAAGGCAAGCATGTCATTGTCTTTGAAGACATCGTCGACTCCGGTTTGACACTTTCTTACATCATGAACACGTTGAAGACCCGCCGTCCGGCTACTCTCAAGAGCTGCTCGCTTTTGGTGAAGGAAGACGCCATCAAGGCGGATGTTCAGGTCGATTACACCGGCTTTAAGATCGGCAACGAGTTTGTTGTCG
Source organism: Bdellovibrionia bacterium (assembly GCA_045805065.1). Taxonomy (GTDB): domain Bacteria; phylum Bdellovibrionota; class UBA1018; order UBA1018; family UBA1018; genus CAZCBS01. Next base: position 4,651 of record JBJMMA010000001.1, on the reverse strand, counting down.
GCTACGGTATCGATTACGCAGGTAAACATCGCGGACTTCCATACGTCGGTTATCTCGAACATGGCCACTAAGACTCACATTACATCTCGGGCTCCTACTCGTATTGATCTTGCCGGCGGCACGATTGATCTTTGGCCGCTTTATCTTTTCCTCGAGCGTCCAACGACGATCAATCTTGGGATCGATCTTTTTGCCGAAGCCGAGTTGATTGAATCGGATTCCAAAAAAGCAGGCCACGGATCTGTCACCTTGCGCTCGGATGATCAAAACATCGAGCAAGAGATCAGCTGGGAAGCCCTCTCTCAAGCCAAGGTTCCTCCGCAGCTTGAGCTTCACTTGAAGCTTCTTCGCCACTTCACGCTTTTTAGAAAGCCTGGAACGGATCTCACCTTGAAGACTCGCGCCAAGAGTCCAGCAGGTGCAGGACTCGGTGGCTCTTCGACTTTGAGCATCGCCATGATTGGCGCGCTTGCAAGCTGGGCGAAAGGCCAGCCTGTGAACCCGGTTGAAGAAGGCGAAAAATGGATCGATATCGTTCGCGATGTTGAGACCACGGTCATTCAAGTTCCTGCAGGCGTTCAAGATTATTACGGCGCAATGTACGGCGGACTTCAAAGCCTTCAATGGGGCGCTGGCCGTCATCAACGCGAATGGCTTCCAGATGATTTGATCCCGGAGCTTGAGTCTCGGCTTCTTCTTTTTTACTCGGGACAAAGCCGCAACTCCGGCATCAACAATTGGGCGCTCTTCAAAGGCTTCATCGATAACCAAGAAGACATCCGCGGGCGTTTTGCCAAGATCAATCAAGCGACTCGCAAGCTGGAGACCTGCTTGCTCGAGCGTCGCTGGAGCGATGCCGGTGAGGCAATCGCTGCTGAGTGGGATGTTCGCAGAACTCTCGCCGCAGGCATCAGCACGCCTGAGATGGATCGCGCATTTGAGATCGCAAAGAGCATCGCTCCGGGCCGCGCCGGTAAGATCTGCGGCGCAGGCGGTGGCGGATGCTTCTTTATTTATCTTCCGGATCCAAAAGACAAGGCGGCAGTCGAGAGAGCCCTCGTTGCCGAAGGCATGCGCGCACTCCCCTTTCGGGCGTCTCCGCGCGGCCTAGAGGTACATATTCGTCGTGGTGCGTGAATCCAAGCGTTACCTCGGTCTGGAGCTCTCCGGGGCAAAAAATCCAAAAACCGCGGTAGCTGTCCTGGAATTCTATCCCAAGGAACAAAAGATCTTTCTTCTCGATATCCATGACCGGATTCCAGAGAAGAACGCATCTGAAAAGTTCTCTTCGAAATCCAATGGCGATCGCAGCGGCCAAGCCGCCGCCGATGAGCAGCTCATCAGCTTGATCGATGAGCTCACCGAAGACTCGGCCAATGGACGAAAAAAAGTCCGAATGGGTGTGAACGTTCCGCTGGAAATGCCTCCTTGCCTGAGCCGCCTTTCGCAGACCCGCTGCAACTCAGCCATCAAGTGGATGCGCGAAATGACCAAAAAAGCGCAACGCTCTCATCAAGTCAAAGTACTTGAGTTCACTCCCTACACTCAGCGCCCGGTCGAGCTCTGGGTACGCTATCAGGTTCTTCCTAAGCTCCATCCTTACGAGAGATTTGAAATCGATGAGACGCTCGGTGGAAACAAAGCACCTCTCACTGCGCGGATGATTTATCTCAAGCCTTACCTTCGCAAGATTGAGCTCATCGAAGCCTGGCCAAAACTCACCATCGCCGCTCTGGCTGAGCCCTTGGGAATTTCAAAGAGAACCATCTCAGCTTACCGGCGCCTCGAAGAAGGCGTTCAGGCACGCGAGGATATTCTGGAAGCACTGGTCGAGCAGCGCGATGTCTTTGTTTATGACAAAGACATTCGCAAGCTTGCGATGAACTTAAGCGCTTTTGACGCATTCCTCTGCGCCTACACTGCGCTTTTATCGGATCTCGAACAAACCGCCGCGGCTCCTCCCGGCTTTCCTACGGCCACAGGCTGGGTTCACTACCCTAACCTGTCGCACCGTTAAGCAAGGAGCCTCCTTCGTGAGTTGGTTTTTCAAAAAAATTGCATCCGCAGCCTTGACGCTCTTCCTGCTCTCAACGCTCACTTTCTTTTTGATACGCGTGGCTCCCGGCGGTCCCTTCGATGGGGATCGCGCCTGGCCACCTGAGATCAAAGCCAATATCGATCGCAAATACGGCCTCGATCAGCCGGTCACGATTCAGTTTGCTCAATGGCTCAAAGACGTCTCGCACGGTGATTTTCGTGAGTCCTTCCAGTACATGGGCCGCCCTGTGACTGAGATGATCAGCGAATCCCTTCCTCCTTCCCTTTTGTTGGGCAGTTGGGCGCTTATGGTTTCTATTGTTCTGGGGATCCCACTGGGATGCCTTGCAGCCTGGAAGCGTGGAACCTGGCTTGACTCCTCGTCCATGTTCATCGCGGTCGCTGGCATCAGCTTGCCAAGCTATCTCGTCGCAAGTCTTCTGATTCTTTATTTCTCACTTCACCTCATGTGGCTGCCTCCGGCACTTTGGGAAGGCTGGGATTCGGTTATCCTTCCAGTCGCAACGCTCGCCTTGCGACCGCTTGCCATGATCGCGCGCCTGACTCGCGCATCGATGCTTGAGACGTTGAGCTCAGAATACATTCGCACCGCTTATGCGAAAGGTCTCGCACCCACGCGAGTCATCTTCAAACACGCTTTGCGAAACTCGCTCATCCCTGTGCTTACGATGATCGGACCTCTGGCTGCGGGCCTTGTGACGGGATCCTTTGTCGTGGAGACTGTTTTCCAGATTCCTGGAATGGGTCGATTCTTTGTTCAAGGCGTGCTCAACCGCGACTATCCATTGGTGATGGGAATCACGCTTGTTTACGGCGCAATTCTTGTCGCCTCCAACTTTGTGACGGACCTCATGTACGGCTGGGCTGATCCTCGCATCCGCATTCGGGAAGACGTGCGATGATCAGGAAACTTTTCAAGCGCAGTCCCTGGGCCGTCGTCGGTTTGGCATTCTTGCTTTTGGTGAGCCTGGCTGCAATTTGTGCCCCTTGGATCACGCATTACGGCTATGCCGACCAGATGATCGAGCATCGGCTCGAGGGCCCATCCCTCATGCACTGGATGGGAACGGATGGTCTTGGGCGGGATCTTTACAGTCGCGTCCTTTTTGGCGCGCGCATGTCTTTAGCCGTAGGCATCTTCACGGCCGTAGCCTCTTTGCTTCTGGGCACTTTGACAGGCGCGATCGCAGGATATTATGGCGGATGGATCGATGAGATCCTCATGCGCGTGGTGGATTTGTTTTACATCTTTCCATCTCTTCTTCTGGCGATTCTGCTCATGCTGGTCTTTGGTCAGGGCGCGACCGGCATCTTTGTAGCCATCAGTCTCACAGCCTGGGTCACGCAAGCACGCCTGGTGCGTGGACAGGTGCTGCAAGCGCGTGAAATGGCTTATGTCGAATCCGCACGCGCTATCGGCATCGGCCACGGCCGCGTTCTCTGGCGACATATACTTCCCAATCTCATGGGACCGATCATCGTATCCCTCACGCTTCAGATCCCTGCCAATATCATGGCCGAGAGCTTTCTCTCGTTCATCGGCTTAGGGCTTCAGCCACCCTTCTCAAGCTGGGGTACGTTGGCAGCCGAAGGTTTTCGATCCATTCGCGCGTTTCCGCATCTCATGATCTTTCCTGGCGGCGTGCTTTTTCTGACCGTGCTCGCTTTCAATGCCTTAGGCGATGGTCTGCGAGATTGGCTTGATCCTCGTCAAACCAGCATTGCTGACTAGACTGGGCTGACTAGACTGGGCTGACTAGACTGGGCTGACTAGACTGGGCTGATTAGTGCCGAAGCGGCAGCATCTGCTCGCGTTTGAGGATCTCATGCATCAGATGATTGATCATGCAGGTTTGCTCAACATTCTGCATGCGAGCTTTTCGCGCCCGGAACTCCTCAAAGGTATGTCCCTTAGTGGCGTACTCATAAGGACTTGGAATGCCAGGGCCTCGACTTCTCTCCAAAGATTCTGCCAGCCGTTTTTGAACCGGATCTGACAAAAACTCACTGGCAGGCTTCATCTTTACGCGGTTGAACTCTTCCGCCGAAACAGGCGATAGCCCACGGTCCACCTTATCGGCGATACTCTCAATCTCAAGGTACAGCTTGGCAAGATCCGTATAGTGACCGTTCTTTTTAATGAATTGGCGGTTATAATTATGCACTTTGAAAAAGTCGCGCGCATGCTGAGCATCGGCTTTATTCAGTGCATCTTTATACTTAAGCACCATGGCCTTCTCATCGGGAGAGAACGAGTTAAAATCCCTTCCGTATTGTTGATAGAGCCCCTCCAGGAAAGACCTTTTCCCAGTAGTCTCGTCCTTCGCGATTTTGGCAAAATCATGCCGGTTCATGAAGATCTCAAGCAACCCTGGATCGACATCCCGGTAGCGTTCCGGATGAAGTCTCTTCAACTCCGCCGCAAGCTGGACGGTCCGCTCAATATGAGAAACAACGTGGTCGTAAAAGTCATCAAGCGAATTGACATACTTTCGGCGCGCCTGACGAGACAAAACTGAGCGAGCGCGCTGCTCGTACTGGTCACCGCTGTGGTTGCTGAAGATTGCAGCCTTTATCCGCGTCTTGTCGTCGT